>JAABTF010000042.1 GCA_011389965.1 Halothiobacillus sp.
CACACTCGCTTATTACAGCCCCGATTTTGCTGGCTTTTCCTTCTCGGCTGGATATAGCGATGAAGGTGGTTACGGCAAGGTCAACGGTGACCAAGATGATCGTGTACAGGCGACGGCCTCATACGATTTCGGTAACACCACACTTTCCGCAGGCATGGATGATGCCGGTGGTTCGACCGACGCGACGATCTATGGCCTCTCGCTGATGCATAACATCGAGAATGTGGGTAACGGGTCCATGTATATCGGTGCCAAAGCCGAACAGTACACAGACGACAGTGACGCTGATGGCAACCTTGCTCTGAACTTGTTCAGTTCCTACACCGTTGGTAAGCATACCTTCAAGGGGATGATTGCGGATGTAGAGGGCTACGGTGAAAACATCTTTCACGCCGGCTACGACTACCAGTTGATGAAAAGCCTGAAGCTCTTTGCCGAGTACTACTACGAGGAAGAAAGTGCCGCTTTGACTGACCGTCGCGGTGGTATAAAGGAAACGCTCGGCGTCGGGGGCCAGACGGCGTCGGTCGGTTTCCGCTACGATTTCTGATCCGAAATAATTCGCACCAAGCGACAGCCACATAAAATGCGCTGACGATGGCCGGTATCCTGTGAGGGATGCCGGTCTTTTTCGTTGTAAAGTCTATGAGACTAGGCGAGGAAAAGAATGGAAGCAGAAGTCAGAGAAATACGCGATCACATCGGGCAATTCCCGCCCTTCGAAAGCCTCAGCGAGGAACTGCTCGACGAGGTGGCGCAGTCCGTGGAAGTGGCTTATTTCAAGTCCGGATCCACGGTCCAGGAATATGGTGAGCCCATCGAATCACTGCGTTATGTGCGTAGCGGGGCAATCGAGGTGTATCGGCACAACGGCGAGTTGTATAACCGGTTGAGCGAAGGAGACATTCTCGGCCACACCGGTTTGATGCATCAACGTCGGGCGCGTTTTCCGGCCAAAGCCATCGAGGACACGCTGCTCTACATGATCCCGGCACAGGTGTTCGACCGGCTATGTTCGGCAGACGATAACTTCGCCGATTTCGTCGAGCTTTCCGGGCCGCGCTTGCAATCCACCGTTCAACAGAACGAGCGCGAGAACGACATGATGGTCACCCGGGTGCGTCGCTTGCTCGGTCGCAGTCCGGTCTCCATCGAGGAAAGTGCGTCGGTGGGCGAGGCGGCGCGGCGCATGACCGAGAGCCAGGTCTCCTCGATCTTGCTTCTGTCAGCCAGTGGCGCGGAGGATGAAAAGGCCTTTGTCGGCACCGACGGTGGGCACTGGCGCCTGACGGGCATACTGACCGATCAGGACTTGCGGATTCGGGTGCTTGCCGCCGAGGGTACAACCGACACCCGCTTGGCCGACATCAAGCACGAGCGACTGGTCACGATCCAGTCGGACGAGGCGGTGTATGAAGCGATGATGGCGATGTTGCGCAACAACGTTCATCACTTGCCGGTCTTGCATCGGCGCCGGCCGGTGGGCGTGGTGCACTTGTCCGACATTGTTCGATACGAGACGCACAGCAGTCTTTACCTGGTGAGCAACATCTTCAACCAGTCAAGCGTCAAGGGTCTCGAACGGCTGATGCCGGATGTACGAGCCGCATTCGTCCGCCTGGTGGAGGAAGGGGCCACCTCGAAGATGGTCGGGCAGGCCATGTCTTCAATCGGTCGCAGTCTGATACGGCGACTGATCGAGTTGGCAGAAGCAGAGATAGGCCCCCCACCGGTGCCTTACTGCTTCATGGTCAACGGATCAATGGCGCGCAATGAACAGTCGATCAGTACAGACCAGGATAACGCGCTGATTATTGATGACTCGTTTATTCCCGAAGAGCACGACGCCTGGTTCGCCGATCTGGCCAAACGGGTGAGCGACGGGCTGGACGCCTGTGGGTACACCTATTGCACAGGCGGCATCATGGGAACCAACCCCAAATGGCGACAACCGTTGTCGGTCTGGAAGCGTTATTTCGACGAGTGGATCAGTGACCCCGATCCTGAGCGGCTTTTGCACAGTTCGATCTTCTTTGATCTCGAAGCGGTCCACGGCGAGGAACGCTTCGTGGAGCAACTGCAGGACCAGGTCGCCGCCAAGGGGCAGCAGAGCCCGCTGTTCCTCGCCGCTATGGCTCGCAATGCCTTGAATCGAACCCCGCCATTGGGATTTTTCCGCACCTTTGTCATGGAGCAGGACGGGAAGCACAACAATTCGATCAATATCAAGCGCCGCGGGACGGCGCCGCTGGTCGACGTGATCCGGGTGCATGCGATCGCCGTCGGGTCTCGGGCGCAAAACTCTTTTGATCGACTCGATGACATCAGCGAAGCCAAATCACTGCCGGCCGGCCAGACTGACAAGCTTCGCTATGCGCTGGAATTTATCGCCATGGTGCGCGTTCGCCATCAGGCCTACGAACTGAAACATGACCAAAAGCCGGATAACAACATCGAGCCGGAGAAAGTCTCCGACGGCGAACGGCACAATCTCAAGGATGCATTTCAAGTCTTGAGCAATGCGCAGAAATTTCTTCGTTTTCGATATCCCATGCCGAGCCGTTGATCAATGCTTTCATCCCAACAAAAAGACGCAACGACGCCCACTTGGGAAACCTTCTTTTCCGAACAGGCGCGGGCTTGCCGTGATCCGGCACTGCAACAGTTCTACGCCACCGACATGCCCGATCCGGAGACGCCTATTCGAGACGTGGAAATGATGGCGCTCGATTTCGAAACCACCGGTATGGACCATCACCGTCATGCCATCGTGAGTATCGGCATGGTGCCGTTCACGCTGCGAACCATTCGACCCAATGCGGGCCACTACTGGGTGGTGCGTCCCCAACGCCCTCTTGACGAAGCCTCGATAATCTTCCATCGCATTACACACGCGGAAGTGGCCGACGCTCCGGACCTCAACGAGGTTTTGGACGAGGTGTTGGACGCATTGGCCGGACGTTTGGCCGTGGTGCACTTTCGCCATATCGAACGTCCCTTTCTCGATACCGCGGTGGTTTCTCGGCGGGGCGAACGCTGCCTGTTCCCTGTCATCGACACCATGGCCCTCGAGGCCCGCCAGCAGCGGCATGGATGGTTGAGCCGGCTTAAGGCATTCTTCGGTGGAACGCCGGTTTCCATTCGGCTGGCCGACAGCCGCACTCGATACGGATTGCCGGCGTATTCCTCGCATCACGCGAAACTGGATGCCCTGGCTACCGCCGAATTGCTGCAGGCGCAGATAGCCACGCATTACAGCCCAGAAACCCCCGTGGGCGATCTCTGGAGCTAGTTCGGCGCCCCGACGCCGATCTGGATGGACAAAAAAAGGCGGCCAGTGGCCGCCTTTCTTTTAGTCGGTAGAGCCTTCGGTCAGGCCTTGGCCTTCTTGGGCCGCGGTTCATCCATCAGTCCCTTGACGATGGCATAACAGCCAACCAGCAGCACGAAGGTGAATGGCAGGCCCGCCGAGACTGCGACGGCCTGCAACGCTGCCAGTCCACCACCGACGAGCAGTGCAATGGCAATTGCGCCCTCGATCACGCCCCAGAAGACACGCTGGGGCTTGGGTGCATCGATCTTCCCGCCTGCGGTGATGGTGTCGATTACCAGCGACCCCGAGTCCGACGACGTGACAAAGAAGATGATCACCAAGACGATGGCGATGAACGACGTGACCTCGGTCCACGGCATCTGACCGAGTACTTCGAACAGCTTGATCGGCAGATCAGCATTCGTAGCGCCCTCGAAGCCCTTTTGCAGCTGGTCGATAGCGGCGGTGCCAAAGGCGGTCATCCAGAATACCGAGACGACGGACGGGATCAGCAACACTGCGGTCAGGAACTCGCGTACCGAACGACCCCGGCTGACCCGAGCGATGAACATGCCGACGAACGGTGACCAGCTGATCCACCAGGCCCAGTAGAACGTCGTCCAACCCTGGCTGAAGTTGGCGTCTTCCCGCCCGAACGGATTGGCAAGGAAGGGTAGTTCGACCAGATAGGAGCCCAGGTTCTTGACAAAGCCGGTGGCGATTAAGAGCGTCGGTCCGACGAAGACGACGAACATCAGCAGCAGGAACGCCAGCACCATGTTGAACTCGGACAGGCGTTTTACGCCCTTGTCGACACCCGCGACGATCGAGACGACCGCCACGGCCGTAATCCCGGCAATGAGAAGCACCAGCGTCGTGTCGCCCGAGGGAAGCCCGAACAAGTGGCTAAGCCCGGCGGATGCCTGCTGCGCACCGATACCCAAGGAGGTTGCCAAGCCGAACAGGGTGGCAAAGACCGCAAGTATGTCGATCACGTGCCCGGGCCAGCCCCAGATGCGCTCACCCAGGATCGGGTAGAAGATCGACCGAACGGTCAGCGGCAGACCCTTGTTGTAGGAGAAGATCGCCAGCGCCAAGGCAACGATGGCATAGATCGCCCACGGATGCAGCCCCCAGTGGAAGATGGTCGCTGCCATCCCGAGACTCATGGCCGCGGACGGGTCGCCCTCAGCAGCACCCAAGGGAGCCCAGTCCGTCCGAGCGCCGGCTTCGCCCATGCTGGTACCGCCCAAGGCCGTGCCGTAGTGGGTCAGCGGTTCGGAAACACCGTAAAACATGAGACCGACGCCCATGCCAGCGGCAAACAGCATCGAAAACCAGCCCAGATAGGAGAAGTCCGGTTTGGCATTGCCCCCGCCGATACGCACACGCCCCAAGGGCGAGAAGATCAGGACGATACACAGGATCAGGAAGATGTTCGCCGACAGCAGAAAGAACCAGGTCAGGTTGCTGTTGATCCAGTTCTTCATGCCGTCGAAGAGGCTGGTCGACTGCTCTGGAAGAGCCAGGGTCAATATGACGAACGCCAGCACCAACAGTGAAGAGATGACAAACACGGCCCCGTGAATGTCAATTTTGACACCCATGGGAGCTGCCTGATAGTTGTCCTGTCCAATCTGGTAATCCGTATCGATCAGATTGGCTTCACCTTCCGGTGCCGGGATGCCCACCGACTCGTTCGGTGTATCCGGGGAACTTTCGGGTTTGTTATCCACGTGAATTTCTCCGTTGAATTGTTATTTGATGACGAATACTTTTCGCTTATCAGGGCCGGACGAGGAAGACGGAGACATCCGTATGCGCCGCCACCTTGCTGCCGTTGCCCGGCATGATGGCATCGATATGGTGCGGGAGATGAGTTCCCATGATCACCAGATCGGCGCCGACCTCGTCGACTGCCTTGATGAGAATGTCATCCAGGTCCGCGACAGGATCGTGGCTGTTGTAGACGCGGCTGGTAGGCTCTTGACCGTTGTCGGGAGCGTGCTCGTGGGAGAATTTCTCCATCTTCTGAGCATACTCCTCGGGAGTTCGGGCCACTGAACTGGGTTGCGATGTGGTCACCCCGACATAGCAAAGCGCGGCATCATAATGCTTCGCCATGTCAGAGGCGACGGTCAGCGACTTCTCCAGCGCATCGAGGTGCGCAAGATCCACCGGCACCATTATCTTCTTGTACATGCAGTCGGCTCCTCTTTCGGTTGCATGAACGGACTCGATCGGAAATCGTGCTTCCACTATTTTTTGGCTTCGTTTCTAAAGTCTCGCAGCCGCTCGAGTATAGGCAATTATTTGCCTGTTATGTGACCGGCAACGAATTCCATGCCCCTATACCCTAATGCCTTTGTCAATGGAAAGAAAAACCGACATTCGCTGGGTTTCGCCTAGGTGGGTATAGTGTCGGTTTTGCCTTGCGGTGCTCATCCGGACCTCATTCTCCCGTTTGCAAATGCCATAGTTTCTGGCCACTGCTTCGATATTTTTGCTCGAAGAGAGTCAGGGGCGCGCCGTGTTCAGGCAACGGCTGGAGGGTGGTTGTCCGCCCATGGTATCGGAGGGCTAGTTCAAGTTCCTGGAGGTAAATCAGCCAGTTGCTGCGCGATTCGAAGACCCCGCCGAGGGCCACGAGATCCGGAAATACCGGATGGGCATGAAACCGTCTTTTCAAGTGGCGGGGTTTGGGTTCCGGGTTGGGATAGAGCAGGTAATGGCGGGCTGGCTTCCAGCCTGCGCGGTTGGCCAGTCGCCAGAAGTCGATGAGGTCGGCTCGGACCAACATGCAATTTTCCGGCGTGATCTCGCGCTGTCGAGACAGGCGGTCAGCCGACCGATCGATGCCGATGACGAGGTGGTCGGGATGGACGCGGGCCAAAGACCGGCTGCTGTCTCCCGTCCCACAGCCGGAATCGAGGATCAAGGGTCGACCGTCGGCACCTACTTGCTCATCGACGAGCTCGAAGGCCTCGCGATTGTAGTCGGCGATGGGACGCATGTAGCGGTTGGTGGCGTGCCGTTGCAGGTGCTGTAAGAGTGCCTCGTGGGGACCGGTTTGCGTGGAGTGCACTGGGGGCGAACAACCGGCAGCGTTCGACCGAATGATGGAGTCATCGAAGGACGGGATCGGAGGTGTCATCGAACGGTTATGCAATTGTGCCCATTCATTCCGGTACCCCCTCTGCGCGAGCCGACGCTTGCCCCGGAGAGCGACGGACCCGGTCGCTCAACAAAATGCCCGCCCAACGGGTCTGTGGGCTGGAGTCGAGGGCGAGCTTGGCGATCATGGTCAGCGGGACAGCAAGCAACATGCCGATCGGACCAAAGACCCAGCCCCACACCAGCAGCGAGATCAATACGATCACGGGGGAGAGTCCTAGCGTGCGACCGAGCAGGCGGGGTTCGAGAATGCTGCCGATACTGATGTTGACCACCAGATAGAGCACACCGACGAGCAATATCACCAACGGTTCCGTGCTGACGATGGCGACAACGATGGCGGGGATGGCGGCAATGAACGAGCCGATGGTGGGAATGAAGTTCAACAGTCCGGCCACGATGCCCCAGAGAATCGCGAAATCCACGTCCAGCAGGCTCAGGCCCACTCCGACAAGCACGCCGGTCAGCAGACTCGCTCCGGTTTTGATCAGCAAGTAGCGGTAGACCGAGCGCAGGAAGCGACGGGTGCGCACCCTTGCCCGACGTCGCCCGGGAAAGGCGGCGGCAAGCTTGTCCGCCAGCGTGCGCTCCTCGAGCAGGAGGAACATGAACGCCAGGAGCACCAGCAAGGTACTGGCCGTGAACTGCCCCAGTCCGCTAGCGATCCCCGTGGCCATGCCGGTGACAGTGCTGGCTTGGGGAAGCGGTATGGTTTCCGGGAGCAACCCCGGTGGGGCGCCACGTGCCCCCAGCGCGGCCCGGAGTTGCTCCATCCAGCCAACCAGTTTTTCCTGGTACAGCGGAGCCTGGACGGCGAGGCTTTCCGCCGCCCCCTGCAATGCGGCGAACAGTAGGAAAAAGGCCAGGCCGACCAGCGAGAAAAGCAGCAAGATCGAGAGAATCCCCGGCATGCCGCGACGCTGCATCCAGGCAAGAGGCGGTGCACTGATGATCGCCAGGAATGCGGCCAGTAGGAATGGCGTAACGATATGATTTACCGTCTTCAATCCGGCGAGCACGATGAATGCTGCCGCCACGCCGATCAACCAGTGCAATGCGCCCGGTCTGGTCCGATTGTCATTGGATCTCGGAATCATCTGTCTTATTCAGTCGCGGGCCGCAATGCCGTGTTGGCGTAGCAGGGGAGCGATGCTGGGCTCGCGTCCACGGAATGCCTTGAACAGAGCCATGGGGTCCTCGCTGCCGCCGCGCTCGAGGATGTGCACCAGGAAATCCGAGCCGGCCTGCTCATTGAACACCCCGTCCTCCTCGAACCGAGACCAGGCGTCGGCCGACAGGACCTCGGCCCACTTGTAGCTGTAGTAGCCCGCCGCGTATCCGCCTGCGAAAATGTGCGCGAATCCATGCTGGAACCGGTTGTAGGCAGGCGGTTCGATCACGGCCACGGAGCGGCGCACCTCATCGAGGGTGTCCTGGATACGTGCGCCCACGGCCGGGTCGAAGTCCTGGTGCAGCAGCAGGTCGAACAACGAGAACTCCAGTTGCCGGACCATTTGCATCCCGGTCTGGAATTGGCGCGCGGCGCGCAATCGCTCGAACAGGTCGGTTGGGAGGGGTTCACCGGTCTGGTGGTGAGCTGCGAATAGATCGAGTGCCTCGCGCTCCCAGCACCAATTCTCGAGGAACTGGCTAGGCAGTTCGACGGCATCCCAAGCAACCCCGCTGATCCCTGACACGCTGGCGGCATCCACCTGGGTGAGGAGATGATGCAAGCCGTGGCCGAACTCGTGGAAGAGGGTCGTGACCTCGTCGTGCGTCAGTAATGAGGGCTCGCCGGCCACTGGCGGGGTGAAGTTGCAGGTGAGGAAGGCAGCCGGCTGCTGAATGGCCCCATCGGGCAATCGGTGCCGCTGGATCGCCCCTGCCATCCAGGCGCCTCCGCGCTTGTTCGCCCGTGCGAACAGGTCGAGGTAGAAGCGGCCCCTTGGATTTCCATCCTGGTCCTCGATCTCGAAAAAGCGCACGTCCGGGTGCCAGGTGGATACCTCGTCGCGCTCTCGCACCCGTATGCCGAACAGGCGTCCGACCACGGCAAACAGTCCATCCACCACCTGATCGGCGGGGAAGTAGGGCTTCAGTTGTTCCTGTGAAATCGCGAACCGTGCCTCGCGCAGCTTCTCGCCATAGAACATGACATCCCAGGGCTGAAGGGCTTCGGGGCCACCGGATTCCCGGGCGAAGGCCTGCAAATCGGCCAGTTCCTGGCGGGCCTTTGGGACTGCCTGTTCGGCCAGATCCTGCAGGAATGTCAGCACCTCGGCGGGATCTCCGGCCATCTTGGTTTCCAGCGAACGCTGGGCGTAATTCTCGAATCCGAGCAATTGCGCCAGCTCGTGACGGATGACCAGTATGCGGTCCATGACCGGGCCGTTGTTCCATTGGCCGGCATGCGGTCCGACGTCGGAGGCGCGGGTGACGAATGCCTCGTAGAGTGTCTCCCGCAGGCCGCGATCTTCGGCGTGTGTCATGACCGCGAGGAAGCTCGGCATGTGCAGGGTGATTCGCCAGCCGGCCTGCTCGGCGCGTTCGGCAGCCTCGCGGAACATGCCGCGTGCCGACTCCGGGAGGCCGGCAAGGCGAGATTCGTCCTCGATGTCCAGCGACCAGGCATTGGTGGCGTCCAGCAGATTGTTGGCGAATTGCGTGCTCAACTGGGATAGCTCGCTTTTCAACGTCTTGAAGCGTTCTTTGTCGGCCGGATCGAGGTCTACCCCGGCAAGACGGAAATCACGGATCGCGTTTTTGACCACTCGGCGTTGCTCGACCGGAAGGGCCTCGAAGTCCGCACGCTCGCTTACGGCCCGGTAGGCCGCAAACAGGATCTCGTTCTGACCGAGGTCGGTTGAGTAGTCCGAAATCTTGGGCAGACAGGCCTCGTAGGCCGCGCGCAATTCCGGGGTGTTGACGACGGCATTGAGGTGGCTGACGGGTGACCAGGCCCGGTCGAGCCGATCTTCCAGTGCCTCCATCGGGTCGACGAAGTTCTCCCAGGTGAAGGGCGCGCCCTGTTCGAGACGCTCGGCAATGGCTGCCCGGTTTTCGCTCAGTACCTGGTCGATGGCCGGCTCGACATGCTGCGGCAGGATGCGATCGAAGGCCGGAAGATCCGGGGTATCCAGCAAGGGATTGGACATGCGTGACTCTCGACGGAAGGTGAAGCGATTGGACGCACAGATTAGCATTTTTGCCCGGACGACTGTTCGTCACATGGCATGTGCTGGGGGTTGGGACTACGCTCAATGGGTTTGCGTGAACTTGTTTAAACCGCCTCTTGTTCACAAGGGAGGCCATTCAGATCCCTCTTCGGTCCCGATGCAGTCATGAATCCCTGTCCTCGTCTACGTCACGTTGTTTTTCTCGTGATCGCTTTTGCGATCGTGGCCACGATGTCCCTCTTCGGCTCGGTGCGTGCGGCAGAAGGCCCTCGGGTCGTCACCGAGACTGCCGTGCCCACCGAGATCGTCGAGGTGGTTTCTCTCGACGGCACGGTCAACAGTCTCCACACGGCGGCGTTGTCGGTCGAGATTGCCGGGCTTGTCGATACGGTCCTTGTGGAAACGGGCGATCGGGTCACGGCGGGCACACCGCTGTTCGAACTCGATGCTGGACTCGAGCGACTGTCCGTGAGGAGTCTCGAGGCCGAGCGGCGCGAGGCCATTGCCGCACAGCAGGAGGCGGCTCGTCGTCTCGAGGAAGCAAGATCGGTCGGCGCCGGACGCAATATCCCGGAGACCGAGGTACAGGCCCGCGCCGCCGCCATGGAGGAAGCGAAAGCCCGAGTGGCGCGGCTCACCGCCAACCTCGAACGTGGCCGGGCACGGCTGGACCGTCATCGGCTTATTGCCCCTTTCGATGGCGTGGTGAGCGAGCGGTACGCCGAGCGAGGCGAATGGATTTCGCCGGGAGAGGCGCTGGTGCACCTGGTCGATCGAGACGCGCTGCGCCTGGATTTCCCCGTACCCCAGCGCTTTTACACACTACTTGGCGAAGATGCCGGGCTCGATTATCGCATCGATGGTTCGTCCGTGGACTGGCAGCCGGCCGAGATTGCCACCGTGGTGCCGGTCACCGACCCGACCTCACGCACCTTCCTGTTGCGGGGACAAACCACTCGAATCAAGGCGTTGCTTCCGGGCATGGCGGTGGCAGGGCGTTTGCGGTTACCGACCGAGCGCGATGGGCTCACCGTGGCGAGGGACGCCATACAACGCTATCCGGACGGGCGCACCACGGTGTGGGTGCTCGAGGGCGCGACCGGACAGACGGTGGCCGAGCGCCAGGTCAAACTGGCGGATGGTTTTGATGACCGCGTGGTGGTGACCGAGGGTCTGGAAGCCGGTGCCGAGGTGGTCGTGCGAGGCAACGAGGCGCTGGAAGCGGGCATGCAAGTGCGCGTCGGAGAAGATGCTAGCCGGGCGAGGACCGAGTAATGTTTGCCGCGGTGGTCCGACACGGCACGCTGGTCACCGTCGTGACCCTGATCGTCGCCATTCTCGGAGCGGTAGCCGCATTGCGGATTCCCGTGCAGATGATCCCGGATCTCGACGTGCGCACCATCACCGTGGAGACGCGTTGGCCCGGTGCCACCCCACAGGACATCGAGAAGGACATCCTGATAGAGCAGGAGCGCTTTCTACGCAACATTCCCGGATTGGCGGAGCTTAACGCAACTGCCACCAGCGATTCGGCCGAGATCGAACTGGAGTTTCCCTTCGGCACGGACATGACCGAGGCGCTGATCGAGGTCAATAACGCGCTCAGCCAGGTGCCGGACTACCCACGCAATGTCGACGAGCCCCGCATCGCGGCCACATCGTTCTCTTCGAATGCGTTCATGTATTTTCGCGTCGCGACGCTGCCGGACAATCCGCGCGGCCTCGACATCGACTTGATGCGCGACTTCGTCTACGACGAAGTCCGGCCGCGCATGGAGAGCGTGCCGGGCGTCTCGGAGGTGACCATGCGCGGCGGGGCTGAACGGCAGATGCAGATTCACGTCGATGAACGCCAGCTGGCACGCCGCGGACTGACCTTGCTCGATCTGCGCGATGCCATTCGGGCACGCAACCAGGATATCTCCGGCGGGGAGTTAGATGCCGGCAAGCGACGCTACCTTCTGCGCACGGTGGGCCGATTCGCCACCGCCGAAGAGCTCGAGCAGCTGGTGATCACCCGCCAGGGCGATGCGGTCATCCGGCTGGATGACGTGGCAGAGGTCCAACAGGGTGGTTCGCGGCAGCGATCACTTGCCTTCACCAATGGCCAGAAGGTAATCGGCCTGCAGGTACGTCGCGAGAGTGGCTCGAATGTCATCGACATCAAGTACGCCATGCTTGACGAGGTCGAGCGCATAAACGAGGGAGTGCTCAAGCCGGCCGGGATGATCCTGGAGCTCAACACCGACGATGCACGGTATGTGCAGGCATCGATCAAGAACGTCTGGATCAACCTGGGGCTGGGCGCGGCCTTCGCCACGCTGGTGATGTTCCTGTTTCTGCGCTCCACGCGCGCGACTCTGGTCGGGGTGATCGGCATTCCGTTGTGCGCGATTGCCGCGTTTCTGGGTCTTCTGGCCACCGGGCGGACTATCAACGTCATCTCGCTTGCCGGTGTCGCCTTCGCCATCGGCATGACTGTCGACAACAGCATCGTTGTACTTGAGAACATCGAGCGATTGCGTCGACGGGGCATGGACCGGCTGCAATCCGCCGTCGAGGGTGTGCGCGAGGTGTGGCCGGCGGTGCTTGCCTCGACGGCGACCACGGTGTTGGTCTTCCTGCCGATCCTTTTCATCCAAGAAGAAGCGGGGCAGCTGTATTCGGATGTCGCCATTGCGATCGCCGCGGCGATTGTCGCCTCCATGTTGGTGGCGGTAATGCTGATTCCAACGCTCAGCGCCCGTTTGGAGTTCGGCCGTTCAGGACGCGCGATGGTCCAGCCCCCGGCGTGGGGACAGGCCATCGAATCGGGCGTGCGCGGCATGATCGGATCGCGGCCGCGTCGCTGGACCACCATGGCGGTGATTCTGGCGATGAGCGTATCGATCGTCGTTTTCCTGACTCCGCCGGCCGAGTATCTGCCCGAGGGGGAAGAGCCCAAGACCTTCGCGGTGATGAACGCACCGCCGGGGTACAACCTCGACGAGATGGCGCGGATCGCCGAGGAGGTCGAGGCACATCTGCTGCCGGCGGTGGATGCCGACCCGGCGGCGTTCGAGCGCGGTGACACACCCGTGCCGCCGCTGCGCAACCTGGTCATGCAGGTCCAGCCGACCCGGATTCGGGTGATCTCGGAGACGATCGATCCTGACCACATCGAGCCGCTGATGACGGAAATCACCCGGTTCTACGAGCAATATCCGGGGATGCGCGCATTCGCGGCCAAGGGGTCGATCATCTCGAGCAATGACGGTGGCACCCGCAGCATTTCCCTGGATATCGCCGGGGCCGATCTGGCAGACATCTATCGGGTGGCGAATCTTGCCTATGAACGAGCCGAGGGGATTTTCGATGGCCCGCGTATCCAGACGCGTCCCTCGACCCTGGAGCTCGCCCAGCCGCTGGTCGAGATCCGACCGGATTGGAGCCGGGCCGCGGAACTGGGATTGAGCATGGAGGCGATCGGCTTTTCCGTTACGGCTCTCACGGAAGGGGCCTATGTGGATGACTTCTTCCTCGACGACGACAAGATCGATATCTACCTCTACGGCTCGGGCGGGCGAGATGCGCGTCTGGCGCGGCTCGACGAGATCCTGTTGAAAAGCCCGCAAGGGGCCAGCATGCCGCTGCCATCCATCGCGCGCATCGATACTCGGGTGGACACCAGCATCGTGCGCCGCGTGGACGGCAAGCGCATGGTGACCCTCGACATCATCCCGCCCGACTCCGTGGCCCTGGAGGCCGGTGTGGAGCGGGTGCGCGAGCAACTGGTTGGCGAGATGCGCGCCTCGGGGGAGATCCCCGCCGGTGTCAGTCTGTCCATTTCAGGGGCATCCGATCAGCTCAATGCCACTCGGGAGGCGCTGTCCGGCAATTTCGTGATCGCGCTGGCGATCATTTATCTGCTGTTGGTCGCCATCTTCACCCACTGGCGATACCCACTGCTGATCATGACCGCGATTCCACTCGGCATCGCCGGCGGGATTGCCGGGCTGGCGCTGATGAACCTGGTGGGTGATCTGCTGCCGATAGTCGGTCTGAAGGCCGTCAGCCAGCCGTTCGACATGATCACCATGCTGGGTTTTCTCATTCTGATGGGCACGGTGGTTAACAACCCGATCCTGCTGATCGAACAGGCCCGGCGGAGTTTCGCGGAGGGATGTGACGCGGTGGAGGCGGTGATGGATGCCGTTTCGGTGCGGCTGCGCCCGATCGTGATGACCACGCTGACCACCATCAGCGGGCTCTCGCCGCTGGTGCTCATACCGGGGGAGGGCACCGAGCTTTATCGCGGAGTCGGGGCCATCGTGATGTTCGGCTTGCTCGGCGCGACTATCGTGACATTGACCTTCCTGCCCGCGCTGACCGCGACCGTACTCGGTGTCGCGCAGCGGCGCGCACGAATGGATTGAGCGGACACAAACAAAAAGCCCCGAGGGGCGGTCCCTCGGGGCTTTTCTGATCTGGTTGCGGGAGCAGGATTCGAACCTGCGACCTTCGGGTTATGAGCCCGACGAGCTACCGAACTGCTCCATCCCGCGTCTGTTGAGTGCGCATTGTACGCAGACCCGGCACCCTGTCAAGGGAAACCTCCTGGATCGTTACGATTGGGTCGTTCGCATGATCGCAAGCAACGAGGTCGGCATCTCGTGTTGGGAGTTTGCCCGCGAGCGCGACGGCCCAAAGGCGCGTTCTCGGTCTCGGATGCCGGTGTTTCCTTGGAGCTGGGACAGACGTTGGCGACACAGGATCACCCCGGCATCACCCCCGGCTGGCTGTCCCAAATGAGGCGCAGTGGGGCAAGTCTGTCCCTTTGCCTCGCTTTCACATGAAAAAAGCCCCGAAGGCGAGGCCTCGGGGCTTTCTGGGATCTGGTTGCGGGAGCAGGATTCGAACCTGCGACCTTCGGGTTATGAGCCCGACGAGCTACCGGACTGCTCCATCCCGCGAGATGAATTATACATAAATCCGGCTCGAAGTCACAGGCGATCTGTTTATTTCACTCGTGTGCCCGGTGTGGCGCCGTCGTCCGGGGAGAGGATGTGCAAATCCGAGCCACCGGAACCCGCAGCTAGCACCATGCCCTCGGAGAGGCCGAACTTCATCTTGCGCGGCGCCAGGTTGGCCACCATTACGGTATGACGGCCGACCAGCGAGGCGGGATCGTAGGCGGCCTTGATTCCGGCGAATACCTGACGGGGCTTTTCTTCTCCAATGTCGAGCGACAGGCGCAGCAGCTTGTCCGCGCCCTCGACGTGATCGGCCTCGAGGATCTTGGCGATGCGCAGGTCGACCGCGCCGAACTGCTTGATGTCGATGGTCTCGGCGATCGGTTCGATTTCGCGCTTCTCGTTGGTCGGTTCCTTCTGGTTGCCCCCAGCCTTGGTCTTGGCCTCGTCGGCCGCGTCCTGCTTGGCCGCCTCCAGCAGTGATTCGAGCGAGGATTCCTCGATGCGCTGCATCATGGGCTTGAACTTGTTGATCGGGTGATCCAGCAACGGCTCGGACAGACCTTGCCAAGTCAGCGCCTCGATATTGAGGAACTCGGCTGCCTTGGCGGCGAGCTTCGGCAGCACCGGCGAAAGATAGGTCATCAGCACGGCGAAGGCGTTGATGCCATCCGTGCAGATCGATTGCACTTCGTCCCGAGTG
>JAABTF010000016.1 GCA_011389965.1 Halothiobacillus sp.
GAGAAGGCGTTGGCCGAACTCGAGCAGATCGTGGCGCGCCTGGAACAAGGCGAGCAGAGCCTCGAGGCATCGCTCAAGGACTACGAACGCGGGGTCGAACTCGAGCGCCAGTGCCAGCAGGCTCTCGACGAGGCCGAACGCCGCGTCAACGCCATCAACGAGCGACCGTCGGACGACGCCCGTGACGAAAGCGCCCTGCTCTGATCGTCGCCCCGTGAGCCTTCCCCCCCAACAGGACCTGCCATCACGACCCACCGGGTTCGACGACTGGCTGGCCGGCTTGCAGCGGGAATTCGAGACGCGCCTGCATGCCGCCCTCGAGCCCCTGTTGGACGACGCGCCGCCTCGGTTGCAGGAAGCGATTCGTTACGCCGCTCTCGATGGTGGCAAGCGCCTGCGCCCGGCACTGGTCTTTCTGGGCACCCTCCAGGGTCACCCATGGCCGGACATCGCTGAGGCCCGATTTGATAGCCTCTGGTCGGCGGCCATCGCCGTGGAGCTGATCCACGTCTATTCCCTGATCCATGACGACCTGCCGAGCATGGACGATGACGCCCTGCGTCGCGGCCGACCCACCGTGCATCGGGCGTTCGACGAGGCAACGGCGATACTCGCCGGCGACGGTCTGCAGTCACTTGCCTTCGCCGCACTCGCGGATGCCCCCATAGACGCCGACACTCGGGGCCACTGGATACACGAACTCGCCCGGGCGGCCGGCCCGACCGGCATGGTGGGGGGGCAGTCGATCGACCTGTCCTTGGCCGGCGGCGGCCCGCGTGACCTGGCGGTACTGGCCGACCTGCACGACCGCAAGACCGGCGCTCTGATACGAGCGGCGCTGGCGATGGGTGCCCGGTGGGCCGAACTGACGCCGCGTCAGGGTCGCCTGACCGACACCTTCGGTCGGCTGTTGGGTCGCGCCTTCCAGATTCAGGACGACATCCTCGACGTCACCGGCTCGGCCGAGGCGCTGGGCAAGACGCCGGGCAAGGACCTGGCCGCGGACAAATGCTCCTATGTCACCGTCTCCGGCCTGGAAGGCGCCCGATCCGAGCTGAACGACACGGTCCGGTATGCCCATGCCGCGCTATGGGAACTGGCCACCCTTGGGGGCGAGAGCCAGGCGCTGAGCGGCTGCCTGGATTTCGTCATCCACCGCCAGCACTGACCGATGCCGCTCTCCTCTCGCCAGACGCATTTGCTTGACCTGATCGAGGGCCCCGCCGATCTGTGTGGCCTGTCTCGCCCTTCCCTGCACGCGCTCGCCGAAGAGATGCGCCAAGCACTGCTTGAACAGGTGGAGGCAACCGGAGGGCACCTCGCCGCGAACCTGGGCGTGGTCGAACTGACCCTCGCACTGCACCGGGTCTTCGACACGCCCGAGGACCGACTGATCTGGGATGTCGGCCACCAGACCTACCTGCACAAGATGCTCACCGGACGCCGACAGTGGATGGCCCATCTGCGCCAGCGAGGTGGACCCGCCGGCTTTACGCGCCGGGCGGAGAGTCCGTTCGACCCCTTCGGGGCAGGGCATTCGAGCACCTCCATCAGTGCCGCTCTGGGCATGACGTTGGCCGCCGAACGCCAAGGCAGCACTCGGCGCACCGTGGCCATCATTGGCGACGGGGCAATGACCGCCGGGCAAGCCTTCGAGGCCCTCAATCACGCCGGCGACCGGCAAGCCAACCTGCTGGTGATCCTGAACGACAACGAGATGAGCATCTCGCCGAATGTAGGTGCACTCAACCAGCATTTCACCCGCCTGCGCAGCAATCCCCTGATCGAACACCTGCGACATTCCGGGCAAAGCGCATTGGCCCACGCCGGCCCCCTGGGGGAGTTGCTGGGTTCCACCCGGGCGAGTCTGCGAGACGGCATGCACCATCTGATGGGCACCAGCAGCCTGTTCGAGGAGCTGGGATTTCGTTACTACGGGCCGATCGATGGCCATGACCTCGACGCCCTGCTCGACACCCTGGGCAATCTGCGCGAGCAGACCGGGCCCAGGCTACTGCACGTCGTCACCCGCAAGGGCCGCGGCTTCGAGCAGGCCGAACGCGATCCGGTGCGCTTTCATGGCGTGGCCCAGCGTGGCATCAGCCAGGTGGTTGCCCCGGAAAAACAGCCCACCACCCCTCCCGCCGGTGACCCCACCTGGACCGAGGCCACCACCGACACCCTTCTGCGCCACGCCCTGGCTGACGAGCGTATTGTCGTTATCACCCCGGCCATGGTCGAGGGCTCCGGACTGAAGCCATTCCAGGAACGTCTCCCCGAACGACTCTACGATGTTGGGATCGCCGAACAGCACGCAGTGACCTTGGCCGGCGGCCTGGCTTGCGAGGGCATGCGCCCCGTGGTGGCAATCTACTCGACATTCCTGCAGCGTGCCTGGGACCAGGTGATCCACGACATCGCCCTGCAGGAGTTGCCGGTGACTTTCCTGGTCGACCGCGCCGGGCTGGTCGGTCCTGACGGACCCACCCATGCCGGGAGCTTCGACCTCTCACTGGGGATGAGCATTCCCAACCTGCAGTTGGCCGTCCCAGCCGACCGCCACGACCTCGACGCCGCCATGCGGGCAGCGATTGACCACGACGGTCCGGTGATGATCCGCTACCCTCGTGATCGCTGCCCCGAAGATCTGGGCGGCCAACCACTCGGCGACGGGCCGCGCGCGCCACGGCTGCTGCGGGAAGCCAGCAACCCTGGCGGGAGCGCGCTGGTGATCGGCGTGGGTAGCATTGCCGCGCCCTTAGTGGCCGTCTGCGATGCACTGAATGCCACCCTGGTCGATCTGCGCTGGGCCAAGCCACTGCCTATGGAAGCCCTCGGTGCACTCGCCGCGACACACGCGGCAGTGGTGACCGTCGAGGAAGGCAGCCGCATCGGTGGGGTGGGCGCAGAAATTCTGCTGCGGCTGGGCGAGTCCGGCCTCATGTGCCCCGCCCTGAGGATCGGCATCGAGGACCGATTCATCGAGCATGGCAGTCGCGCCGAGTGCCTGGCGGACACCGGACTTGATTCTCGGTCGCTGACCGATAATATCGCCGCATTCGTAGACAAGGTGACCAAAAAATGACCACCCAGTCCCAACTGCCCAGCGGGGGAAGCTACACCCTGACCACGGAGGTGGAGTTTGCCGCCGCCCACCGATTGCATGGCTACGACGGCAACTGTGCCCGGCTGCATGGCCACAACTGGCGCGTGGTGATTGAAGTCACCGGCAACCGGCTGGACTCGGTGGGCATGGTGGTGGACTTCAAGGTCATCCGCCGCGAAGCGCGGGAAATCGCCAAGCGCCTGGACCACGCCTATCTCAACGAGATTGCACCCTTCGATGCGGCCAACCCCACCGCCGAGAATCTGGCCGCCTATTTCCACCAGGAACTGGCCGGCCCATTCAACACGGCTGACTACCATATCTCGGCGGTCACCGTCTGGGAGAACGCCCGTTCGGCGGTCACCTATCGCCCTTGAGTGGGTCGCCGCATCCGGCGGAAGGCCGGCGACCGACGTGCTAGAGTCTAGCGTCCCATCGGCCGGAGACCGGCCATATCCGCGAATCCAACCCTCTGCTAAAGAAACGCCTCATGAACAGCCACGAAATGCCCGACATCCAGTCCAGCCATGATGCGCGCGACATCGCCATCGATCAGGTGGGCATCAAGGCCATCCGCCACCCGATGACCCTGGTGGACGGCGGTCAGGAATCCAGCAGCGTCGCCGAGTGCCAGCTCACAGTCGGCCTGCCCGCGGACCAGAAAGGTACCCACATGTCGCGCTTCATCGCGCTGCTCAATGAAGAGCCCCTGCGGTTATCCGTCGCCGGCATGGACGAATGGACTCAGGCGATGGTCGAACGACTCGAGGCGGTTTCGGGCGAAGCGCATTTCAGCTTTCCCTATTTTCTGGCCAAGGACGCGCCCGTGAGCGGTCAGGCTGCCATGATGGACTACGACGTCACGCTGCGAGGGCATGTCGAACATGGCCGAGCCCGCACCTCCCTGAAGCTGGTGATCCCGGTCACTAGTCTGTGTCCCTGTTCCAAGGAGATCTCGGCCTACGGTGCCCACAACCAGCGTTCCCACATCACCGTCGAAGCGGATGTCAGCGACCGGAACCTGTCGCTGCACGACCTGATCACGGCCGTGGAGGCACAGGGCTCCTGCCCGCTGTGGGGACTGCTCAAGCGACCGGACGAGAAGTACATCACCGAGTACGCCTTCGACAATCCCAAGTTCGTCGAGGACATGGTGCGCGACGTGGCCAATGCGCTCGAGGATTATCCGGGCCTGAACGGCTTTTCGATCAGCGTCGAGAACTTCGAGTCGATCCATAACCATTCGGCCTGGGCCGTGATCAATCGCCCGGCACGCTGACCCTGCGACCGTCTAATCAAAGACTCCAGATAATTTAAAGACACAAATAAAGAGGGCCTCGTCGTCACGACGAGGCCCTCTTTTTGTCGCCATCCATTGGGCGGGCGCCCGGCTGGACTCACCGTACCGGGTCACTCCAGTTCGGTGTTGAGCCTGGAAAGCACGACGCTGCGATCCTGGGGCAGGCTACCCCCGGCGACATTGATCCGCTCGATGCGGATATCAGTGCCGCCATCGCGGCGCGGCTGCACTTCCAGGGTCAGGTGCAGGGTCATGTCGGCATCCTTGTCGATGGTCACGCCGCGCATCACGATCCCCTCGTACAGGGCCTGCGGGTAGTCGTGGCGCACCTCGATCTCGCCAGATTCCTCGTCGCGGGAGACGGGGTCGAAATTCAGGCGATCCAACGCCAGTCCCAGCCGGTTCCAGACGCGCGGGAACGACTGGCTCACCTGGATGTAACGATCTTCGGGCTCGTCGCCGCTGATCACCTTGGCGCGTGATGTGAACTTGCTGCTCAACATCTGGCGCGACTCCTCGGCGCTCTCGCCCGAAAGGTAGGCGGCCAGTCGCGACATGGTCTCGGCCGTGAGTGCCGAATCATCCGCCGCATTGCTGTATTTGAAGGTGGTGTTCTCGTCACCCGGCACCAGTGGCTCGTCGCCAGTGAGTTCCCGCTTCTGGGCGGTGACGAACACCAGCGTTTGATCGTCGGTCTCGCCCCGCTCGATACGCACGCGCACCTTTTCGATGTGATCCGGCTTGAACAGAGTGTCCTGGGCGATCTTGAGGAAGCTCATGATGGAGAAGCCCGTGCCGTCGCCGCTGGCCACGCCGGTCCAGTCGGTCTCGATCAAGCCGACGTTGGGCTCCTGACGGCGAATCGTGTAGCCCTCTTCTCGCAGAAAGCCCTGCAGCTTGGGCCAGACCGAATCCGGATCGGCGTCCACGGCCAAGTAGCGACTGCCCGGCTCTCCCACCACGCGGATATTCGTGCCGGTTTCCAGCACCCCGCCTGACTGATTCTGGGCCATTTTCTCCGCACGGGCCGAGGCGATCTGCGGCAGGGCCACGGACCCGCCGGCTGCCGGACCGGAGAATGCCGGCGGCACCTCCAATTGAGCGGCCCGATCAACCTCGCGGTCATCACCGCCGAAGAACGGAACGCTGGAGCAGCCACTGATCGCGCCGGTGGCCGCGAGAGCCGCCAAGGTCAGCATCCGGGAGGGGGTGGGGTATCGCATACCTGTTAAGTTCCAGTGTGTCTTGAATGAATGGCTCAGGCCGGCTGCAGGCAACCGGCCTCGTCAAGCGCCTGCTCCAACCCGGCCTGGCAGAACTCGGCCAGCGGGGTCAGCGGCAAGCGCAGCGTCGGTCCGATCAGGCCCATGCGGTGCAGGGCCCACTTGACCGGAATCGGGTTGGTCTGACAGAAGAGTTCGCGATGCAGGGGGGCCAGCTGCCCATCGAGCCTGTCGGTCGCCTCGACATCCTTGGCCAAGGCGGCCTCGGCCATTTTAGCCATCAGGGCCGGAGCGGCGTTCGCGGTCACCGAAATGCTGCCCTGCCCACCCGAGAGCATGCAGGCCGCGCCCAGGTTGTCCTCGCCGCTGTAAACGGCAAAGCCCTCGGGTCGGCGACTCATCAGGTCGCGCATGCGCTCGATCGACCCGGTGGCCTCCTT
Source organism: Halothiobacillus sp. (assembly GCA_011389965.1). Taxonomy (GTDB): domain Bacteria; phylum Pseudomonadota; class Gammaproteobacteria; order Halothiobacillales; family Halothiobacillaceae; genus Guyparkeria. Next base: position 6,070 of record JAABTF010000016.1, read on the forward strand.
GATACCGGCAATCCTGGGATGCTGAGCCAGGGAGAGGGTGGTCTCGGGGGCCATGTCCACGGCCGTGCGACCGGGCACATTGTAGAGAATCATGGGCAGGTCGACCGCATCCGCGATGGTGCGGAAGTGTTGCTCCAGACCTTCCTGCGTCGGTTTGTTGTAGTAAGGCGTCACGGAAAGGTGGGCATCGGCACCGGCCGAATGCGCGCCTCGCGCCAACGCCAGGGCCTCGCGCGTGGAATTGGCCCCGGTCCCGGCGATCACCGGCAGACGACCGGCGGCCAGATCCACCGTGGCGCGGATCACGGCAATGTGCTCCTCGTAGTCGAGAGTCGCCGATTCGCCGGTGGTGCCTACCGCGACGATCGCGTGTGTGCCCGCAGCGACATGCCACTCGATCAGGCGTTTAAGACCGACATAATCCACTGCGCCGTCTTCATGCAATGGGGTGACCAGAGCCACCATGCTGCCGGTAATCGTATTCGCCGCCATGTCGCCTCGCGTGCTTTTGCGCTGAAGGAGTGGGTCGTGACCCGCCCTGCCCGCCGGGCGTGGCAGGACCACAATCTTGCATAGTAACGGCAAGGATCAATCAGAGACAAGCCGCATCCGCTCGGGGCCAGCCGGGCCACGAACTTCGCCACCACGCCGCGGTGAGCGACTGCTATATTGGGTTCATTCGTTCTCGACCGGCCCGAACCTATCGGCAGCCGGGTCATCAACAAGTCATCCGCCAACGGTTATCTCTACCAGCCATGAGCATGAATACCAGCCCCAACCACAAGACCCAGCCCGGCCCGCGAGAGGGCGATCCGGCTCCCGCCTTCAAGGGACGTACAACCGAAGGGCACATTCTTTCCCTTGCCGACTTCGCCGGCCATCCCGTGGTGCTGTACTTCTATCCGCGCGACAACACGCCGGGCTGCACCACGGAGGCGCGTGACTTTCAGGCCAACCTGCCGGCGTTCGAGTCGCTCGGCGCCCGGATAGTGGGCGTGTCCAATGACGATGCGACCAGTCATCGCAAGTTCTGTGACAAACAGGGCTTGAGCTTTCCCTTGATCGCCGACACCGATCGCACGGTCAGCCACGCCTTCGACGTGCTGCGCATGAAGAACATGTTCGGCAAGCGCTTCGAGGGCATCGAGCGCAGCACTTTCCTGATCGATGGCGATGGCGTGGTCCGCCGAGCCTGGCGTAAGGTCAATGTGCCCGGGCACATCGACGAGGTACTCGGCGCCCTGAGGAATCTCTAAAGCCGTGGGTGGTATAGAAACGGCACCCATACACCATGCGCCATCGCGTAGCCCCCAGCCAGTGGGCGGGGGCCATCAACAAGGGGAAACCGCGCACCGATGATCGTTCAGAACCGCCAAAATCGCTGCCTGTTCGTGCTCGACACCAATGTCCTGATGCACGATCCCACCGCACTCTATCGCTTCATGGAGCACGACATCTACCTGCCGATGATCGTGCTCGAAGAACTGGATGCCGGCAAGAAGGGGCAGTCGGAGACCGCCCGAAACGTTCGCCAGGTGAGCCGCTTCCTCGACGAGATGCTTACCGATGTCGACATCGACACCATCGACGAGGGCCTGGCCATCCACAGCGTCCTCAAGGAACGCGGGGAGCACACCGGCACCCCCACTGGCCGGCTGTACCTGCAAACCCGTGAAGAAAAGGGTGGCCTGCCGATCACCCTTCCCGGCAACCAGGCAGACAACCAGATCCTGGGCATCACGCTCGCCTTGAAGGAGAAGGTCGCGGACCGCAAGGTAATCCTGGTCTCCAAGGACATCAACCTGCGCATCAAGGCCACGGCGGTGGGCCTGCGGGCCGAGGATTACCATAACGACCAGGTCCTCGACGACGTCTCGCTGCTGCACACGGGCCACGAAGCCCTGCCGCCGGCATTCTGGGAGAGCCATGCCGACTCACTGGAGTCCTGGCAGGAAGAGGGCCGGTCGTTTTATCGGATCAAGGGGGCGGATACCGAAGAGTGGTACCCGAATCTCTACCTGCATCTTCAGGACCCCGCGCCGTTTTCGGCGGTGGTCCGCCGAATCGACGCGGACGAGACCACCGTCCTCGAAAGCATCACCAACTACCAGCAGAATCGGCACTCGGTCTGGGGTGTGACGGCGCGAAACCCCGAACAGAGCTTCGCTCTCAATGCCCTGATGGACCCGGATGTCGACTTCGTCAGCCTGCTGGGCCAGGCCGGCACCGGCAAGACCCTCCTGACCCTGGCCGCGGCGCTGACCCAGACGCTGGATCAGAAGGCGTTCAGCGAGATAATCATGACGCGGGTGACCATCCCCGTCGGCGAGGACATCGGTTTCCTCCCCGGCACGGAGGAAGAAAAGATGACTCCGTGGATGGGTGCATTGATGGACAACCTCGAAGTGCTGGCCGACACCGACGGCGGTGGCGGGTCCTGGGAGCGAGCGGCCACCAACGACCTGCTGCAGTCGCGCATCAAGGTCCGCTCCCTGAACTTCATGCGAGGCCGGACCTTCCAGAACAAGTTCATCATCATCGACGAGGCCCAGAACCTCACGGCAAAGCAGATGAAAACGCTGATCACCCGCGCCGGGCCGGGCACCAAGATGGTCTGCCTGGGGAATATTGCGCAGATCGACACCCCTTACCTGACCGAGACCACTTCGGGATTGACCTTCGTGGTTGACCGCTTCCGCGGCTGGCCACACGGTGCCCACGTCACTCTCACCCGCGGGGAGCGCTCTCGCCTGGCCGAATTCGCCGCCGAGGTGCTCTGACGTGACGGCACCGCCGCGCCAGGCCGCTCAGCGCGGCGGATCAGTAGCCTTGGTAGCCATCCATGGCCAGATTAAGCACCTTTATCAGAGGTAAATTAATCAAGTTTGTAAGCATGTACTAATGCGCAGATAATCCAAGCGTTCGAATCCAAATCCTCAAAGAGAGAGTCACCATGCGTAATTTCCTCAAGGCATCCATCCTCGGTGCCGCCATCCTGTCGCTGTCCGGTTGCGGCTTTTTGTCTGTCAAGGACGATCTCGACCCGCAATCCATGGACATCTACATGGAGATGTATGACAAGTTCGTCGAGAGCGGCGGCGACCTGGGTGCCGCCACGGTCTGGCACATGGAAGTCAACGAAGGCCTGACGCCGGATGACATCAAGATGAGCATCAGCTCGGCGGCAGTGGGCTCCGGCTTGGCAAACGTGGGCGAGATGCCCCTGTCCAAGCAGCTCGAGCTCGAGACCGGCGAAGAGCAGCGCTACCTGATGATCTATCAGTACTGCAGCCCGCAGATCGCTCGCAAGGCCGTCAACTTCAGCCCGTACTTCTCCGCCTACCTGCCCTGCCGCATCGCCGTGGTCGAGGACGAAGAAGGCCGCTACCACCTCTACGGCCTGAACATGGACATGTTCGTCCACGGTGGCAAGGAAATGCCGGAAGACTTCAAGAAGGACGCGATGCACGTTCGCGACACCATGTACAAGATGATGGAAGCAGGTGCCAGCGGCGGCTTCTAAGCCTCCCTGACACCTTGCCCCGCCGACTGTTCGGCGGGGCAGCCAACCCGGCCGGGAGCGATCCCGCGCCGGGTTTTTTCGTGTGGCAGGGGGACGACACATGATTTGAAGCGCATCTTGTGATCACCGTGCGCCGACAGGTCGGCCTTCATCTGCCGATCCCCGCAAACGAAAAATGCCCGCCGTGTCAGGCGGGCATTCTGGAGATGATTGATGCGAGGGCGGGGAAACTTTGCCCTCAATCTATCGCGGCGACAACCGACCAGGCGACCTCTCAGACCTCCTCGCCATTGGCCGTGTGCTGGATCACCTCGAGGTCATGCATCGGGCTGCTCTCTGCGCAGTAGTGACGGGAGAACTCCAACAACTGCTCCATCGCCGGCAGGCGGAACTTGTGGCGCTGGCGAACGAAGGAGAAGTCACGGAAGAGACGCGGTGCCAAGGGGACTGCGGTGAGCAGCCCGAGCTTGAGTTCCTTGGTGATTCCAGCCGACGACATCACCGACAACCCCATGCCTGCCTCGACCGCCCCCTTGATCGCTTCGGGACTGCCCAACTCCATGCAAACATCCCAGCCCTCGGTCAGGCCCTGCTCGTTCATGTAGTTGATAACTACCTCGCGGGTACCCGACCCTTCCTCGCGACAGATGAACGGATAACCCGCCAATTTTTCCACCGGCAAGCCCTTGTCGGCATAGGCGGCCAACTCGTGCTCGGGCGGCATGATCACCACCAGTTCGTCACGGCGACAGGTTTCCACCAGCAGATTCTTGTTGGTCACACTGCCCTCGACCAGGGCCAGGTCGACCACGTTGTGCTCGACCATCGAGACCACCGACTCGGTATTACCGACCTTCAGACGCACGGACAGATCGGGGTGTTCCTGGCGGAAGTTGCCCAGCAGGGCGGGCAACATGTTCTCGGCCACCGTCATGCTCGCGCCGATGTTGAGCGCCCCGCCGATCTCGCCGGTCATCTCCTTGACCCGACGATCCATCTCGTCGTAAAGCTCGAAGATACGTTCGGAGATCTCGTAGACGGTATGCCCGACGTCCGTCAGGGTGACGCGGTTGTGCGTGCGATCGAACAGCCGCGTATCGAAATGCTCCTCGAGCTGACGCACCTGGAACGTGACCGCGGGCTGCGTCATGTGCAGGGCCTCGGCCGCCTTGGTAAAGCTCAAAAGGCGAGCAACGGTATTGAAAACCTTCAGGCGTCGGTCTGCCATTGATGAGTCTCTGGTCGGGTTGGCGATAAGTGTGACCATAGAGTGTATCAAGCCAACTTGTGCTTTGCGACAAGCCTGCTAGCGCCATATCGGCGCATTACTGGCTGACATTCGGACTTTTCACGCCCCCCCAAGCGGTTTATGCTCGACAGGCCCTGTGCGGAAACCCAATCAGCTTGGAAATCAAATCATGCAAGGAATCGCTAAACACCTCTTCGGGCAGCTTCGTCCGCTCGCCATCGCTGGCCTGTGCCTGGGCCTGATGACAGCCGGCTCGGCTTCGGCGGCCACCATCTACAAGTCGGTCGACGAGCAAGGCAACGTCCAGTATTCCCAGACCCCACCCAAGGATCGACCCTCCGAGGTGCTGGACACCGGCCACACCGTGACACCGCCCTCGGCAGAACAGACCGGGAAAGATGAGGCCGGTGATAGCGCACCGGAGGACAAGGCGGTCGATCCGGCCACCGAGGTAAAGGTGATCGACCGAGAGAAGGCACGCGAGACCTGTCAACAGGCGCGCGAACAGCGCGACTCCATCGCCAACTCCGGCAACCAGCTGATGGTCCAGGACGATGAGGGCAAATATCAGCCGATGAGCGAGGCGCAACGGACCGAACGGTTAAAGCGACTCGACGCGATCATCGAAGAGGCCTGCGCCGCCGCTGGCGAAGAATAATCATCGACGCCCCTGCCTCCCGGAGGTGTCGGCGTGACTGGCGTCGGCCCGGGCGCCTCCCGTGGATCGCTCGACGACCAGCCGAAGCTGCCGGTACAATCCCCGCCACTCCCGGTCGCGGCGTGACGGGGCGATGGGCCTGATCAGACGACTGGCCCAACCTCCTCCCATGCCCGTATTCCTCGAGGACTGGCTCCAGCCAGATCGTCGTACGTGCCGAATCACCTGTCAGTTCATCCAAGCGAGACCCCCATGCGAGCCAGCCAATTCGCCATCAACACCATGAAGGAAACCCCGGCCGAGGCGGAGATCGTCAGCCACCAGCTGATGTTGCGCGCCGGGATGCTGAAGAAACTCGCCTCGGGGCTCTACACTTGGTCACCCCTGGGGCTGCGGGTGTTGCGCCGCGTCGAAGGCATTATCCGCGAGGAAATGGATGCCGCCGGTGGCCTGGAGCTGCTGATGCCGGCAGTACAGCCGGCCGAACTGTGGGAGGAGTCCGGTCGCTGGCAGCAATACGGTCCGGAATTGCTCCGCATGACCGACCGCCACGGCCGGGACTTCTGCTTCGGACCGACCCACGAGGAAGTCATCACCGACTACGCCCGTCGCGAACTCAAGAGCTACCGCCAGCTGCCGGTGAACTTCTACCAGATCCAGACCAAATTCCGTGACGAGATTCGGCCGCGGTTTGGCGTGATGCGTGCCCGCGAATTCATCATGAAGGACGCCTATTCCTTCCATGCCGACGGCGACTCGCTCGAGCAAACCTATCAAGTCATGTATGCCGCCTATGGGCGCATTCTTGATCGCATGGGACTGGCCTGGCGTGCCGTGGTGGCCGATACCGGGTCGATCGGCGGCAATGCGTCACATGAATTCCACGTCCTGGCCGACTCGGGCGAGGACGAAATCGCTTACGCCGTCAACGGCGACTATGCTGCCAACGTGGAGATGGCCCCCACCTTCCCGGCCGATGCGCCTCGCCCTGCGCCCGGTGCACAGCGAGCCGAAGTGGCCACACCCGATGCCCGACGCATCGAGGAGGTCGCCACACAGCTCGGGGTCCCGGCCCATCAGACGGTCAAGACCCTGCTGGTGGTGGGCACCGAGGCCCCGGCCGTCGCCCTGGTGCTGCGTGGGGACCACAGCCTCAACGAGATCAAGGCGACCAAGCACCCGGCCGTTGCCGACCCACTGACTTTTGTCGACGAGGCAAAAGTCCCTGCCCTCACCGGCGCGTCGGTGGGGTCGATCGGCCCCGTCGGCCTGGAGATCCCGGTGGTTGCCGATCATGCCGCTGCGCAGCTGGCCGACTTTGTCTGCGGCGCCAACCGCGACGGTTATCACCTGACGGGCGTCAACTGGGGCCGCGATTTGCCGGAGCCGCAGACCGCCGACCTGCGTGAAGTGATCGCGGGCGATCCGGCCCCCGCCAACCAGGGCGAACTGGCCATCTGCCGTGGCATCGAGGTAGGTCACGTCTTCCAGTTGGGCGACAAGTACAGCCAGGCCATGGGCTGCGAGGTGCTGGGCGAGGATGGCAAGCCAGTCACGCCGCTGATGGGCTGCTACGGTGTCGGCGTGTCCCGCATCGTTGCGGCCGCGATCGAACAAAACAATGACGAGCGCGGCATCATCTGGCCCACGCCGATTGCACCGTTCGCGATCGCAATCGTGCCCATCGGTGCGAACAAGAACGCCGCGGTTTCGGAAAAGGCCGACGAACTCTACGCCCAGCTGCGCCGCCGCGGGGTGGAGGTAATCCTCGACGATCGCGGCATGCGCCCCGGCGCGGCCTTCGCCGACTGGGAGCTGATCGGCGTGCCACTGCGCGTGGTAATCAGCCCACGCGGTCTGGAGAGCGGTCAGCTCGAGGTTCGACGCCGCGATGCGGCCGAGAGCGAAGACATCCCCGCCGACACGCTTTTCGACTGGGTCGACGCCCAGCTGGGCTGATCCGGCAGCGGGACGACACCGCGGGGCGCGGTACGCCCCGCTTCCTGATTCAATCGTCCGGCAATTCGACGCTTATTGACTGCCCGGCACGCCAGTCGAGGCCCTCGGTCTCGAGCAACACGCCCAGCCGGTAACGCACCTGACCGTCCTCGCCATTATGGACGCGGATCGCCTCCACCACACCGTCCCGACGCTCGCCGTCGCGGATCACGGCCAATGGATCACCCAGCTCGATGTCACCCAGGCGGTCGGCATCGATCAGGGCAGAAGCCAGCAGCCGGTCGGCCCGCGCGATCTCGATCAACGTCGGCGGACTCAGTCGCGGCGAGACCACCTCACCTGCCGCGGCATTGACGGCTAACACCCGTGCAGCGAACGGCGCATGCAGTTGGGCATGCTCACGTTCCCATGCACGCAAGGCGGTCTCGGCCCGGGCACGTTCATGCCTGCCTTGAGCCTTTTCCCGGGCGATCACCGCCAGAGCGCGCTCCGACTCCGACCCCACCGTGCGGTCGTAAAGCGCCTGGACGCGCTCGGCATCCCTGGCGGCTTCATCGGCGGACAAGCGCAACCCCTCCAGCCCCGCGGCAGCCATGCGGCGACGCTGATCGAAAGGCGTCCGGTCGAGGGAGAGCAACAGCGCTCCGGCCTCGACCCGCTCGCCGGCACGCACGGGCAAGACGTCGATCACGCCGGCAACCGGCGTCGACAGCGACAGCCGTTCGGCAAAGGTCAACTGCCCCTGCACCTCGGCGGCCCAAGCGGAGCCGGCAAGGCCGGTAGCCAGCAGGGTGGTCAGCGCAAAGGATGCTGTCAGTCCCCGCGCGGTTACGGTTGGATTTTTCCTCATGACGTTTCCTCTCTGGCGTTCTCGGCACCGGCCTGCGGCTCACCCCGCAACACCGCCCACAACGACCGATTGGTGAGCAGGGCCAGTTCGGCCCAACGCATGGCCAGGGCGTAGGTAGTCTGCATGCGCTCGAGCCGGGCCATGGACATCTCGGCCATGGCGTTCCCCAGGTCGGCGGCCTTCTCCATTTGATAGAGGGTCTGGTTGCGCATGAAATTGAGCTCGGCGTAATTCTCCAGCGCGAGGAGTCGCTGCTGGGCAGTCGACTGCTGCATACGAATCATCTCCACCAGTTCGGTGGCGTAACGACGGATATTCGCCTCCCGCTCGGCCATTTCGGCCACCGCCGCCATGCGGTCGGCCTGAGCAGCGCCGATCTCGGCATTGCGAGCGCCACCGCGGAACAGGGGGAACTCCAGATAGACGCCGGCCCGGAACGGATCGCGAGTCGCCCCTTCACGGGTGTAGTAGTCGGCATTTACCTCGCCGTGCACGCTCGGCAGGTTGCCGGAGCGGGCCGCGGCCAGTGCCGACTCGCTGCCCTGGCGCTGCCGGCGCAACGCCTGGAGGACGAGATCCTCTCTCAGGGCCGTCTCGATCAACTCGCCCACGGCCGGCACCTCTCGTTCGAACAGCGCATCGAGACGAGGGGCCTCGAGATGACGCGGCAATTGCTCCGGTCGACCGGCCACTTCCGCCAGGTGCCGACGACTGAGTCGGCGATCGGCGTCCGCCCGGGCGCGCTCCAGCATCACCGCCTGATAGTCGCGCTCGAAGACAGCGATGTCGTAATCGGAGGTCTGGCCAAGCTCCCGTCGGTCGCGGGCGCGGTCGTAGCGAATAAAGAGGATGGCCACGCGCTCGTTGAGCGCCTGGTAGCGCTGGTCGGCCAGAAGGACGTCAAAATACGCCTGCAGCAACTCCAGTCGCTGGCGCTTCTCTTCTGCGAGCAGGGCCAGACGCTCACCCTGCAGACGCGCCTCGGCGGCTGACTCGCGGCTGTGCTGCCGGCCGAAGTCGAACAACTTCTGCCGAAGCGACAAGCCGGCACGATGGTCGTCGTGCTGATCGTTCTCCGCCGCCAGGTCGCCCGGTTCGACGTAACGCAAACGCCCGTCGACGGAGATCTGCGGCCGGTTGGCCGAGCGGGTCAATTGTTGCTCGGCGACTCGGCGCTCGTAGCGCGAACGAGCGCCGACCACCGCATATTGTCCCGCCAGTGGCAGGGACAACATGTCATCAAGCGAGAGAGAATCCGGCAACGGGTCGGGGGAAACTAACCCACCTGCATCGACCGTCGGTGGGGGCGGCAAGGCATCCTCGGCCATTGCCACGGAGCCCATCAGCCCGACCACCCCTGCAAGGACCAAGGCTAGCCCTCCCCTATACCGTGCCCCACCGGGTGCCTTGGCCTCGAAACGAGGTTGCGCCACTTTCATCGCTGCCGCCTCCCTGCGTTTTCATGGCGGGTCACTGGGTGACCCGGCCGCTTGTTATTGCTGCTTCTTGAACTTGAAGAAATTCATGCCCGGCTCGTCGTACGCACCGGAAGCCACGAACTGCATCAACTGCAGGAACTCCTCGGGGGACTGGGTCGGTCCGGTGTAGCGCAACGCCGGCTCACCCTCGGTGTCGAAGAAGATCATGACCGGGGTCGCGCGCACGCGGAACTCCTTGAAGGCAAAATCCTTCTCCTTCATTTGCACGCCCCCGGGAGCGGTCATCATGACGTCGCCCTCGATGTCGATGCTGACCGTGATGAAGTGTTTCTTGAGGTACTCCTGGACTGCCGGATCGGTGAAGACCTGTGTCTTCATCCGGTGGCAGAACGGGCATTCATCCATCTGGAAAAAGGCGAACACCCCGACCTTACCTTCCTCACGGGCCGCCGCCACGTCGGACTGCAGGTCCTTGAAGGGGTCATCCCAGAACCCTTCGAGTTCCTGGGCCTTTACAGGAGCCAGCGTGGCGAACGCCACGGCCATTGCGGCCAGACCGGACAGCAGCACGCGCATCGGGCGAATCATCATTCAACACTCCTTGGTTGGATCACCGGCAGAGTCAAACCAGTAGCCTTCTAACTAAACTTAACATCACAGGGCGGATTCTGCTGCGCCCACAGTCGTCCTAGCGACTCTACTGCCGGCTTTTGAGCATGTTCTCCAGCACGTCCCGACTGACGGGCCCCAGGTATTCGCCGGACACCCTGCCCTCCGGGCCGATGACGAAGGTCATGGGCACTCCCTCGATATAGCCGAACACCCTCGCTTCCTCCGGCGAAACATTGATCACGGGATAGGTCACCCCGTGCTTACCGACAAACTCCGGCAGCCGCTCGGCATCCCGAAACATGTCCAGCGACACCCCCCAGACATGCACTTCCTCGTGCCCCTCGTGAAAGGCTTGCAGCGCGGGCAACTCCTTGACACAGGAGGGGCACCAGCTGGCCCAGACGTTGATGAACACGATGTCACCGCGCAGGTCGGCCAGGTTGCGCTCCTGCCCATGGATATCGGTCGCCTCGAATTCGATCGGCGTATCCCGCGGCGGGGCCGCCGCGGCCCCGCTCACCAGCCCCGCCCAGATCACGGCGCTCGCCGTGAGCATTCCCATCATCCATCGTCGCGACACGGGGCACCTCTTCTATCTCATGTGGGTCGGGCTGCTTCCGGGTCTCCGGACCAAGCCGAGAGCGGGCTAGCGCAAAGGCCACCCCGCAGCCGAGGTTATTGCTAAACTGGCGGCTCGGCAAGAATCCTGCTTTGACCCTTCACCGCCCGCTGGCAACCGGAAAATCTCGTGGACATCCTGATCCTTTATTACAGTCGCAGCGGCAATACCGAGAGCCTGGCCCGACAGGCCGCACGCGGTGTGGAGCAAGTCGAGGGAATGACCGCTCGACTGCGTCGCATCCCCTGCCCCGATGACCGCCAACCCGACGCGGGCGACCCGGAAGTCAGCCTCGATGACCTGCGCGAATGCCGCGGACTGCTCCTGGGCAGCCCCACCTATTTCGGCGGCATGGCCTCGGCGGTCAAGCGGTTCCTCGAGGACACCAGCGGTCTGTGGTTCCGAGGAGAGCTGGCGGGCCGACCGGCCGCGGTATTCACTTCGACCGGCTCCATGCACGGCGGCCAGGAAACCACGCTGCTGTCGATGATCGTCCCCCTGATCCATCACGGCATGCTGATCACCGGCATTCCCTACCAGCAGCCCCAACTGGCACACACCCAGACGGGCGGCACGCCGTACGGCGCCAGCCACACCGCCAACGACCACCCCACTCTCAGTCGCGACGAGCGCGAACTGACCCGCGCGCTGGGCGCACGGGTGGCCGATATTGCAAGGCAACTGACATGAAGTGGCCGGCACAGACCGACGAGGGCCTCTCGATGCGGCCGTTGCAGGTAATGCTCGTCGCCCAGCTCGGCATCATCGGCGGATATCTCGGCCTGGCCGCATTCGGCACGGCGGAAATCCGTCCCGATCGGGTAACCATGGTACTGATGCTGCTACCAGCGTTGGCCGTGATCCCGGGGCTGTGGCGAGGCCATTACAAGACCATGGTGTGGGCAGCGTTATTCGACCTGTTCTACCTTCTTGTGGCCGCCACCGATGCCTGGGCAGTGCCGAGCGACCGTGGCTGGCACCTCCTGATCGCGTTGGCGGCGACCATCGGCTTCCTCGCCGCCTGGAGCCACAGCAACAAGCGTCGCAGATTGCTCAAGTCGCGGCGCGCCTAACTTGGCCCCGCTCATTCGACGGACCCATTGAAAACCAGAGGACTGACCATGATCGACAAGTGTCTGTTTCCCGCAGCCGGGTACGGCACCCGGTTCCTTCCCGCCACCAAGGTGATGCCCAAGGAGATGTTGCCGATTCTCGACCGGCCCCTGATCCAGTACGGCGTGGAAGAGGCCTTCGAGGCCGGAATGACCCAGATATCAATGGTCACGGGGCGCGGCAAGCGGGCACTGGAGGACCACTTCGACGTCAACTACGAGCTGGAACACCAGATCCGCGGCACCAAGAAGGAATCCATGCTCGCCTCAATCGATCGACTGATCGAACACTGCACCTTTTCCTACACCCGCCAACTGGAAATGCTGGGACTGGGGCACGCCATCCTGACCGGCGAGCGATTGGTAGGCCACGACCCTTTCGGCGTGGTGCTGGCCGACGATCTTTGCGTAGGCTCCCCGGTCGGGATCATGGCGCAGATGGCCACCATCTATGAGCGCCACCAATGCTCGGTGATCGCCGTGGAAGAAGTCCCGGAGCAGGACATCCACAAGTACGGCATCATAGGCGGGACGCCGATCGACGACGACGTCATGCGCGTCACCGACATGGTGGAAAAACCTACTGCGGACGCGGCGCCGGGCAACCTCGCCATCATCGGTCGCTACATCCTCACCCCGGATATCTTCGATATCCTGCGCCGCACGCCACCCGGAGCCGGCGGGGAAATCCAGATCACCGACGCCTTGCGCGAGCAGGCCGAACAAGGCAAGGTGGTTGCTTACCGGTTCAAGGGACGGCGTTTCGACTGCGGCAACCCCTCGGGTTTCGTCGCCGCCACAAACCATTTCTACCACCTCAGCACACGATGATGTGCCGGGGAACTTCTCATTGATGCCGAGGTCGCAGTCGGGATCGGGGGATTACTCCCAGACAACTCACAGCCGTCCACGCGAGGCAATTTAATGCAAGTTCAGAACGATCACGTCGTTTCCATCGACTACACCCTGAAAAATGATGCCGGGGAAGTCATGGACAGCTCCGAGCAGACCGGCCCGCTGGCCTACCTGCATGGCCAGCAGAACATCATCCCGGGCTTGGAAAAGGCACTGGATGACAAGTCGGTCGGCGATAGCTTCACCGTCAGCATCGAGCCGGCAGAAGCCTATGGCGAGCGCAACGAGGAAATGATCCAGACCGTACCGAGCTCCATGTTTCAAGGCGTCGACGAGATCGAGCCGGGCATGCGCTTTCAGGCGCAGACCGAAGGCGGTGTCACCGTCGTCACCATCAAGGAAGTCAACGGCGACGAGATCACTCTCGACGGCAACCACGAACTGGCCGGCGAAACCCTGCACTTCGATGTCGAAGTCAAGGACGTGCGTCCGGCCTCCGCCGAAGAACTCGAGCACGGTCATGTGCACGGCCCGGAAGGCCACGAGCACTGATCCCTGTGGCGCCGTTCGGCGCCCACAACCCAGGAAAAGCGAAAGGCAGCGTGAATCATCACGCTGCCTTTTTTCTTGGGCTCGCCTTTCTTGCTTCTCGGGCCACTCCCCCTAGGCGGTCAGCCGATGCTCGAGGGCTCCTCGACCTCCGCCGGGAAAATCGAAACATAGGCCGCATAAAGCGAAGCCCAGGCCCAAGGCAGCAGCAGGATGGCACTCAGGCCCGCGGTGAGCGGCACGGTCATGAACAACAACAGCCAGATCAGGCCGAAGACCAGCATGGCCAACCAGTTGAGCCAGGTGCCTCGAAAGCTCGCCCACAGGGCTTCGGTCAGCGAGTAACCGCGCAGCGTCACCAGCGGGATGGCAAACAACATGGCCGACAGGTAGAGCAGATACACAATCACGACCGCCGCCCACACGCCTAGCGCCGCGCTGGACGTCAGCACCGGCAGCAATTGCTCTATGCGATCGGCATCATTAAGAGCCGGGTCGTTGAGGGCGGCCATGCCCCCTTCCGGCAGTGCCGCCGTGAGATACCCCGCCAGAAGGAGCAAAATCAGCAGATTGACCGCAATGGTCAGCCCCCCCAGACCGAGCAGGGCCCGCCAAGGAGCGTCAGCGCGAAACTGCGAGAACAGCAGATCAAAGCCGATCGGTTGCTCACGAGCCAGGGGTTCTTCCTCGGCCCGCTCGAGAATCTGGGCAATGCGGGCGAAGATCACGATGACCCCACCGCCGAGGATGGGCGCGATCAGATAACCGGCCCCCATCCCGATGAGCGGAATAAAGCTGGTCAACAAGATCAGCACGTACATCAGCAGCACGCTACCGATTACGAGTCCGGGGCGGGTCTTGAGCAGTTGCCAACCGCCCGCGATCCAGCGGGCGCCGGAACTGGCCGGTCGTTTGCGCATTGAGTACACTCTCGTTCGTTTTGTTTTGCGATCATCCCCAAGGCGCGCCAAATGGGCAACTCCCGGCGAGCCTATGGTAACCAGAAAAAGGTTCGAGACCGATGTTACAAGCGATCTTGTTTGATGTGGACGGCACACTCGCCGATACCGAGCGCGACGGACACCGTGTGGCCTTCAACCTTGCCTTTGACGATGCGGGCCTAGACTGGCACTGGGATGTGCTCACCTACGGCGAACTGCTGACTGTGACCGGCGGCAAGGAACGGATCCGCTATTTTATCGAGACCCACTCCCCCGATCTGCCCGAAGTCGAAGACCTTGCCGAATGGATCGCCGGCCTGCACAAGGCCAAGACCGGCCATTACCTCGCGCTGCTGAAAAAAGGGGACATCCCCCTGCGCCCGGGCGTCGAACGCCTGATTCAGGAGGCGCGCGACAATGATGTCCGGCTGGCCATCACCACGACCACCACCCCGGAGAACGTCGATGGCCTGCTGCGAGCCACGCTTGGCGATGCCAGCCTCGATTGGTTCGAAGTGATCGCCGCCGGCGATATCGTGCCGGCCAAGAAGCCGGCCGGCGACATCTACCACTACACACTCGACCAGATGGGCCTGACAGCATCGCAAGTCATCGCCCTCGAGGATTCGGGCAATGGGGTCCGCTCGGCCATCGATGCCGATGTCCCGGTCGTGGTCACCCTCAACGACTACACCGCCCACGACGATTTCAGCGGTGCGATCTCGGTGCTTTCCGATCTGGGCACGACAACCCAACCCGCGCGCACTCTACGGGGGCCCGCACCCTCCAACGGCATGGTCGACCTAGACTATCTGCGGCACTGCCTGGCGAGCTGATCGCCCGCACAAGCAGCGGCTGGCTGACACTCCGGAGGCAAATCGTTAGACTGAAGGGCCACAGCACCCTCAAGCGATCGAGCCACCATGAACGCAAAATCCCCGGACGAAGCAGCCCCCTACGATTACCAGTCGTTCATTGACGGCTTCGAAGAGGTCACCTACTGGCATTTCGACTGGTACTCACGGATCATGGCCGTACTGCTGTACCGGACCCCTCGCCCCACCCTTAGCGAGCATGAGTGCCGGTTTGGTCGATTCCTCGAGACCCACGGGGCGCCCCCGGGACGGGAAGGCGAATTCGAAAAAGTCCGCCAGCTGCACATCCAGATGCATGTCTCCGCCGAGACACTGCTCACCAGCGCCTCAGGCGGCCAACAGGCCGAACGCGAGTCGTTCGACGAATTCGTGGAGTTGCAGAGCCTGTTCCTGGCCACCTGCTTCAACCTGATGCGAGACGCCTTCAGCGACAGCTGCCGCCTCGAGCGCCAGCACGCCGAATAAGCCCCACAGCAGTCTCTTACAGCCAGAGTTCCAGGGGCGCGTAGTGAACCAGCGCCCGCAGGATGTCGCTGCGGGTGACCACCCCGATCACGACCGGCGGATCGCTGCCCTGATCGACGATGGGCATGCCGCGTATATCCTGTTCCAGCAGCACCCGAGCCAGTTCGCGGATATTGGTTTGCGGTCCCGCCGTGAGCACCTCGAAACGGGCGATTGCCCCCACGGGCATCTTGGCTAGGTCCGCATAGCGGATCCGCTGCCGGGTGATGTCGCCGCGGGTAATGATGGCCTCGAGGCGACCGCCCTCCCCCAGAGCCGGCAGCAACCCGATATGATGCTCGGCCATTAGGTTCCGCGCCCGACCGATCGGGTCACGCACGTCGATGGTCACCGGGGGGCGCGACATGATCTGCTCGGCGATCGAGACCGGCGTCGGCTCCCGACCCACCTGCCCCGCGGCCTCTCGGTAGGCGCGCGTGGACTCGCTCTGGCTCTCCTCCCCCGACCTCAAACGCCGATAGGCGAATGGGGTGCCGGCCTGATCCTCGCGCACCGCGCGAACCGGCTCGACCATCATCGGCGGCCTGAGCAACCCCGGCGAGGCCGCCTCTTCGATGGTTAGCCCGTCACTTACGCCCCGCCCGAACACCACAAAGCTCATCTGTCGCCCCTCTCGCTGCTCGACAACGCCGCCGCCCCAATCGGCTGCCTCAAGGGCTTATCGGCAGACACCGGCTTTCATTAAGCCAGGTAATTGAAATACGGAGATTATTGGCCGTCAAGCGCCGCGATTTCGTTCTCTTGGCGGGCGAGCCAGCGACGATAGGGCTCGAGCAACGCGCGCTGCTCGGGCGACCACTGTTGGTTTTCCCGCAGGCGATCCACCTCGGCAAACATGGCCGGAAAATCCCGCTCGGCCATTGCCACCCCATCTCGCACGCCGGGGCGCAGCCGGTCGATCAGCCGCTGCTGCCACCGATCGCGAGCGGACGAATCCAGGGCCTCCGGGAGATTGCGTGCCACGAACCCTTCAGCCAGTTCGGCCAGTCGGGAGTCCTCGAAGGTCGACGACAGCAATGCACGACCGTGGGCCACCGCGTCGGCACGCGATCGCATGCCGCGGGCTTTCGCCCACCACTGCTCGAGCTTCGCACGGTCCCCTCGCGGCACGAAGCCCGCATACAAGGACTCTTCCACCGGCTTGTCGGGGAATGCCCCCTCGGTGTCCTCGATCACGGCCAGAAGGCGCTCACGCAACGACGCAAAGTGGCGCCGGAAGAAGTCGGCATGCAACCGCACACGCTGTCGATCGATCACCATCCGCTGTGCCACCCCTTCCTGGTCCAGCGTCTGCTCGGGCAGGACCACTGGCACCCGGTTGAGATGAATCGCCTTGATCGGCAGCCGCAGGTCGTTCCAGTCTCGCTCGGCATCTTCCGGTGGATTTTTCAGAAACCGGCGCTCGGCCCATGCCGCGGCGTCGAGATCCAGCCAGGGCGCCGGATCGAAGCGCAGATCCCAGCACTCGCGGCGATTGCGATTGGCATCCACCTGCCCGAAGGAGCAGAACATCGAAGCCGAGGCCACGCGGGCGGGCAGTCGCGATGACACGTGCAGGAACGGCTCCCGTATGGGCGAATCGAGCAACCGGGCCACTTGCTGCTTGTCACGCGCCGCCAGCAACCGCCCCCAGAGGTCGGGATCGGCATCACGCAGGCGTTGGGCGAGGTCCAGGGTCGCCTCTACGTCGCTCAGGGCATCGTGGGCCTGCTCATGCAAGAGGCCATTGGCGGCACTCAGTTCGCTCAACCGCAGGGTAGGTCGGCCCTGTTCATCCACCGGCCACTTGAGCGCATCGGGACACAGGAGTCGATAGGCCCGGGCGGCATCGAGAATGTCGAAGCGGCTGTTGCCGTCCGCGTATTCATGACGGTAGGGGTCCAGCAGGTTGCGCCAAAAGAGAAACCGCAGCATGGGCGCGTCGAAACGCATGCTGTTGAAGCCCACCACGCAGGTGCCCGGCTGGTTGACAAGACGGTAGATGCGATTGGCGAGATTGGCCTCGCTCTCAGCCCGGGCCAATAACGGGTCATCGGGCAATATGCCGGTGGTCATGACCGCCGCCGGATGTGGCAGGCAGTCCATGCTCGGCCGTGCGTACCAGACGATCGGTTCTCCCACCGGGCGCAGGTTCAGGTCGGTGCGAATGGCCGCGAATTGCAGGGGCCGATCAAAAGCCGGGTCGGCACCGGTGGTCTCAAGATCGAAGAACAGGAAGCTGTTTGTGGGACTCGAAGAGGACAAGGCCGGACTCCATGGCAAAGGTCTGCGGGTCAACCGCTTGGCTGGACTACTGTCAATAGCTCACCCAGTCGGCGGGGTTCACCGGAAAGCCGCCAGCGATAGGTGACCATTCCCGCCAACACGGCCTGCGTGTAGGCGCGGGTTTCGTCGAACAGGATGGTGTCTACCCAGACGTCTCCCGGCATGGGGACTTGGGGCAACCACTGCTCTATCCGGCCGGGACCGGCGTTATAGGCGGCGATCGCCAGCGGGTACTGGTCGGCGAAGCGCTCCGCCATATGGCCCAGGTACGCTGCACCCAAGGCGATGTTCGTGTCCGGATCGGACAGCGCCGATGACGCGCGCCCCAGCCCCGCACGACGGTTGATCCAGCGTGCCGTCGCCGGCATCAACTGCATCAGGCCCTGAGCCCCGGCGCCGGACCCGATATCCCGCATGAACAAGCTCTCACGGCGCATGACCGCATAGATCCATTCCGAGTCGACGGCCTGACGGCGGGCATGCCCATACACCAGCGCGCGATGCGGCAGCGCGAAGCGCGCGGCATACCAACCGGGATCATACAACTGGTCCATTCGGGCGATCACCACCGAGAGACGATCGTGCCAGTCGACCTGTTGGGTCAGATAGGCCAGTGCCGGCAGACTCGATTCGGGCAGATCCCGGCTCGCGTGATCGAACAGTCGCCGGGCGTCTTCCGGATAATCCAATCGGTGCAGGGCGAAGCCCAAGGCCAGCCACGGAGTCCCATCCGATCTCTCCAGGCTATTCAGGGCCTCGGAATCGGGCACCGGAACCCGACCGTTGTTCTCTGCCGGCAAGGGATAACGGATCCCCAGTCGGTCGGCGGCGAGAAAGCCGTGATAGTCGGGCTTCTCCGCCAACTCGCGCCACGCCGTCCTGGCGGCGGTGGCTTGTCCCAACCGCTGGTCGGCAACTGCGTACCAGTAGCGCCATTCACGCGCCTCGGCCAGTTCGGGAGGCATGGCGTCGATGGCCTGTTTGACCCGTACCCAGTCGAGGTGGCGCAGCGCCGAGCGCACCGTCCAGGTCCACACCTCTTCGTCCCGTGCCGCCAACGGGACCTCGCGTAACCACTGATAGGCCTCCGGGCGATACAGATAGGCTGCCTTGAGGGCGGCCAGACGATCGACGGCGTGGCTCTGCTCGGCTTGCAGGAGCCCCACATCGTCGGCTCGCGCCAACAGGTCACGGGCCCGGCCGGGTTCTCGCTTGGCCAGCCACAATAGCCCCTGGGTGATCTCCTCGGCATCACCGCCGGCACGGATCCGTGCCGTCACGGCTCTGCCCGGCTCATCGCGCAGTTCCACCCAGCGATCGCGGTAACCGGCCAGCCCCGCCGGCCCCTGGCGCACCAGGTAACGGGCCAGTCCGTCTTTGCCGGCAATGATGGCGTGGCGGATGCGAGTCCGATAGGCCATCTCATCAAGGCGCCCCTGCTCTTCGAGCCAGTCGAAAGCGGGGTCACAGGCCTCGGGCTGGCTGCGACCGCGTTCCCATACGGCCATGGCCTCGTCGGTCTGCGCTTTCGACAAACCGCCCTCCAGCGCCAGTTCGGCCGCCCAATAATGGCACTGTCGACGAGTCCCGGGACGGATATCCGGGCCACGATCGAACACCATCCGGTATTCTCCCCAGGCCGATTCTCCCGCCAGATGGTCGAGATAGCGCCGCTTTAACCGGGGCATCAGGGGCGACTGGGGTTGCTGGCGCAACAGCGCCGCCACTGCGGCGGGCTCACGCTCCACGCGACCCAGCAGCCACTTGGTCTCGAGATATTGCCGAGCCTGTATGCCCAACGATGATGAGGCAACGTCTTCCAGCGCTCGGTGAAAGCCTGCCTCGTCACCCCGCTCGATCGCCGAGAGTGCACTTTTCAGACCGTCCGGTACGGGCTGATACAGCCCCAGAGGCAATCGCTCCACGGGCGCTTCGGCACTCGCGGGTGACAACCCCAGTGCTGCGAACAGGAAAGCGACCAAGGCAAACGACACCGCCACAGGACGTGACAATGATGGGCAATGCGGGCTTGATCCAAGCATGACGACGCTCTCGCGAATAAAGCAGGGCTTAAGATTAGACAGGATTACGCAATTAGGATTGCGGCCACCGGCTTGAGTTCGACCGGTATGGCATTACTGTGTCTCGAGACACTCGAAAAACGTGCACCCATGATGGCATGACGACCCCGCAGAAACGCCCCTCCGAATATCACGGCAGATTTGCGCCGACTCCCTCCGGCCCCCTGCATGCCGGGTCGCTGGTGGCCGCGCTGGGCAGTTTTCTCGATGCCCGCGCCCACGGAGGCCGTTGGTCGCTGCGTATCGACGACACCGACCGGGCCCGCAGCCGCCCCGAGGCGGTCGACACCATCATCGCCCAGTTGCGCGTCCACGGGCTGCTTTTCGACGGAGAAGTCATCTTTCAAAGCCAGCGTACGCCGCGATACGAGGCGGCACTGCGCTCGCTGGAGCGCTATGGGCGGCTATACCGCTGTCGCTGCACCCGCACCCACCTGCGTGAATGGGCGGCGAGCCATGGCCAGACCATCGGCGCGATCGGCCCTCTATACCCCGGCTTCTGCCGGGAGGAACCCGTCTCGATCGATGAGCGACATGCCTTGCGCCTCCGCATCGGCGCGCTCCAGCGCACCGTACCCGATCGCCGCTTGGGGGCCATCACCCAGCAACTCGAGCAGGACGTGGGCGATCCGGTACTCCGGCGCGCCGATGGCCCGATCGCCTATCACCTGGCCAATGTAGTGGACGATGCCGAGATGGGCATCACACAGGTGGTCCGTGGCGAGGATCTTGCGCCGCTGACCCCCTTGCACGTCGAGCTTAGCGAGGCACTGGGACTACCAGCACCCCAGTATTTCCACCTGCCCGTCGTGCTGGGTGATGACGGCCGCAAGCTAAGCAAGACCAATCACGCCCGCCCGCTGGAAAGCGAGCGGGCGCGCGAGAACCTGATCGAGGCCGCGGGGACACTCGGGTTGGAACCGGTCCCGACCGATACCAGGGCGAGCATCGATGAACTGCTGCAACGCTGGAGACAGGAGTGGAAGCGCCGCCATCCGTTGGCTGACTGAGCGCGGCGGCATGCCTACCGCGTGCCCATACCCTCGAAGATCGTCAATGCACCGCCCTTGAGAAACCAGTAATCGGTCAGGCCCTGCTCTTCCAGGTAGTACTGCAGCCAGCGGACCTGCTTGCCGGTCGCATCGACGAAGAACATGGGACGCTCCTCGGCGCGTGCTCGCTCCACCAGACCGCTCAGCTCGCGGTTGTCGGTGGTCAGCGGGATATGACGATCCTGCATCTGGAACAGCGAAACCCCGGCGCGCTGCCCCTTGCTGCGAATGTCGACGATGATCGGCTTTTCGCTGGCCATGATGCGGGCGTAGAAGGCGTCCTCGTCCAGCAGGTGACCTTCGAACTGCTCGCCGGAAATCAGCTGATCGACTTGCTCGAGCGGTTCGCCCAACAGCACGGTCTGCTCGGGATTTGCCTGGGCCCAGGCAAACACCCCCGCGTCGTACACCCGCGCATCGGAAACGCCTGCCTCCTTGGCCTTGAACGCGGCCTTATAGGAGACCGAACAGGTCACGCCGTTGCAGTAGAAAACCAGCGGCTGGCCCGACTCCTCGGCAAGATTGAGCACCGCCTCGGCAAAGCCGCTCGAGGCCAGAGGAATCGAACGAGCCCCCTGAATATGCAACGTTTCGTATTCGTAGATCGAGCGGGCATCCACCACGGCCATCTCATCCAACGAGGCGGCCAGCGTCTCGGTCTCCATCGGCTGGACGCCCACCGAGGCGTATTTCTCACGCAGGGGGAAGTCCTCGGCCGACGCCAGAAAAGGCCCGGCCAGAGCCATCGCCAATAGGCAGCCCATACCGGCATGAGCCGAGCGCCGGACGCTGCGGTGGAGATTTCGAGACATTCCCTGGCTTACAATCGGCATGCGTTGTTCTCCTTGCTGACGAATCGTCAGCAGGCAACATACCCCCTCTCGCTGACCGGGCGCAAGCGCACTTGCCCCATGCCGAATGGGCTGATTTAATCCCACATCGGCCGACCCGTCACAGCCGGCAAGCCAGCCACCCGCAACTTCCGGATATCCGCGATGCCCCGCCCTGTTTCTTTCCGTCTTCTCCCGGCCCTCGGCGCGGCCCTGCTGGCCATCTCGCTGGCCGGCTGCGACTCGGCTCCGCCAAGTCATGCCTTCCTGCCCTGGGACATGGAGATCAATCAGCGGGGCCATGTCGAGGTCTTCGGCATCACCCTGGGAGAAAGCAGCCTGCTGGATTTCAGCCGCCGGTACGGGCAGAAGGCCGATCTGGCGATGTTTGCCAAGCCCGGCGCGCCCCTGACGATGGAGGCGTACTTTGGCCGCATGAATGTGGGGCCGTTGACAGCCCGCGTGGTGCTGGTCGCCGATGTCTCACCGGAAACACTGGAGCGCTGGGCAGCGGAATCGACCATCGCCGACCCCACCCCGAGCGGCGCGCGCAAGCTCTCTTTGTCCGACGAGGCCTTGCAGGAGGCTCAGCACAAGCCGATCCGCTCCATCAGCTATGCGCCGAGCGCGGACTACAGCGAGGCCTTGATTACCCGCCGATTCGGCGAGCCGTCGGACAAGCGTCCCATCCCCCGCGGGGAGCGCGAGGCGGACGAACCGCCCGCCACGCTGTGGCTGTACCCGGAGAAGGGATTGGCCATCACGGTGGAATCCGATGACACGGAGCTGTTTCAGTACATCAACCCCGAGCACTTCGACAGACTGGTCGAACGCACGCTCGAAAGCGGGGCGCAAGGCGCCCCCTGAGCGAGGCCCTGTCGAGTCGGCCCTTTGTGACCGACCCCGTCAATCACACAGTTGGCGGACTCAATCCGTGCTGTAGTCCCCGTGCTCGCGGGTAGCCAGAAAGCGCACCTCGGGCCAGCGCTCCTGGGTCATCTGCAGGTTCACCCGCGTGGGGGCGATGTAGACCAGTTCGCCGGCATGATCGATCGCGAGATTCGCCTGGTTCTTGCTCTTGAACTCCTCGAAGCGCTTGGGATCGTCGCACTCCACCCAGCGGGCGGTGTTGACGTTGACCGCCTCGAACCGGCAATCGACGTTGTACTCGTCCTTCAGCCGCTGAGCCACCACATCGAACTGCAGCACGCCCACGGCACCCAGGATCAGGTCGTTGTTGGTCAGCGGCCGGTAGAGCTGGGTTGCCCCTTCCTCACACAGCTGTGACAAGCCCTTGAGCAACTGCTTGGACTTGAGCGGATCCTTGAGCTGCGCGCGGCGGAACAGTTCCGGGGCGAAGTTGGGGATGCCAGTGAAGGCCAGCTTCTCGCCTTCGGTGAAGGTGTCACCGATGCGGACCGTCCCGTGATTGTGGATACCGATGATGTCGCCGGCCTGGGCGGTTTCCAGTCGGACGCGGTCCGAGGACATGAAGGTCAGCGCGTCCGGGATCTTGACGTCGCGCCCCAGCCGCACGTGATGCGACTTCATGCCGCGACGGAACTCGCCTGAGCAGATGCGCAGAAAGGCGATCCGGTCGCGGTGCTGCGGGTCCATGTTCGCCTGTATCTTGAACACAAAGCCGGTGAACTTGTTCTCGGAGGGTTCGACGGTGCGCCCCGTGGCCTCGCGCGGCTGCGGCGGCGGCGCGTACTCGACAAAATCATCGAGAAGCGACTGCACACCGAAGTTGTTCATCGCCGAACCGAAGTAGACCGGCGTCTGTTCACCCTCCAGGTAGGCGTCGAGATCGAACTCGTCGGCCGCCCCCTGCACCAGCTCCATCTCCTCACGCAACTCGTCGGCCTGGGTACCGAGACGCTCGTCAAGAAGGGGGTTGTCGAGGCCCTTGATCGCCTCGACGGCCTGGTCACGGGTGCCGTCGGCCGTGCCGTAGAGATAGACAGTGTCCAGCGCCAGGTGGTAGATCCCCCGGAAGCGCTTGCCGCTGCCGATCGGCCAGGTCACCGGCGCGCAGCGGATATTGAGCACGGTCTCGACCTCGTCCAGCAGCTCCAGCGGGTCGCGTCCCTCGCGGTCGAGCTTGTTGACGAAGGTCATGATCGGCGTGGTGCGCAGGCGGCAGACCTCCATCAGCTTGATGGTGCGCGCCTCGACACCCTTGGCCGCGTCGATCACCATCAGCGCCGAGTCCACCGCGGTCAGCACCCGATAGGTGTCTTCGGAGAAGTCCTCGTGACCGGGAGTGTCGAGCAGGTTGACGATCCGCTCGCGGTAGGGGAACTGCATCACGGAACTGGTCACCGAGATGCCGCGCTCCTTCTCCATCGCCATCCAGTCGGAGGTGGCGTGCCGGCCGGACTTGCGCCCCTTGACCGTGCCGGCGAGCTGGATGGCGCCGCCGAACAGCAGCAGCTTTTCGGTCATGGTGGTCTTGCCCGCATCCGGGTGCGAAATGATCGCGAAGGTGCGGCGGCTGGAGTAATCGTTTTCTGGGGTGGTCACTGTCATGGAATCGTCGGCTGGATTTCGTGTGGAATCACCGGATGCTATCCGGTGAGCGAGGCGGGCTGGTCAAGCCAGAAGGCGGCGCATGACGCGCGCATCCTCGCGCCCCGTTGGGGCCGGATAATACGCCTTTCGATGGCCAATATCCGCAAATCCCAACGACTCGTACAAGGCAATGGCCCCGCGGTTGCCCGCCCGGACTTCCAGGAGCACGGAGTGGACGTCTTGGGCCGCCGCGCTGTCGAGCAATCGCTGGAGCAGGAAGCGGCCGACGCCCCGACGCTGGACGGACGGATCGACGCAGAGGTTGAGCAGATGCCACTCGTCGAGTACCGGCATGACCACGGAATAGCCCAGCAAGCACCCGCGAGTGAAGGCACCGTCGAAGTGATATCCCGCCCGCAGGCAATCCTCGAACACCGCCTCACTCCAGGGATAGGGTTGGGCCGCCTCCTCGATGGCGAGGATCTCGGGCAGATCCTCCCCGGCGAGTGCCGCCCAGTCATAGCCGGCCGACTCGATCGCCGGGGAAAAGTCCGTCATGTGCCCGGACGACCGGCTCGCGGGGACCGGGTCGCCAGTGCCTTCCACAAGCGGCGCTTGGCCGTGGCGTCCGCGGCGATCTCGGCCAGGGGCCATCGCCGTCCGCCGACAATGACCACCTCCTCGGTGCCACCGACAGGCTCCACGTCATCACTGGATGGTGCGCGGCATGGCAGCCCCGCCCAGCCGGCGATCGCCTCGGCCAGCGCGGCATGCATGGAGCCCCGTGCCACGATCACCCCCTCCGTCGGGAGCGGTATGTCCGGACTCGATTCATCGCGCGGTGTCGGCTCGGGTGTGACAGCAGCGGCCGTTTCATGATGGTCTGCGGCGGCGGGCAGTTGGACCGGTGTTGCTGCCGGCCGGTCATCGACCGCCTCGGCCGGGACCGATGACTCGGCAACCACCTCGGTCGGCATCGCTTCGGCCTCTACAGCGGGCATCCCTGTCGCCGCGGCGTGGGTCGGCCGGGACACCCGCCCACTGGGCCGGTAGGAGTCGATACCCAACCAGCCCAGAGCCGCATGCCTGTCGGCACGCACCCTCATGCCCTCAAGCCCCGCCCGCTCCGGATCACACGTCACCCATCTGGGGATGGGCCCGCTTGGGCGGATGCTCCAGTCGCTCGACGGCGTTGAGATAGGCCTTGGCCGAGGCGATCACGATGTCCGTGTCCGCACCCTGCCCAGTAACGATCCGCCCGGCGCGCTCGAGACGCACATTGACCTCACCTTGGGCATCGGTGCCACTGGTGATGTTGTTGACCGAATACAGCTGCAGGTTGGCCCCCGAGGCGACGATCTTCTCGATCGCCGCCAGGGCCGCATCGACCGGCCCGGCGCCGGTGGCCGTGGCGGTCATTTCCTCGCCCCGGATCGAGGCGGTGACGGTCGCCTCCGGAGTTTCGCCGGTCTCCGAACACACATGCAGGGAAACCAGTCGCAGCGCTTCTTCCTGCTCGTCGAACACCTCGGAGACCAGCGCCTGGATGTCCTCGTCGAAGATCTCGCGCTTCTTGTCGGCCAGCTCCTTAAAACGGCGGAAGGCGTCGTTGAGTGCCTCCTCGCTCTCGAGTTCCACACCCAGGTCATGCAGGCGGCTCTTGAAGGCATTGCGGCCAGAGAGCTTGCCCAACGACAGCCGGTTGGTCGACCAGCCCACGTCCTCGGCGCGCATGATCTCGTAGGTCTCGCGGTGCTTGAGCACGCCGTCCTGGTGGATGCCGGATTCGTGGGCGAAGGCGTTGGCCCCGACGATCGCCTTGTTCGGCTGCACCGGGTAGCCGGTAATGGTGGAGACCAGCTTGGAGGTCGGCACGATCTGGGTGGTGTCGATGCGGGTCGATACGCCATACATGTCCTGGCGGGTGCGGGTGGCCATCACCACCTCTTCCAGCGCGGCGTTGCCGGCCCGTTCGCCCAGGCCATTGATCGTGCACTCTACCTGGCGGAAGCCCGAACGCACCGCGGCCAGCGAGTTGGCCACGGCCAGCCCGAGGTCGTTATGGCAGTGCGTCGACCAGACCACCTTGTCCGCGCCCTTGACCCGCTCGATCAGCGTGGCCATCTGCTCGCCCCACTGGCCCGGGGTGGCGTAGCCGACCGTGTCGGGCACGTTCAGGGTGGTGGCACCGGCCTCGATCACCGCCTCGAACACCCGCACCAGGAAGTCCATGTCCGAGCGCACCGCGTCCTCGGCGGAGAATTCGACGTCGTCGGTGTACTCGCGGGCGATCTTGACCGCGTTCACCGCATGCCCGACCACCTCGTCCGGCGTCATGCGGAGCTTCTTCTCCATGTGGATCGGGCTGGTGGCGATGAAGGTGTGGATGCGGCGCTTGGGCGCGGGCGAGACCGCTTCGCCGGCACGGCGCACATCCTTCTCGCCGGCACGCGCCAGCGAGCAGACCGTGGAATGCTGCACGTGTTCGGCGATGGTGCGGATGGCATTGAAGTCGCCCTCGCTCGCCGCGGCAAAACCCGCCTCGATCACGTCCACGCCCAACCGTTCGAGTTGGCGCGCAATGCGCAGCTTCTCGTCGCGGGTCATGGATGCGCCGGGACTCTGTTCCCCGTCGCGGAGCGTGGTATCAAAGATGATCAACGAGTCACTGCTGCTCATTGCGAAAAACCTCGATTGCGACCGCCGGACGAGTGTCCGACGGTATTTCCATTTGAAGGGGTGGTCGCGTATCTCGCCTCGCCAGGTTCCGTATCAGCCGCCTACCGACGGCAGTCGCAGCAGCAGCGACGAGCAGACGACACGCAACCCGGCCAACGGGACGGTGGCCGGGAGGGAAAAACGGGCTGCGCGCGAACGACTACTCATAGGATAAAGGTAACGACCTGCGCCAGCGGATTCAAGACGCCCGCTTCCACCGCCGCCTTATGCCTCGGGAGAGCATCCACAGCGGTGCCGACAGGGCATAGGCGGAAGCCAGCACCCAGACGGTCAGCGCGAAGTCCTTGAGGGCCACCACGAACAGCACGATCAACAACGGCACGCTGAGAAACGACACGCGCAGCTGCGGCGAGAATCGCTTGCCGCTGATGTAGGGAAAGCTCGACACCATCAGCAGGCCGGTGGTGATGGTGATGACCCATACCCAGCCAATCTGCTCACGGAACGCGATGCCGTGCGACTCGAAGAACCACACCATGCCCATCAGCACCGCCGCGGCGGCCGGCGAGGCTAGGCCCACGAAGTAGCCCTTGTCGACGGTTTCCACCTGGACATTGAAGCGTGCCAGGCGGATGGCCGCCGCCGCCGCGAAGACGAAGGCACCCAGCATGCCCCAACGATCACCCATGCCCTGCAGACTCCACAGGAACATGATCAGGGCCGGCGCAATGCCGAAAGACACCACGTCGGAGAGCGAGTCGTACTGGATACCGAACTCGGACTCTGTGCCGGTCATGCGGGCCACGCGCCCGTCCATGCCGTCGAGCAGCATGGCCACGAAAACTGCGATGGCCGCCGGGACGAAGTCGTCCTGGACGGCCATCACAATCGCGAAAAAACCGGCGAACAAGGCGCCGGTGGTAAACAGATTGGGCAACAGATAGATCGCCTTGCGCCGCCGACGGTCCGCCGGCTTATCGCTGGTCTGGCTGTCGGTCTGCGTTTCTGGATCCATCGGTCACCTCGTTGCGCGACAGCCCGATCAGTTGCGGGACTTGTCGACGATCTTGTTGGCACTGATCCACGGCATCATGCCGCGCAGCCGCTCACCGACCTGCTCGATCGGGTGCTCTGCGTCCTGGCGACGCCGCGCCGTCATGGAAGGGTAGTTCAATGCCCCCTCGTTGATAAAGCGCTTGGCGTATTCACCGTTCTGGATGTTGGCCAATGCCTCGCGCATCGCCTGGCGGGACTCCTCGTTGATCACCTTCGGACCGGTGACGTACTCGCCGTACTCGGCGTTGTTGGAGATCGAGTAGTTCATGTTCGCGATGCCGCCCTCGTACATGAGGTCGACGATCAGCTTGAGCTCGTGCAAGCACTCGAAGTAGGCCATCTCGGCCGGGTAACCCGCCTCGGTAAGGGTCTCAAAACCGGCACGGACCAGCTCGACGGTACCGCCGCAGAGCACGGCCTGCTCGCCGAACAGGTCGGTCTCGGTCTCGTCCTTGAAGGTGGTCTCGATGATGCCGGTACGACCGCCGCCGACGCCCGAGGCGTAGGACAGGGCGATGTCCTTGGCCTTGCCGGACGCGTCCTGGTGGATGGCGATCAGGTCCGGGATGCCACCGCCGCGAACGAACTCGGAACGCACGGTGTGACCCGGGGCCTTCGGCGCGATCATGATCACGTCAAGGTCCTTGCGCGGGGTGACCTGGTTGTACAGGACGGAAAAGCCGTGGGCGAACGCCAGGGTGGCACCCTCACGCAGGTTGGGTGCGATCTGGTTGGCGTAGATCTCGGCGTGGTTCTCGTCCGGGGCCAGCATCATGACCACGTCGGCCCAGGCAGCGGCATCCTCGATGGTCTTGACCGTCAGGCCTTCGCCTTCGGCCTTTTTCTGCGAGCCGGAGCCGGCACGCAGACCAATCACCACCTCGACGCCCGATTCCTTGAGGTTCAGCGCGTGGGCGTGGCCCTGCGAACCGTAACCGATGATGGCGACCTTCTTGCCCTGAATGAGGGAGAGGTCGCAGTCCTTGTCGTAATAAACCTGCATGATGTGTTGTCTCCAGTCGGATGTAATGCGGAAAGTTAAAGGGAATCGGGTGGGCTCAGACCTCGGGGACCAGCATGCCGCGGGGACCGCGGGCGACGCCCAGTGCGCCGGAACGCACGATCTCGACGACCGGGACCGAACCCAGTGCGTCGATGAAGGCGTCTAGCTTGCTGCCCGGGCCGACTAGCTGGACCGTGTAGCTGGACTCGGTCACGTCGATGATCTGGCCACGGAAGATCTCGGCGAGGCGGTAGACCTCCTCGCGCATGTTGTCGTGTGCCTGCAGCTTGATCAGCATCAGCTCACGCTCGATGTGCGCGGTGTCGGCCATGTCCTGGACCTTGACCACGTCAATCAGCTTGTTGAGCTGCTTGACGATCTGTTCGATCACGAACTCATCACCGCTAGTGACAAGTGTCAGGCGAGAAAGCGAATCGTCGTGAGTGGGAGCCACACAGAGTGATTCGATGTTGTAGCCACGTGCCGAGAACAGGCCGGCCACCCGTGAGAGCGCCCCGGCCTCGTTTTCCATCAGGATCGATATGATGTGTCGCATGTCAGGCCGCCCTCACAACAGGATCATTTCGTTAAGGCCCGCGCCCGCGGGAACCATCGGGTAGACGTTCTCTTCCGGATCGGTCTGGAAGTCCATGAAGACCAGTCGGTCCTTCATGGCGAACGCCTCCCGAAGAGCGCCCTCGACGTCGGAGGGTTTATCGATACGCATACCGACGTGACCGTATGACTCGGCCAGCTTGACGAAATCCGGCAGGGAATCCATGTAACTCATCGCGTAGCGTCCGGAGTAGAAAAACTCCTGCCACTGACGAACCATGCCGAGATAGCCGTTGTTGAGACTGACGATCTTGACCGGCAGTTGGTACTGCAATGCAGTGGACATCTCCTGACTGCACATCTGGATGCTGCCCTCGCCCGTCACGCAGGCCACCTCTTCGTCGGGAAAGGCCCACTTGGCGCCCAGCGCGGCCGGCAAACCGAACCCCATCGTGCCCAGCCCGCCGGAGTTGATCCAGCGATGAGGCTTGTTGAAGCCATAGTACTGCGCGGCCCACATCTGGTGCTGGCCGACGTCGGAGGTGACAAAGGCATCACCGCCGGTGACTTCCCAGAGCTTCTGTACGACGTATTGCGGCTTGATGATGTCGTCGGACCATTTGTACTCGAGGCTCTTCATGCCCCGCCACTGCTCGATCCGATCCCACCAGCTCTCTAGTTCTTTGGGCTTTTTCGCCCCACCGGCCTGGTTGACCAGGTCGATCATCTCGGTAAGCACCGACTTGACCGCACCCACGATCGGCACGTCGACTACGACGTTTTTGGAGATCGAAGACGGATCGATGTCAACGTGGACTATCTTGGCGTACGGGCAGAACTTGGACAGGTCCCCGGTGACGCGGTCATCAAAACGCGCACCAATGGCGATCAGGACATCACAGTGATGCATGCCCATGTTCGCTTCGTAGGTACCGTGCATGCCGAGCATGCCCAGGAACTGCTTGTCACTTGATGGATAGGCACCCAGCCCCATCAACGTGTTGACGATCGGGTAGCCCAGCTTTCGGGTGAAATGCGTCAGTTCATCACCCGCGCGCCCAAGAATGACACCACCGCCGGTATAGATCATGGGACGTTCGGCATTGACGATCATATCGACCGCCTTGCGAATCTGGCCGGAATGTCCTTTCTCGGTCGGCTGGTAGGAGCGCATGGCGACCTTTTCCGGATACGAGAACGGCACCTTGACCTTCGGGTCCGTGACATCTTTGGGGATGTCGACCACGACGGGGCCTGGGCGTCCGGTGGTCGCCACGTAGAAAGCCTTCTTGATGGTCTCGGCCATGTCACGCACGTCCTTGACCATGAAGTTGTGCTTCACGCAGGGACGGGTGATGCCGACGTTGTCGACTTCTTGGAACGCGTCGTTGCCGATCAGCGCACTGTGGACCTGACCGGTGAACACCACCAGAGGGATCGAATCCATGTGCGCAGTGGCGATACCGGTAACCGCGTTAGTGGCGCCGGGGCCTGAAGTCACCAGCACCACACCGGGCTTGCCCGTCGCCCGCGCAAAGCCGTCGGCCATGTGGACCGCGCCTTGCTCGTGGCGCACGAGGACGTGCTGCACCTGTTCCTGCTGGAACAGGGCGTCGTAAATGTGAAGGACCGCCCCACCGGGGTAGCCGAAGACCGTATCGACTCCCTCGGCCTTGAGGCACTCGACCAAGATTTCACCGCCGGACAATTCCACGAGAGTACTCACCTCGATATAACGCGTTTTGCTGACAATACTTAGTGACCGGCGCTGGGACGCACGCAGGCACCCGACCGATCACCCGATTTCGGGGAAACCGTCCCCGCATCCGCGGGCAAGGGCCCCCGGATGGTCATCCTCTTCTTATTGAGTTTGCTTGACGCAAAAGGTGCAACGCGATCAACGCAGCCCATGACAACAGCAGCCCGCCGGCCCGACGAGGTCGTCGTCGGACAGACAGGCTGCCATCAACCGCGGATTGGCCCGATGGGGCTCGGCGGTCTCAATCGTAGACCTGACAATATAACGCGTTGTCAGGTGGATTTCACCATTATCAGGATCAGTGTCCTGTCTTGGAGAATGTCCCAAGGAGGCAGAAGCCTCCAAGGGAAATGCTCACTGCACGCTTCAAAAACTGCCGAAGCCGCCGCTGGAGCGCTCTTCCTGGTAGACCTTCCCGTCAACAACATCCAACAACAGCGAATTGATTGCATCGGGCGCCGAACGCAGTTTGAAGAAGGAGGCATCACCACCCATCATCGGCAGGTCCGGGAAGAACAGCGCCATGCGAAACCGCAGGTTCAATGTCTCAGCGGCACTGCCATCGAGCAGCACCGGGTATGGCAGGAAGGCATAACCCCGCGGGGCATCCTTATCGACAGATTGAACCAGGGCCGCGCCATTCGCGTTGGGGTCGTCGGCCTGCATGGCCACACCGAACACCTCTTGGCGTTTGCCCGGGATCCGCACGCGATAAACCAGATCGGTACCCAAATCGCCACTGTCTGCACGCCGGGCGATGCCGTCGCGAGCCTGATCGAACGAGCCGAAAGAGCCGAGGGCCACTGCATCGCTGAATGTTTCTAACCCGAAGCCATATTGATAGGTGCGCAGATTGGCGCTGGAAATAGGCTCGGCCCCGAAGTAGCCGGTCGCGCCGAGTGCACTAGCCATGGCGAGAAAAACCGGCTCGTTGTCACTCTCGAGACGATAGCCGTGTGCCAAGTATTGCGGGTTCATGTAGGAAATCCGCGTGATTCCGCCGTCGCCTTCGAAGGCGACACTCAACACGGCGCCGTACCCGCCCCGTGGGCTGCGTGCGGCCGTTTCAAGCAGGGCATCGCTGGTCACGGCCAGCACACGCACTCCCTCGGTGGGTGCGTAGTCGCCGACGACTTCGAACCCCTCTTCGACCAGGCGCTCACGGGATGCGGCGACGGCCTCCTCGACCGCTCCATCATATTGGGTACCGGAAACGAAAGGCTGAAACTCAGCCCGAACCAGGCCCGAAAAAAACAACCCCAGACAGACCATGCCCACACTCAGCGGACGGATCAGACGACTCTTCCCCATGGCTTATTCACTCCTTTGTCAAAAGCTTCTATCGTTATTTGTTTTTGTTGACGCTCTCGAAGATACGCCGAAATACCTCACGACGCACATCGTAAAACGTCTGCTTTAGGCAATCGGCACGACCGGCCTTGCAAGAGCCTCGATCACGTCAGTGGCCAGCACTTCCTGTACTGGGGCATCCTCACTCGCCTCGAAGCAGTTCAATGCGCAGCACATCATCCTGCCATTGCAACGACTCAAGCCGGTGACCGGCGCGATCGCAGTACGCGCGGAAATCGCTCTCCGCCCCACGGTCGGTGGCGTAAACCACCACACGCTGCCCCGGCTCGGCCGTTGCCACCGCCTTGCGCGCCTTTAGCAAAGGCATCGGACAAGAAAGGCCGCGGGCATCTACCTCGAACGTTGCTGCATCAGACATGGCGAGCCTCCCCGTCTCCAATAGACTTGCTTGCAACCGGACTCATTGGCTCGGAGGCTCGACCAGCGGCAAACCGGAACCGGCCCAGTACATGATGCCGCCCTCGAGGTTGTACAACCGGTCCAATCCCTGGCCGGCCAGAAACTGGCAGGCCTGCGCCGACCGTGCGCCGCTGTGACAATAGATGACGATATCGTTCTTATCGCTACGAAAGCGATCGACATTCATGGGCACCAGATGGAGCGGCACCAATTGCGCCCCCTCGATCACTCCACGATCAGTCTCGGCCGGCCCGCGCACGTCAAAAATCTCGACCTCGTCCAGCCGGTCCTTCAGTTCGTCGGCGCTGATGGTTCCGTAAGCTGCCATAATCGTCTCCAAAGCGAGTCCCGTGAGCAAATTCTAGCCAGTCTAGCGGCGTGGCGACCACAGCGTCCAGACAATTGGCGCTGCTCCTGAAACCACGACCAGCCGGATCAGTCGAAGTACTCATGCATTTACGAAACCAGCCAACCACCGCGAGCCGATGACCCGAATCGCCCTACCCATTGTCCTCATGATGCTGTCCGTACTTCTGCCCGCGCGGGCGGCGGGCCTGCCAACGCTGGGCGATCCTGCCGACACCGTTCTCTCGCCCCAGGAGGAACGTCAGATCGGGGCCGAGGTCTTCAAGCAGATCCGCGCCCGCGGTGCGGTGATCGATGACGCCCTGCTCAACGCCTACATCAACGACCTGGGCGTTCGACTGATGTCGTCGGCCTCGGGAACGCGCTTTGCCCCCAACCTGGTGATCGTAGACAACCCCAACATCAATGCCTTCACGGTCCCCGGCGGCTACATCGCCGTATTCTCCGGACTGATGCTCACCGCCGACAATGAGAGTGAGCTGGCCGGCGTCATTGCCCACGAGATCGCCCACACCACCCAGCGGCATATCGCGCAAATGGTCGCCGCACAGGCGGGCAACAGCCTGACCGCCGTGGCGGGGTTTATTGCCGGGATCCTGTTGGGTGCGGTAGACCCGCAACTGGGGGCGGCGGTCGCCACTGCCGGCATTGCTGGCGCCGCACAAAGTTCCATCAATTACACACGCATGCACGAGCGCGAGGCAGACCGCATTGCCGTGGAAACCCTCCGCCGCGCCGGTGTGGATCCCAGCGGTATGGTCACGTTCTTCGAGAAATTGCAGCGCCGCGCCGGCAATTCACCCGGACGGCAGTTCGAGTTCCTGCGTACCCACCCCATGAGTGGTGAGCGCATCAGCAGCATCAAGAACCGACTGGACGGACATCGAACCGGCGCATCAGACAGCCAGTCCTTCCGTTCGGCACGTGCCCGATTGGCTGCGCTGGTAGGCCGAGAGGGTCTCCGCCTAGACGAGAGAGCAAACGCCTACCGGTCCGCGATCGCCGCGCAGCGAAATGGCCGATACGCGACGGCCGTGACAATACTCGATCCGCTTTATCGCGACGAACCAGGCAATCGCTGGTTTGGCCTGCCGCTGGCACGCGCACTCCACAACAGCGGCGAACCCCAAAGAGCGGACGAAATTTTGTCCGAATTGATCGCCCTGCACCCGGATGACAGCAACCTGTTGCGCGTCTCCGTCGATTGGCTTCTCGATCGTGGCGATGCGCAAAGTGCCTACCAGGCGGCCCGCAACGCGGTCGAGTCCAATCCGCAGGACCCCGCCGCCGCGCTGCCCTCTCCAAGGCGGCCCGGGCGAATGGTCGACCACTCGAGCAACACGAACAGCTTGGACGCTATTTCCTACTCAATGGCAACCTCTCCGCTGCCCACCAGGAGTTCGAAGCCGCCTTCACCCACTCCGCCGGCAACCTCCGCGCACAAGCACGGCTGGAATCCGCGCTCAAGGGTATCGAGCGGCAAGCGACCCCACGGCAAGACCAGTAGATTCATCCCCAAGCACCTGTATCCCGGTGTGTTTTTGTGAAGCCTCATCGAAGAAAACCGCGACGAGATGCGCCCGATTTCAGACAAACTGCGGGAGTCGCCCCCCCTACAGCCTATTTACGGAAACAGTTCCAACATATGCCGGAAATTGTCGAGAAAATGCCATTATGACGCCGCTAGCAAGCTGATCGAATTTCAACGTTTACTAATGAATAAATAATTTGTGTCTGCATAAATTATTTTTTATTGTCTCGACTGTTCAGGCCACTAAAGTGGTACACGTCGATTCGATGAATGAGACACTCACCAAGGAATCTCGGCGCACAAACGCGACCGCAGAGGAGGATAACAATGAAGAAGTTCACATCCGTGATCACCACGGCAGGCACCGCCGCATTGCTGGCGGCAGGCATGAGTTTCTCCGGGGCCGCCATGGCACAGCAGGATGAAGGCTTGTCCGAGTCCGCGAAGGAAGGCAAGGAACTGGCCTTCGGTCGCGGCGGCGGCAACTGCCTGGCTTGTCACCAGATCGTGGGCGGCAACCTGGCCGGCAACATCGGTCCGGCCCTGATCGCCATGAAGGCCCGCTACCCGGACCGTGAGGAACTTGTAGGAGTCCTCCACGACCCGCGCGACAAGTTCGGCGCCCAAACCATCATGCCGCCGTTCGGGGCACACAAGATCCTGACCGACGAAGAGATCGACAAGATCGTCGACTACCTCTACACCCTGTAAACAGGCCGTCAGGAAAAACACGACAACGACCCGAATTCACGAGGAGATACCCATAATGAAACGCCTGATCTCTAGCATGATCGCTGCCAGCGTGCTGGCAACCGGCGGCGCAATGGCCGAGCCGGCCAACCCGTCCGATCCGGAAGAGTTTCGCCAGTTGATGGTGGACTTCTACGCGGAGCGCTACCCGGACGTTCCGTTCGAGAATTACAACCTTGGCGTTTACGCCATCGATGATGACGCCCGCTCCCAGTGGGAGAGCCAGATGATCTTCCCGGCGACCGAGGAGTATGTCGCCAAGGGCGAGACGCTCTGGAACGAATACCGCCTGCCCAACGGCAAGCCGCTGTCCTCCTGCCTCGGCGAAGCCAAGGGCCTGCGCGCCAAGTACCCCTACTTCAACGAGAAGGATGGCGAGGTACACAGCCTGGGTCTGGACATCATCAACTGCCAGAAGAATGCCGGCGAAGCTTCGGACAAAGTCTGGGACCCGAAGAAAAACTACAAGAAGCTGGCCAACGTGCTCGCGTACCTTGCAAGCGAGTCTAACGGCATGACCAACCAGGTCCAGGCGGACAGCGAAGGTGCCAAGGCGGCCTACAACGAAGGCAAGGAAGCCTGGTTCCGTCGCACCGGCCGACTGGACAACTCCTGCGCCGACTGCCACCAGTATCATGGCGGCAAGTACGCGCGTGCCGAGCACCTGCACATGAACCTGGGCAACACCACGCACTTCCCGGCATTCCGCTACAGCAAGGGCAGCATGTTTACCCTGCACAAGCGCATGTACGGCTGCGTCCGGGACACCGGCGCCATTCCGCCG
The DNA here is from genome assembly GCA_011389965.1 of Halothiobacillus sp. Classification (GTDB taxonomy): domain Bacteria; phylum Pseudomonadota; class Gammaproteobacteria; order Halothiobacillales; family Halothiobacillaceae; genus Guyparkeria. The sequence continues at coordinate 42,831 of JAABTF010000016.1, forward strand.
GAGCAGTACTCGGACTACCTGCGCAACCTCGAGTACTTCATGTCCTATAACGACAACGGTCTCGAGATCAACGGCCCGGGCATCCGCAAGTAAGTTTCCACTCTTGCGCGATCGAAAAAGCAGGCTTCGGCCTGCTTTTTTTATGCCTGACGGAGACACCCTCAGGCCATCGCCTGGAGATCAGGTGAAGACGAACAGCACTGCCGGAGTGGACGCAAAACCTAGGAAAGCACCCGGCACACTGCAGTTCGGCGGCGGTCCGGCATAAGTATTTTTTCTATCGTGACCCGGGCCAATATGGTTAAATGGTCCGGTTAAGTCTTCTGGCTCGACCCAATAGCGCCCAGCGCTCCGGGGCCGGAACAGCGGACCAAAAAATCCCATGGATCTCGTCCCCGCGTCGGCGTGGGCCGGGAACTGACCCAAACTGAAAACATAAAGGGGAGTTTTCAATGAGTCTTTCTCGTCGCGAATTTCTGCAGATGCTCGCCGTGGCCTCGGCCGCCGGCATCAACCTCGAAACCGCCCAAGCCGGTACCGGCACACAGCGTGTCGCCGGCTCGATCAAGGCGAACAACGCCTCGAGCAACATGTACGAAGTGCCCACGTTCGGCAACGTGTCGTTCCTGCACATGACCGACATGCACGCCCAGCTCAAGCCGGTCTATTTCCGCGAGCCCAACATCAACCTCGGCGTGGGTTCGATGGAAGGCAACCCGCCGCACCTGGTCGGCGAGCATTTCCTCGAGTACTTCGGTCTCGAGCCGAACACCCCGTCCGCGCATGCCTTTACCTGCCTCGACTTCCCCGAGGCGGCGCGCAAGTACGGCAAGGTCGGCGGGTACGCCCACCTGCTCACCCTGATCAAGCACATGCGCGAGCAGCGTCCGGGCGCCCTCCTGCTGGACGGCGGTGACAACTGGCAGGGCAACGCCCTGGCCCTGTGGACCGATGCCCAGAGCCAGATCGACGCGCAGAAGATCGCCAAGCCCGACTTTTTCACCTCGCACTGGGAGGCGACCTTCACCAAGGATCGCATGCTCGAGGGCATCGCCGATCTGGAAGGCGCAACCGACTGCAATTTTGTCGCCCAGAACATCCTGGACAGCGACTTCTACGAGCGCGTATTCAAACCGTACGTCATCCGTGAACAGAACGGCGTCAAGTGTGCCGTTATCGGCCAGGCCTTCCCGTACACCCCGATCGCCAACCCGAGCTGGATGACCGCCGGCTGGACCTTCGGCATCCGTGACGAGAAGATGCAGGAAGCCGTCGACGCCGCCCGCGCCGAAGGCGCCGAGGTAGTCGTCGTCCTGTCGCACAACGGTATGGACGTGGATCTCAAGATGGCCAGCCGTGTCACGGGCATCGATGCCATCATGGGCGGCCACACCCACGACGCGGTACCCACCCCGACCGTGGTAAAGAACCGCGGCGGACAGACCATCGTCAGCAATGCCGGCTCCAACGCCAAGTACCTGGGCGTGCTGGACTTCGACGTGCGCAATGGCAAGGTTCAGGACTACAAGTACCACCTGCTGCCGGTCTTCTCCGACTTCATCGAGCCGGACAAGGAGATGGCCGACTACATCGAGAAGGCCTACAACCAGGAAATCACCTTTGAGGGCAAGACCTTCAACGCCGCTGAGCGTGCCGGTCAGGTCCTGGCGACCAACGACGCCTTGCTCTACCGTCGAGGCAACTTCAACGGCACCTGGGACCAACTGCTCTGCGACGCGCTGATCGACGTCAACGACGCGCAGATCTCGTTCTCGCCGGGCGTTCGCTGGGGTACCTCGTTGATCCCGGGCGAGCCGATCACCTACGACGACATGATGACCCACGTCGCGCTGACCTATCCCAACGTCACGGTCAACGAGTTCACGGGTGAGGAGCTCAAGTCCATCCTCGAGGACGTCGCCGACAACATCTTCAACACCGACCCCTACTACCAGCAGGGCGGCGACATGGTTCGCATTGGTGGTCTGAAGTACGCCTGTGCGCCAAATGCCGAGAAGGGCAAGCGCATCTTGGACATGGAACTGGATGGTAAGTCGATCGACCCGAAGAAGTCCTACAAGGTCGCTGGCTGGGCATCCGTTGCCGAGCCGGGCAACATCCCGGGCGACACCGGCGTCCCGGTCTGGGATCAGGTGGAAGAATGGCTGCGTGACCAGAAGCACATCAAGCCGGTCGAGCTTAACGAGCCGGTCCTCAAGGGTGTGAAAGGCAACCCGGGCCTCACCGACAAGTGCTGATCGGTCGACGGTCTTCTTTCTGAAGAGGCCACTTTAGCCCACAGAAACCCTGCCATCCGGCAGGGTTTTTTTTGGCTCTTCGAACTTTCCCCGATCAGATCCCCCTCCTGAAATCCGTCAGACCCGTTGCATGAAGCGCAAACAACCTTTAGGTTAATCCGGCTAACATTCCGTGTCGGGTGCCTTGCTCTGGCCACCGTCACGCGCTCAATCAAGACAGGAGACTTGACGTGACCGAACGCGTGTCGATTGATGGAAAAGCAGAGTCCATCCCCATGAAGAAGCGAACGCCCGTCGAAGAGCTTCTTGCCCCAGCGGACGTTCGCGTCAACGGCAGCCGACCTTGGGACATGCGCATTCTCGATCAACGCGCCATCGACCGCTGCCTAGGCTGGGGCAATCTCGGCCTGGGTGAGTCGTTCATGGCCGGGTGGATTGAAATCGACCGTGTCGACCAATTCGTGGATCGCGTGTTGCGCGCGGGCATCGAGGATCAGGTAGGCCGGTCGCCACGCATTTGGTTGCATGCGCTCAAGGCCCGCCTGTTCAATCACCAGTCCAAGGAAAAGGCCTGGGAGGTCGGTGAGCAACACTACGACCTGGGAAACGAGTTCTATCGGGACATGCTCGACCCGAGAATGACGTATACCTGCGGCTTCTGGGGCGACGGGGGCGAGACTCTGGCGGAAGCGCAGGAGCACAAGCTTGACCTGATCTGCCGCAAGCTCGACCTCCAGCCCGGCCAGCGCATTCTAGACATCGGCTGCGGCTGGGGCAGTTTCATGATCTACGCGGCCGAGCATTACGGCGTCGAATGCGTCGGTCTGACCATCTCCCGGGAGCAGACCGCCCTGGGCGAAGAACTCGCCGGCGACCTGCCGGTAGAGTTCCGCCTGATGGACTATCGCGACATTGACGAGTCGTTCGACCACATCGTCTCGGTAGGCATGTTCGAGCATGTCGGCCGCCACAACTACGACGAGTACATGGATGTCGCGCGGCGCTGCCTCAAACCCGAAGGGCTCTTCCTGCTCCACACGATCGGCACGGGCCGTGAAGGCTCCACGCCAGACCCGTGGATCGGCAAGTACATCTTCCCCAATGGCGAACTGCCGGCCATGCAGCAGGTCGTCGATGCCTGTGAAGACCGGTTCGTGGTCGAGGACGTGCACAACTTCGGGGCCGACTACGACCGCACGCTGATGGCGTGGCATGAGAACTTCGAGGCCACCTGGCCACGCTGGCGCGAGCACTACGGCGAGCGCTTCGGGCGCATGTGGAAGTACTACCTGCAATCCTCTGCCGGGGCCTTCCGTGCCCGCGATATCCACCTGTGGCAGTTCGTGCTTTCGCCGACCGGCCAGCGTGGAGGGTACTGCCGGCCACGCTGATCCTCTGCCCCTCTCACACCATTAGAAAGCAAAAGGGCCATGCGATACCGCATGGCCCTTTCCGTTTTTCTGCTCCGTTTTCAGGCAGTCCGGTCAGCGCACCACCAGCAGCGGCACGTTGGCCTTCATGATCATCTTGGTGGTGGTGCTGCCCAGTACCAGGTAGCGAATCGGGCTGTGGCCGTAGGCGCCCATGGCCAGCAGGTCGATGTGCTTTTCCCCGAGATACATCGAAACCGCCTCGTCGACCTTGCCCTGGCGGATGGCCACCTGGGTGTCGAAACCGGCCTTCTGCAGCCGGGTGTTCGCCGTCTGGATCTTGTCCCAATTGGCCTGCTTTTCCTCGCCCACCATCAGGAGGTGCACCGGCAATCCCTGCAGCAGCGGGGTATTGCAAGCCATCTCCACCAGCTTGTAGGCCGAGGGGCTGCCGTCGTAGGCGATCAGGAAGCTTTCCGGGCGCTTGAACTCGAGCGGCGTGACCAGAGTGGGCCGGTGGATCATCGACAGGATGCTCGACAGGTGGCTGCCCACGTGCATGGCCTCCATGTCCCCGTCGCGGCCCTGTTTGCCGATCACCAGCATTTGCATGGCTTCCTGGAGCTCCAGGATCACCTCGGTGATGTCGCCGTTGCGCAGTAGCTCGGCGGGCGCATCAAAACCGTGGTCCCGCGCCCGGGAGAGCACGTCGGCCAGCAAGGCCCGGCCGCGCTCGCGCTCGAGCTTGCCGCGCTTTTCCTCGAGCTCGACCATCTCCTTGAGCAGCTTCTCCCGGCCACCGAGGGTCATGTTGCCGGACAGGTCGGTCTTGGACGGCGCATGCGGGTTGCTGATCGCA
>JAABTF010000001.1 GCA_011389965.1 Halothiobacillus sp.
AGAGGCCGAGTGAGGTTGGCATGGCCTAGGTGTGATCTCTCAATAGGTTGTCCACGGAACCCATCCAATGGATGCTGAGTTTGCCGACCAAGCAATCCATGACAGGAGGATCCCGTGGACATCCACAAGAATGCCGCGCTAACACCTCGAGGTCGAGCCCGTCTCGTCAATCGGGTTCTCGCCAGTGGCTGGAGCTTTCGAGCAACAGCTCAAGCTTTTGACGTCGATCCGAAGACGGTGCGCCGTTGGGTCGGGCGTTATCGGCGCGAAGGACTGTCCGGCCTGCAAGACCGTCGTTCACGCCCAAAGCGCCAACCCCGGCGGACGCCAGACCGTCTTAATAAGCAAGTGGTGGCCTTGCGCCACCGGCGCTGGACGCTGGCTCGCATCGGTGCCTTTACGGGGCTCTCGAGGGCAACAGTTGGCCGGATCCTCCAACGCAAGGGACTTAATCGTTTGGCGAGTCTCGAGCCCAAGGAACCTCCCCGGCGATACGAGCATGAATCACCGGGAGACCTGCTCCACCTGGACATTAAGAAGCTCGCCCGATTTCGACAGCCTGGGCACCGAGTGACTGGCATTCGGACCAAGGGCTCAATGGGGGCTGGTTGGGAATTCGTCCATGTCGCGATCGACGATCGCTCCCGACTGGCCTTCACCCAAATTCATCCGGATGAGGGCAAGCGCTCAGCCATTGCCCATCTAAAAGCCGCGGTGGATTATTACGCGAGCCTGGGCATCACGATCCGCCGCGTGTTGACTGACAACGGCCCTTGCTACCGCTCCAAGTCGTTCGCCGATGCCTGTCGAGAACTGGGGATACGCCATCGATTCACGCGACCCTACACACCCCGAACGAATGGCAAGGCAGAACGCTTTATTCAGACCGCGATGCGTGAGTGGGCCTATGCGTTCTCTTATCGGAACGCTGAGGAACGTGCCCAGCACTTGCCAAGGTGGCTGCATGACTACAACTGGCATCGCCAACATGGCAGCCTTAACCACAAACCGCCAATCAGTGTCCTTGGGTTAACCGAGGACAACCTCATGAGACTCCACACCTAGGGAAGTTCTGCACGACTCGCCAACGTCTCTGTGGGTCGCCAGGCGTGCAGACACATGGCGGTGGCCGGTCAATGGCGCCGCCATTGGCAAGCGCCGCAACCGAACGGCTCATCCCAGGCCGACATCTAGCACCATCATCACGACGAATCCCCCGATCACGCCCATGGTGGCCGCATCGGCATTGCCGCTCCGCTGCGCCTCGGGAATGACTTCCTCGATCACGACGAAGATCATCGCCCCGGCGGCAAATGCCAACGCATACGGCAGAATCGGCTCCCAGAACAAGACCGCCGCCGCCCCGATGACACCGGCGATGGGCTCGACCACCCCCGAAAGCTGCCCATACCAGAAGCTCTTGAACCGGCTCATCCCTTCGCGGCGCAACGGCATTGCCACCGCCATGCCCTCGGGGAAATTCTGGATGCCAATGCCAATGGCAAGCGCTACTGCCGCGCCCATGCTGGCATTTTCAAAGCCATAGGCCAGGGCCCCGAATGCCACCCCTACCGCCAGCCCCTCGGGGATATTGTGCAGGGTGATGGCAAGCACCAACAGCGTGGTTCGCCGCCAGCTCGTGGACATGCCTTCGGCCTCGTCCATGGGGGCATTCAAATGCAGGTGAGGCAGGATCACGTCGGCAAAGCGCAGAAAGATCGCCCCGAGCAAGAAGCCGGTGGCGGCGGGAAACCAGTCCGGCACATCAAGATCGCCGGCCATCTCGATCGAGGGAGCCAGCAGGGACCAATAGCTGGCCGCAATCATCACGCCGCCGGTAAAGCCCAGCAGGATGTCGAGCAGGCGACGGTTTTCACGGTCGGTGAAGAACACCGGCAATGCCCCGGCCGCGGTCATGCCCCAGGTAAACAGGGTGGCAATCAGCGCCTGGATAACAGGTGATGCGTTGATGAACGCGTCTACCGGTGCCATAAGGAGCTCTATCACATCGCCCCCGACCGTATTTGACCGATATCCCGTCGAGGGATCATCCGGAATTCAGACATTCGAACAGCCTCCTTGGCAGCATGTCATGGCATCGACGATGTCGCGTGATCGCTTCCCTCCAGGAGTGAAATCGGCCAAGACCGTGGGCATCCGTTTGTTGCGGCGACACCCCGACAAGCATCGGTGTCCATGGTCTAACCTCATGGATGACAGCAAAGCAACCGCGACTAGAAAGGAGCTGCATCATGAGTGAACACATGTTGAAGGTTATCGAGGTTCTGGCCGAGTCGGAGAAATCCTGGGAAGACGCGGCCGATCAGGCCATCCAGAACGCCAGCCGCAGCGTTCATGGCATTAAGTCCATTTATATCAAGGAGTTCGAGGGAAAAGTCGAGAACAACCAGATCGTGAAATACCGTATCAACGCCAAGATCACCTTCGAGCTCGACTGAACCGCAGACCGGCCCCGGGGGCCGGTCTTGCCCTTGCGCACCGATCCAACTCTCCCGTGGACATCTCACCACTCGATCAGACGACTGCCTCGTTCGGCCAGCCCGATAACCCGAATGCCCCCCGCAATCTCCGCCTCGTAATCCTCATGCACATGACCGTGCAGCAGCAGTGACACCCCCATGGCCCGCGCGAGATCCCCGAGTGCCGCGTGGCCATACTGATGCGATTCGGGGGGCTCGTGCAGGATCAGGATGTCCGCCTGCTGGAAGGCCAGCCGTTCCCAGTCGGCGGGGAAGATGGCCGAACGAAGGTTTCTGGGCAAGCCACCCCGCCACCGATTGCCCTGTCCCGCCTGTGCCAGACACGCCTCGCGGCTGACGTGCCGGGGTTCTCCCTCGCCCGGATACCAGACCTTTCTCTTGAACACGCCGCCAAGACCCGCCACCCGAATGCCATTCGCGATTTCCACCTCGCCATCCAGCGGCGTGTGATCGCTGTCGAACAGGTAGTCGTACCAGTCTTCACGCTCGGTATCGTGATTGCCATGGATCCAGTACACCGGACCCGCAAATCCGGCAAGTTGTTCGTCGAGTGGCCGAGCCAGTTCGTAGTCCCCCAACAGGAACAGAGCCTCCGGTCGTTCGTCCTCGAGAGCCCGATGCAGAGGCTCGAAGACCCCGTGCGGGTCCGCGTGGAAGAGGAAGCGTTTCATCATCCGCCCTCAGTGCTCGGCGGCGAGTTTGTCCGTGCGGGCGGCCATGACGAAATCGTTGCGATGCAGGCCACGGATCTTGTGGCTCCACCAAGTGACCGTGACGCGGCCCCACTCGGTCAGGATGGCCGGGTGATGGCCCTCTTCTTCAGCGATCTCGCCCACCCGGTTGGTGAAGGACAGTGCTTCGGCAAAGTTGTCGAACCTGAAAACCCGCTCGAGCTGTCGCACCCCTTCCCGGGTGATCACCTGCCAATCATCACTGAGTTCCTTAAGCAGGGTCGTGATTTCGTCGTCATCCAGAGTGGGTGCATCAGCCCGACAGGCCTCGCAACGATCGCTAGCCAGTTCGTTCATCTCGATTGAACCTCTTATATCAATTCAACCTGTGCGCGCCATCCGAGGGACTAAGCGCGTCTCAAAACGGACATCGGCCCGTTGGAGCGCGCAAGTGCATGTCGCGGGCCTCGCCGTGTATAAAACCACTAACAGACCCTTGGCGGCGCAGGTATGGAGGATGTCAGTGGACTTTAGGCAACGCCCTCCTCCACGTCTATCGCTGTGCTCATCCAGGCGCACATGTTAGGTTTGGTAGCTATCTAACTATTCGCAGGTGAATCATGACCACGAGCCAACCTCACCACCGCCTCGGTCTGATCCTGATGGCCCTCGCGGTGTTGACCATCCCCATGTCCGACACCATCGCCAAGTGGCTGGCTGCCGAATTATCCGTGGGCGAAATTGCCTGGCTCCGCTTCGTGTTCCAGACTCTTTTTCTTCTTCCCTTCATCGCCGTGTACCGCCGCGGCGGACGGCTGCGGCCGCTCCATTTAGGTCTCGGCGCCCTGATCGCGGCTTCCATCCTGTTTCTTTTCTGGGGCCTGGCCCACCTGCCACTGGCCAACAATATTGCCTTGTTCTTTATCGAGCCCTTGATTCTGGTGGTGTTCTCCGCCCTGTTTCTGGGTGAGCGCATCACCGCCCGACGCTGGATTGGCGTCACCGGTGGACTGGTGGGCGCCGTAATCATTCTGCGTCCCAATTGGAGCGCCTACGGGCTGGCCTCCCTTCTGCCTGTCGCGGCAGCCGCCTGTTATGCCGCCTACCTCACCGCCACCCGTGCCTGGGCCAGTGCTCCTCGGCCCCGCGACGCACTGGTGTTGCAGTTCTGGGTCGGGGCCGCCGCCGCACTCATCATGTTGGGCTTTGTGCTCCTGGGCCAGGGATTCGAGTGGTCGCTTACTCAATGGACCACGCCTGGATCGATCGAATGGTTCTGGCTCGCCACTGCCGGACTCCTTGCCGCCTTCGCGCACGTGCTGATCGCCATGGCATTCGCCCGCAGCGATGCCAGTCTGCTGGCACCACTGCAATACCTCGAGATCTTCGGTGCCACCCTGCTCGGGTGGTTGATATTTGCCGAGTGGCCGGACGGATTCACCATCCTCGGCGGGCTGATCATCATCGCGGCTGGGCTGGTGGTAATACGCGAGCGACCGGTGGACGCCCACCCCTGAGCATGCTCGCCGGCAAGTGGCAACCTGGATCGCGCGCATGGGCCTTGCGAGGAACCAAAAAAATCCCGCCGAAGCGGCGGGATGGTTGCAGCGACGTGATCGGGCCTCGGAATCAGGCGCTTTCCATGTCCGGGCTGTATTTGCCCTGGCTGGCAAGCCCGTTGAACTTCGCCCGCTTGAGCGCGCGCTTTTGCGCTTCCTCCACGTTGCCCGGCTCGCCCTTCCAGTAATGGAGCGCCGGTTCCTGGATGGCACGAGCATAAGAGAAGGTCAACGGCCAGGGGAGGCGGTCGCCGTGGCGCTGGTGCATGGCATTCAAATGGGCCGAAGACTCCTCCACGCCCTGGCCACCGGAAAGGAACACCACACCGCCGAGCGCCGCGGGCACCGTGCGCAGCAGGGTTTCCACCGTCCGGTCGGCCACTTCCTCGACACCGGCGCGGTTGGCAGCGCCCTTGCCGGAAATCACCATGCTGGTCTTGAGGATCACGCCTTCGAGCATGACGTTCTGATGGTAGAGCTGGTGGAAGACTTCGTTAAGCTCTTCCTCGGTAACCCGCTCACAGGTGGCGATGTCGTGGTCACCATCGATCAGCACCTCCGGCTCGATGATCGGTACCAAACCACCCTCCTGGCATAGCGCCGCATACCGTGCCAATGCGTGGGCGTTGGCCTCGATGCAGCCCCGAGTCGGCCGGCCATCGTCACCAATGGTGATCACCGCGCGCCATTTGGCGAAGCGCGCTCCCATGGCGTAGTACTCCTCGATACGCTCGCGCAGGCCGTCGAGACCCTCGGTGACCTTCTCGCCCGGTGCGGCGGCGAGCGGCTTGGCGCCCGCGTCGACCTTGATGCCGACCACCTGGCCACGATCACGCATCACGTCGATGAACGACTTGCCGTCCGCCGTCGACTGGCGGATGGTCTCGTCGTAGAGGATCGCGCCACTGACGTATTCCTGGAGGTCCGGCGTGGTCAGCAACAACTCGCGATACTCACGGCGCTTGGTTTCGGTCGGCTCGATGCCCACCGCCTCGAAGCGCTTGTTGCACGTGCCATTGCTCTCGTCGATGGCCAGAATGCCCTTGCCCGGGGCGACCATTGCCTGAGCGGTACGGATCAATTCATCGGCTTTCTCGGGACGATACTGCGTCATTGAGAACTCCTTGATTTCGGTTGGGAATCGTTTCAATTCAAGTGGCGAAAGGACTGGACCAACCATAGTCCCTACCCGCCCGTTTTTCCAAACGGGCCGGACCTTCCTAGGGAAGGTCTGCATGAATCGATGGCCTCTCTGCGGGACCGCCAAGGTCCCAGATGCAAGGCGCAGTCCGCCGTGAAGGGCCGTCGCCCTTCACAAGGAGCGCAACGCCGCAGGTGGGTCCTTGGCGGCCCGCCCGGACGGGGCTCGCGGGTTTGCCCGCACTCGGTGTTGCCGTCCCTCGACGGGCAACAAGCCCGTTGTCGGTTCGGCGCCTTGATTGCGAACAAACCCGCGAGCCAGAGAAGCCATCGATTTGTGCAGACCTTCCCTAGAGATAGGCCCCGCCTCCACCGATAACGATACTGATCACGCCGAGCCAGAGAATGACGTGCACCAACCGGCGGATACGCGGGATCATTTCACTGGCACGCGGCCAATCCTCGGCGGCAACGGCGGCGTGCAGCCGACGGTACGGTCCGAGGGCCAGCACGACAAAGGCCACGATGGTCAGCCAGCCGAACAGCTGCATGGCATGCAGGTAACCCGGCGAGGAAAAACCGCCGAAGCTCGAAAACAACAGACCATAGCCACTGATCAGTATCAGGCCGATCAGCACCCACACCCAGCCAAAGAATCGCGTGAACACGCGATCCCACAACGTCACCCGATCCGGCCCGGAGAGAAACGCCACCGAGGGTCGAAGGATGACGTACGCGTAGTACACCCCGCCGATCCACAGCACGGCCGAGAGCAGATGAATCACCTTGAGCAAACCGATCATGAAATTACCCTCTCCTTGACGAATCAACCGCTCGACTGGCGTGAGCGGCGCACGGTTTCATAGGCATTCTGAATTTCCTGGGTACGCTCCTTGGCCAGCTCGACCATGGAGTCCGGCAATCCTTTCGCGATCAGCTTGTCCGGATGGTGCTCGCTCATCAACTTGCGATAGGCCCGCTTGACCTCTGCATCGCTGGCCGCTCGCGTCACGCCCAAGGCCTTATACGCGTTTTCCAGTGATTCGGCGGTGGTGGGTGCCCCCGGACCTCGCTGGTAATGCCCCGCCAGCAACGCCTCCAGCCGAGCAAATTCCGCATCCGAGAGTCCCATGGCCCCGGCAATCCGCAGCAGGGCCTCACGCTCGGCCGGCTCGATCCGTCCATCGGCAAAGGCCGCCTGTATCTGGATCTCGAGAAAAACCCGCAACAGCGTCGGCTGACTGCCGCAGACCTGCACGAATCGGCGGATGGTCGCCTCCGGCTCGAAACCTGCCTGTTTGCCGCGATTAAAGGCCTCGATCGCCGCGCGACGACGAGGTTGCGTCAGGCGCATCTGCTCCATGATGCGCTCGGTCGTCTGGATCTCGGCCGGCGTGACTTGGCCATCCGCCTTGCAAACGTAACCGAGCACGGTAAAGGTCGTCTCGAAGAAGGTCTTCTGCACCTCGAGCAATCGCCCACCGACTTGCTTGATCCGGCCAAGGAATCGATCAAGAAAGTGCCCGAGCAAAAACCCGATACCTGCCCCGATCCAGCCGAAGATCCAGAAACCGAGCCCCGCCCCTACTGCTTTACCAATCCAGGTCATGCGCCATCCCAATGTGATCGAACCACTCGACAGTGTGCCAAAAATCGGCGGGCGACAGTCGATCGAATTATCGATGGGCTCGCCCGAACCGCATGATAATCAGCAGCCCCAGGACCACCAGAAGCCAGGCGCCGTACCAAGGGTTGAGCCCTCCGACAATCAGCGCCATGCCAAGCGTACCGGCCGCGAGGACGTAATAGCCCATCGGGATCAGCGCCTTGCGAATCAGATCGCCTTCGCGGCCGACCAGCCCCACCGTCGCCGAGGCGGCCACGACATTATGGACGCAGATCATGTTGCCCGCCGCCCCACCGACCACCTGCAGGGCGACGACCCAGGCTGCGCCATCGGTACCCAGACCGATCTCCTCGGCCGAGGCAAACTGGAACAGGGAAAACATCATGTTGCTGATCGTCGCCGAGCCGGCCATGAACGAACCCATCGCGCCGATTAGCGGTGCGAAGGCCGGCCAGAATGGTCCGGCGAGTGAGGCGACGCCATCAGCCAGCAACAGCGGCATGCTGGCGTAGGGGGAAGCCTGTCCGGAATGGATGAACACCTGGACCATCGGCACGGTGAAGGCCAGCGCCAAACTCGCCGAGAAGAGTACCCGCCCGGACTGGCGCCAAGCTCGAATGTAGGAGCCGGGGCGCCGATGCATCCGGTGCAGGAAAAAGGTCAGCAGGGAGACCACCATCAGGATGAAGCCGGGCAGGTAGAACGGCTGGGCCGAAGTGCCGATCTCGGTGCCGAAGATGCCCGGCCACTCTAGGGTCAGGGCCGGTGACTGCAGCCAGTCGCGCAGCGGGGTCACCGTGCGGCTCAGTACCAATAACCCCACCACCAGGACGTAGGGGAACCAGGCCTGCCAGAGAGGCATTCGACGGCCGGTCGGCAAGGCCTGAAGCTCGTCCTGCAGCCCACTGACCCAATCCGTCTGCCACCGATCGCGTGGCTCGAAGTCGAACACGTCCTTCGGCACCAGAAAGCCCCGCCGGGCCGCCGTCACTGCGAGCAACAACCCGACCATCCCACCCACCAGTGAGGGGAATTCGGGACCCAGCCACGCCGCGACCACCAGGTGCGGGACCGTGAAGGCTGCTCCGGCGAACAGGGCAAACGGCCAGGCCGCCAGCCCGTCGCGAAACGAGCGCGAGGCACCAAAAAAGCGCGTGAGCATCGCCACCATGATCAGCGGCATCAACACGCCCACCAAGCTGTTGATCAGGCCGGCGTATAGCGTGATCTGGTCGAGATAATCCGGAAACAACGGCACGTCGAGCAGTGCGTCGACCGCCGGATGACCGGCCAACCCGGCATTAACCCCGACGAGCAGCGGTGTACCCACCGCGCCGAACGAGACCGGAGTAGATTGGACGATCAGCGCCGAGAGCACCGCCGCCATCGCCGGGAAACCGATCGCCACCAGCAATGGGGCGGCGATCGCCGCGGGGGTACCGAACCCGGCCGCGCCCTCGAGCAGACCGCCGAACAGCCACGCCACGATGATCGCCTGGACCCGCCGGTCAGGAGAGATGTTCGTGAAGCCCGCACGAATCGACTCGATCGCACCGGACTCGCGCAGAGTATAGAGCAGCAGGATCGCGCCGAAGACGATGGTGAGGATGTTCACGGCCGTCACCAGGCCATGCACACTGGCCGCGGCCACGGCGAGCGGTTCTGTCCGCCAGACGAAAAGCGCAAGGACGACCGTCAGCACCCAGGCGACCGGCATCGCCCGGGAGGCCGTCCAGCGCCGCACGACCAGCAACACAAAAACGGTTGCCAGCGGCAACAGAGCGAGTGCGGACAAGGTTTCCAGCGGCATCGCAGCCAATCCCTCCTGTATGCGCCACCTCGGCGACGAGATGCGCCGGTGCGGCATCTAAGGTCTGTATAGCAGTCACACCCCGATTTACCGCCCCTCATGTCGACAGAGCCGTGACTCGCCCACCAACAATAAAGGCCCCTGTTACGGGGCCTTGCGGGTCACGATCGATCGGCTGCTCAGTGAATCGGCTCGTGAACGAACTCGATCACGGCGCGGGTATCGTCGGCAGCCTGGGCGAAGGCGTCGGCGCCGGTGCCGGTGTAGGTCGTGCCGCCGACACGCAGCACCGTGCGGCCGATGCGGCGCGCGTAGCCACCATGGGCATCGAGGCTGTCGTACTGTACCGGCTCGACCCCAATGGCGCCCTCCGGCGAGGTGCGGTCCTCGTGGCCGCGGCTGTACCCCAGCCCGCCGAAGACGTTGGACACGGCGTTGATGTCGTAGCGACCGTCGGTGTTGAGCCAGAAATCGTCGTAGTTCTCGTCGCTGTTGTCGCGGTAGCGCGCCAGGTCCGCGCCGGCGTTGAAATTCAATTCGTGGCTATCCCAGTCCGAGCGCACCGCGAGGCTGGGAGAGAGAATGCCGACGGTATCGGTGGTTTCATCCGTGATCGGGCCACGCGGGTCGTTCTTGTCGACGGGCACCGAGCCGTTCACACCATAAATGTTGGTGTCGTAGAGCGTGGTGACGCCAACCTGGGGGAAGAAACGAAAGCTGCCGGCGGTCAAGCCGCTGGACGTCTCTGCCTCGTCCTCGGCCATGACGGCCTGGCCCGGGGCCGGTACGGCGCCACCCTCTTTCGTGGTTCCTGCTGCGTCCTGCGCCATGGCCGTAGCAGCCGAGGCGAACCCCAGCGCCAGGGCGATTTGCACGGCCAGCTTGCGTTTCTGCATCGGGATATCCCTCCTTGTCTCTCGGTATGTTAGGGGGATGACACCATGACGTCGCGCTCCACCAAACCACCCTCATTGATAACGGCAAAAGCCCGCCGTGTCGAGCGGTGTCGCATCGATACGTTGCGCCACGGCAACGCTTGGATGTGCGAGCGACCACTCCCGGCGGCCCGGGTCCTTGGTCAAGGGAGAATGTTGAGGCAAGAAATCCCTTGGATCAGCCACGCACCAGCACGGCCCCGGGCGGCACCTGGTGGAGCAGTAATGGGCAGCCGCCCGGCTCCGGCTGATCCTCGGGGGTCCGATCGGGGTACCAGATCCGGCACTCTCCGGCCGGGGGCAGATGACTCGCCGGCACGATCACCGGATCAAGCGAGGTGTCCCCTCCCGGGTAGACGATCACGGTGCGTTGATCACCGGCCGGCCCGTTACCGAACAGCGCGCACCCCCCAAGCAGCGCGACCAGCATTCCGAGGGACGCGGCGCGCAGCACCCGGCCGGCTTGAGCGCGACGCGAGCTCATCGCGTCCCCTCCCGGTTCTCGTCCCGGGCGAAGTATTCGCGCGTGATGGCGAACACGGTGCCGGACAAGGCAAGCAGTGCGATCAGGTTGGGGATGGCCATCAGCGCATTGAGGATGTCGGCGATCAACCAGATCACTTCCAGGTTGGCGATGGCACCGACGAACAGCGCGGCCACCCAGATATAGCGGTACGGCTTGATCACCTTGACGCCGAAGAGGTACTCGGCGCTGCGCTCGCCGTAGTAGCTCCAGGCCACGATGGTGGTGAAGGCGAACAACACCAGGCCGAATGTCACGACCCAGTTGCCGCCGCCCAGGCTGGCGGCGAAGGCCGCCGAGGTCAGGGCCGCCCCGCTCTCGCCGGTGGTCCAGACGCCGGAAAGCACGATCACCAGCGCGGTCATGGTGCAGATGATGATGGTGTCGATGAAGGTGCCGAGCATGGCGATGGTGCCCTGACGCACCGGATCTTTGGTGCGCGCCGCCGCGTGGGCGATGGGCGCGGAGCCCAGCCCCGCCTCGTTGGAGAAGATGCCGCGCGCGACACCGAAGCGGATCGCCGCCCAGATGGCCGCCCCGGCAAACCCGCCGGTTGCCGCCGTGCCGGTGAAGGCATCGCTGACGATCTGCCCCAGCGCCGCGGGCACGTCCGTGATGTTCATCAGGATGATGACCAGTGCGAACCCGACGTAAAGCAGTGCCATCGATGGCACCAGGTACTCGGCCAGGTGGGCGATGCGCCGGATGCCGCCGATGATGACCGTGAACACCAACACCGCGAGCACCAGGCCGGTCGCCCAGGCGGGAATGGACAGGTTGGACTCGAGCACGTCGGCCACGGAATTGGCCTGGACGGTATTGCCGATGCCAAAGGCGGCGATCATGGCGAACAGGGCAAAGGCCGCGCCGAGCCACTTCCACTTCGGCCCCATGCCGTTCTTGATGTAGTACATCGGCCCGCCGACGTAGCGTCCACGTTCGTCGACCTCACGGTAGCGCACCGCCAGTACTGCCTCGGCATACTTGGTCGCCATGCCCACCAGCGCGGTCAACCACATCCAGAAGATCGCGCCTGGGCCGCCCAGGGCGATTGCGGTGGCCACCCCGGCAATGTTGCCCGTGCCGATGGTTGCGGACAGCGCCGTGGCCAGTGCCTGAAACGGGGTGATGTCGCCCTTGTCCCCCTTGCCGGCATGACGGCCACGAAAGAGCTGGCGAAACCCGTAGCCAATCCGGCGGATGGGCATGCCGCGCAGCCCCGCCGTCAGATAGATGCCCGTCCCCAGCAGAAGCGCCAGCATCACCGGCCCCCAGACGAATCCGCTGATGCTGCCAAGAAATCCCGTCAATGCGTCCATTGTCTTGTCCTGTCTTCCTGATGCGAGAAGTGACAGACGTTACCCCGTTTTGCGCAAGGATTGCCAGTCGGCCCACCCGGCAATGAACGCGTTGCGCGGCGCGCCACCCGCGGCCCTGCAGCCTGCTAATCTCTACCTACCATTGTCCCCAGCCAGAGAGGATTTCATGACGAAACCACCAGCACCACTGGACGCGGACATGCTCTACCAACGCTGCGATCCGTCACGACTGCCCTTCGAGACCAGCGCCGAACTCGAGCCGCCTGCCTTTCCGCCGGGACAGACGCGGGCACTCGAAGCGCTCGAGTTCGGTACCGAGATCGAAGATGGCGGCTTCAACGTGTTCGCACTCGGTTCATTCGGTACCGGCAAGTACGCCGTGGTGCGTCACTTTCTCGAACAGAGGGCCCAGCGCGACGAGCCGCCCTGGAGCTGGGGGTACGTGCACAACTTCGATGACCCAGAAAAGCCGCGGTTGCTGCGCCTGCCGCCCAAGGCAGGCCGTAAGCTGGAAACGGATATGGAAAACCTGTTCGAGGAATTCCGCACCGCGATCCCGGCGGTTTTCGAGAGCGACGAGTATCACAACCGTGTCGAAGAACTGCGCGAGGACTTCAAACAGCGCCAGCGCGAGGCCATCGAATCCATTGGCAAGAAGGCAAAAGAGAAAGACGTGGCGCTGGTGAACACGCGCAACGGCTTCACCCTCGGCCCGATGCGAGACGGCGAGGTTCTCGACCCCGAGGAGTTCCACAAGCTGCCCGAAGAGGAGCAGGAGGCTTGGCAAGCGGCCATCAACGAGCTCGAGGAAGAACTCAAGCAGTCGTTGCAGCAGATCCCCAAGTGGCAGAAGGAGGCCCGCGAAAAGCTCCAGGCCCTCAACGAGGAAATGCTGTGGGTCGCTGTCGGCCAGCAACTGGAGGCCTTGGAAAACGACTGGACGCACCTGCCCGACGTCACGGCCCATCTCCGCGCCATCCGCAAAGACATCATTTCGCATGTCAACGACTTGGACGACGAAGGCAGCACGGTGCCCGAGGAAATCCTCAATCAGTACGAATTCAACCTGATCGTCGACAATGCCGAACTCGAGGGTGCACCGGTCGTCTACGAGGACCTGCCTACCCATGCACGACTGATTGGCCGTATCGAGCATCACTTCCGCGAGGGCGCGCTACTGACCGATTTCCGATTGATCAGGGCAGGCGCCCTGCATCGTGCCAACGGCGGCTACCTGATCATCCATGCCCGCCAGGTTCTGATGCAACCGTTGGCCTGGGAGACCCTCAAGCGGGCGATCTACGGCAAACAGGTGCGCACCGAATCCCTGGAACAGCTTTATACGGTCTTCACTCCCATCACCCTCGATCCCGATCCCGTTCCGCTCGACATCAAGATCGTCCTGATCGGCGACCGCATGCTCTACTACCTGCTCTCTGAGTACGATCCCGACTTCTCCAAGCTGTTCAAGGTGCAAGCCGATTTCGAGGACACGCTCGAGCGCCACCCGGAGCACGAGCTGGATTACGCGCGCACACTGGCCGCCCTGGCCCAGCGCCACAACCTGCGATCGCTCGACCGCGAGGCCGTGGCCCGCACCATCGAACATGCCAGCCGCATGGCTGGTGACAGCGAGAAGCTTGCCGCCGGTACGCGGCCGCTGGCCGACCTGCTGGCCGAAGCCAACCACGTGGCGGGCAAGTCTCACAGCGACACTATCGGCCCGACCCATGTCGAGACAGCGATCACCCGCCAGGAAAAGCGCGCCGAGCGGCTGCGCGAACGGGCGGTCGAGGCGATCTTGCGTAACACCCTCAACATCCCCACCAGCGGCGAACGGATCGGGGCGATCAATGGGCTTTCCGTTTCCCAGTTGGGCAATTTCAGCTTCGGCCTGCCAGCCCGGATCACCGCCACCGCCCGTCCCGGCCTCGGCCAAGTGGTGGACATCGAACGGGAAGCCAAGCTCGGCGGCAACATTCACACCAAGGCGGTGATGATCCTGTCGCGTTATCTGGGCAGCCACTACGCCCCGGATGGCGAACTCTCGCTGTCGGCCAGCGTGGCATTCGAACAGCTCTATGGAACCGTCGAAGGGGACAGTGCCTCGGTAGCCGAGTTGTGCGCATTGCTCTCGGCAATCGCACGGGTGCCGATTCACCAGTCGCTGGCCGTGACCGGTTCCATCAATCAGTTGGGAGAGGTACAGGCCATCGGCGGTGTCAACGACAAGATCGAGGGGTTCTTCCGCATCTGCCGGGAACGCGGTCTGGACGGCAAACAGGGCGTGCTGATCCCCGAGGCCAACCTGCCTCATCTGATGCTGAATCACGAGGTACGTAGTGCCGTTGCCGCCGGGCGCTTCCATGTGTATCCCATTGCGCGGGCGGACGATGCGTTAGAACGACTCACGGGGAAACCAGCAGGTGAAGCGGATTCCGACGGATACTTCCCCGAGGGTAGCGTCAACCGCGCGGTGGCCGACCGGCTGCGGCACTTCCAATCCGTGACCCGTCGCCACGCTTTCCGTCGTGAAGACGAGAATGGATGACCACGGCACCATCGTTGTTTTGCTGGACAGCTCGCCGGCGAGCACCGGCGCGCTAACCACTGCCGCTCGCCTGGCTCGACGACAGGACAGCGAGCTGGTCGCACTGTTCATCGAGGACAACAACCTGTCTCGCTCGGCCGAATACGCTTTCGTCCGCGAGATTAGTGCCCTGTCCGGCAATGCCCTACCCTTCGACGCCCAGACCCTGACCAACCGCCTGCGTCACCAGCGAGAGCACATCGCGGCCCTGCTGGAAGAAGAGGCCAGCCGGGGCGCATTGCGGTGGCGCCTGCAAGTCGCATCGGGCGGCATTCACCAAACCACCAGCCGGGCCGCCACGGAGACGGGCGCCGAACTGATTGTGCTGGGAAAGTCCGGCTGGTCCGCCGGGCGTGGGGCAAGACTGGGCTCGACCGCCCGCCAACTGCTGCTGGAAACCGGCTGTAGTCTCATGCTTTGGGAAGGCCGACAGCCCCCCGGAAACAATCAGGCAGAGGACCCCGTTCAAGCCCTGGTCATGGACCCCACCGAAACAAGCGCGATCGTTCGTGCCGCTACAGCCCTTGCATTGGCTAGCGAGCGCCCTCTTCAATTGCTGGTTTCACGAACCATCGATCCCTCCCGACTGCGGTCACTGGTGGCGGAACTCGAGCCATTTTCGATAACAGTCAGCACGCAGATGCTTATCGAGCAGTCGTTGCGAGGCGTGGCGCATGCCCTGCATACCCAACCCGGCAGCGAACTGGTGATCGGCCGCCACACGGCCGAGTCGCTGGGCTGCGACTCATCGGATCTGATCACGCTGACCAACGCGCCGGTACTGGTTGTCTCATGAAACACCGCAGAATTTCTCGGCGGACCCACTGAATCACCGGCTTGGGTGCACAGGCTTCCCGCCTCATGGAAGCGAATACCCGGACCAACCGGTGGTTTCGGGCCATGTCCAATGGGATAATCCGGCGAGCCCTGCTTCGGGCCCATTCAATCGACAAGACACCTGCCCCCAAATGGACCAGATCAACGATTTTTCTTTCGGCTACCTGACCGGGCACTGGGTCTGGATCACCCAGGCATTCGTCATCATCACCGTGTCGATGATTCTCAACTTCACGCAAGGCCGATTTCTTCGTTGGCTTCGCGACAAGCTGGTTCGCAAAGGCACACGCTGGGCCGACTCGATCGTCGACGCACTGGCCCACCCCCTCACCCTGCTGATCTGGGTACTGGGGATCACCTTTGCCGCCGACGTGATCTATGCCGCCACGCAACCCGCCCTTTTCGTGATTCGCGATGAGGTCCGCGAGGTTGGTGTGATCGTGGCACTCGCATGGTTCCTGACCGGCCTGATCAGCAATGGCGAGCGCGTCATCAAGACCAAGGAAGCCATCGGCGAACAGCATGTCGATAAACATACCGTCGAGGCAATCGGCAAGTTGCTGAGGCTGTCGGTTTTCATCACCGCGTCCCTTGTCGTCCTGCAGACTCTGGGTTTTTCCATTTCCGGCGTACTCGCCTTCGGTGGCCTCGGTGGCATCGTGATCGGTTGGGCAGCCCGCGATTTTGTCGCCAACTTTTTCGGCGGGCTGACGGTATACCTGGATCGTCCCTTTCACGTCGGCGACTGGGTGCGCTCCCCGGACCGCGAGATCGAGGGCACAGTAGAAGAAATCGGCTGGCGCCAAACCCGCATCCGCAAGTTCGACAAGCGCCCCATCTACGTGCCGAACTCCGTATTCACTACCATCGCGCTCGAAAACCCCTCGCGCATGACGCATCGCCGCATCTACGAGAACATCGGCATACGTTATGCCGACATCGCCGCGATGGCCGCCATCACCCGCGATGTCGAACAGATGCTGCTCGATGATCCCGACATCGACACCAATCAGACCATGATCGTCAAGTTCAACGCCTTCTCCGCCTCCTCCGTGGATTTCATGCTCTACACCTTCACCAAGACCGTGAATTGGATGGAATACCACCGCGTGAAGCACGACGTGCTGCTCAAGGTCGCCGACATCATCACCGGTCACGGCGCGGAGATCGCTTTCCCGACCCGCACCCTGCATATCGAAAACGACCAGGAATCGGAAAAGCCCCCCATTGCCGCGCAAGGCGGGGCGGCGCACCCCAGCACGGGTTGACGACATCCGTTTTCCCGGCTGCCGGCAATCAGGGCAATTCTGCATTTGCTACCGACTACGCCACGCAACCAGAACCGGGCAATCCCGTGCGCCCCTGCCGAACGTTTTTGCGTGGGCAAGGCACCACAGACAGCCGTGTCCTTGCGGGACGCCGGGACGGTGATGCGTTCCCATCTATGGGATAATCGCCAGCCGTAATTCATTTGCACCCTTTATCCGCTAGACAGGAAACCTCCATGACGGCCCGCACCACCCTTGCCCGAACAATGATCGCCCTGTTCGTCATCGCGCTTGTCGCCTTGATGACCGCACCTGTCGAGGCCAAGCGCTTCGGTGGAGGCAAAAGCTTTGGCTTTCAGGGCCAGAAGACCACCCAGAGCAATACGAGCCAGCGACAGAGCACCACCGATCAGAAAGCGACTGCCCGCAGCCCGGTGGCGGGCCTGGGTGGCATGATCGCGGGCCTGGCTGCCGGGGGTCTGCTCGCATGGATGTTCATGGGTGGGGCCTTCGAGGGTCTTCAACCGTTCGATTTCCTGCTGATCGCGTTGCTCGCTGTGGGCGCCTTCCTGCTTATTCGCCACCTGCGCGGTGGAGCGATGACGGCTAGCCGCCCCGCCCTTTCCGGCATGCCCGGTCAGGGCAACGGTTCAGCACAGACGCACGCCTCCGCCTTCGAGCAGTACGACACGGGTGGCCAGGCACCCCGGCCTGGTTCGGTGATGGCCGAGTTCGGCGACTTTTCCAGCCCATCCGACTACCAGCCGCCGGCCTGGTTTGACGAAGAGCGCTTCCTCGGTGCCGCCCGGACCCATTTCACCAACCTGCAACTGGCCTGGGACGCGAACCGGATGGAAGACATCCGCGAATTCGTCACCTCCGCATTTTTTCGCGAACTGGTGCTTGAACGAGCATCGATGGGCGATATCAAGAACCAGACCGATGTGCTGTCACTCGATGTAGCGCTGGAAGATCTGGGCGAACAGGACGGCGACCTCGTCGCCGCCGTTCACTTTACCGGTCAAGTGCGCGAGCAGACGGGTGCCGAGCCCACCGGGCTCGACGAGACATGGTTCGTGTGCCGGGATCTGGGCACGGAGAGTGCCAACTGGCTGATCGCCGGGATTCGGCAGAACACCTGATATTCCGCGCCTCTGTCCACAAAAAACCCCGCCAAATCAATTGATTCGGCGGGGTTTTTCATGGCGGACGAGATCGGAGGGATACGGCCGGACAGGTCAGGTAAAGAACGCCTCGTTGGCTAACGCCTTCATTCCGTGCCAGTTTTTCGGCCTGATCGCGTTGCGTCTGACCGAGACGAAACTGATAGGTCAGCGCCAAGGCCAACAGCGTGGCATCCAGCAGCATGCCGATATCGACCGCTCGATAGGTCCAGAGAGTGAAAGGAATGACCCCCAGACCGAAAGCGCCGTCAAGGCCGCTCCCACCATCGCGGCAACGGCTGCCAGAAGAAAATAACGGGCGGCCGCCAAGCCGGCACGCACGGAAACGATGCCCAATACCAGCATGATCACGGTGAACGCGATCACGAAGCTGAAGGCGAGCAGCAGCGCGCCGCTTTGATGGTCGGCCAGCATGAGGAGGCCGAGAGCAAGCCCGCCCAAGCCGATGTAGCCCAGCACCATGCGATGCAGGCGCGGGAAATGCATCCGGGTTTCCAGGAAGCTAAGGGCAAAGACTAGGCCACTGGATGCGTACAACATCATCAACACCGGCTGCGACCATTGCGCCCAAGTCGGGCTTTCCGGCCAGAGCCAAGCATAAGCCTGTCCCGTATAGGAGAAGTTCATCAAGAGGAAGAACGAAAGGTAGATCGCGTAAAGCAGGTAGCGTCCTTGTCGCAGCCCGGCAAACAACATGAGGTTGTATACCACCAGTGCGATCAGAAAGCCGTAGAGAAATCCGTAACTGAGGCTTTGCGCTTGCTGACGCTCGATTAGTACCGACTCGGGTTCAAGGTAAATCGGCGCGACCAAGGGATCAGGCGTAGCCACGCGCAGCAGGACATGGGTGGTTCCGGAAGCAAAGGCATGCTCGATCGAAAACCCGGTGGATTCACACAGGCGTGCCGCGTAAACCCGGCGATCACCCAATGCGTATTTGCCGACTCACTGCCCTTCATGGCGAAAATAGAAGACCACTTCATCCAGCCAGGCCGTCTCGACTGAAAGCACTCTTGATAGAGGCGTGTCGCGTGGATTCTCGACTTGGAGGTGCAGCCAGACGGGCGGTGCACCGATGCCGAAGGCGACAACCTCGGATTGACCCGGCACAAACTGTTCGTCCTGCAATGCTGCCCACGCATCTTCTGGTGTCA
This sequence comes from Halothiobacillus sp., assembly GCA_011389965.1. Taxonomy (GTDB): domain Bacteria; phylum Pseudomonadota; class Gammaproteobacteria; order Halothiobacillales; family Halothiobacillaceae; genus Guyparkeria. The sequence goes on from JAABTF010000001.1 coordinate 19,119, forward strand.
GGGGCCCATTGGACTCAACTAAGTATCGGACCTGCTTGCCCACCGGGTTGTCGAACGGTTGTGTCAAGGTCAGCGTGGCCGTCGCCTGCGCCGGTAGGTGCATCAAAGCGCTCAGTGACAGCGCGAGCAGTAAAAGCAGGCGACGCAGCATGAGGAGGACACGATTCCGTTTCGTGGCGCCTAGGGGCGGGATACATCGAAGTATCGCACAGCTCGCGTGCCGCCCTCGGCACTCGCGCAGAGTAACGACGACAGCCCGGCTCTTGGTGGGAATTCACCGAACGGGGTCAACGAAAGCGCGGGATGTGTTGACACCGGGTCAGTCCGAGACCATCAAGTCTTGCAAGCGGGCCGCATCCTGCGGTGCCTGGGCCTCGGTGTCGTTGTCGAAATAGCAATACACGGCCTTGTCGGCAGACAGCCACGTATCAGTGGAATCCGCCCAGCTTCTCAGCGCGTCGTCCGAATAGCTGCCCTGATAGGCACCGTCTGATCCGTGTAAACGCAGGTAAACAAAGTCAGCGGTCTCCCACGTCGGACTGGTCTGGCCCTCCAGGTCAAAGATGCAGAAAGCGGCGTTGTGCGCGCGCAGAATGTCGGTGATCTCGTCGACCCACCAACTCGAGTCACGGAACTCGAAAACATAACGGTGGCCTGATGGAAGGGCGTCAAGAAAGGCGGCGAGGCGGTCGGGGTTGGCATGCCAGTTGGGTGGGAGCTGGAACAAAATTGGCCCGAGACGCTTACCGAAGCGCTCCGCCTTGTCGAAGAATCGCTCGATGCTTTGGTCGGGGTCCTTGAGCTTTTTCATGTGGGTGATGTAGCGGCTGGCCTTGACGGCAAAGCGAAAATCCGCCGGCACCGCGTCGCACCAGGCATCGATCGTGGCATCCTCGGGAAGCTGGTAGAACGTGTTGTTTACCTCGACGCTGGCAAACCGTTTGGCGTAATAGTTCAGCCATTCCTCCGATGGCAGGTCGGCGGGATAGAACGCCTCCTGCCAATGCGGATAATTCCACCCCGACGTGCCGATGAATGTCGCCATGCAGTACTACTCCGCGATCCTTTAGATCCAAGCGTAGCAGCCCCTCTTGAAACCGGGAGGCGTCGTGGCGCTCACCACGAGCTGCCAGCGGATCCAAACACGCGATGCGGCACCTTGGAATCGGGAAACCATCCAGATCGCCACGAGGGGCCGGCCACCTGGAGCAAAAAAATGCCCACCGATGGCGGGCATGCCGTGCAACTCTGTCGTACCGGCAGCCTCAAGAGGCTAGTGCTTGGCCAGCGCCTTCGGCAACGACGCGGTCGCGGCCGCCGGATTTGGCGGCATACAGACGGCTGTCGGCCAGACGCATCAACGGTTCCGCCTCCGCCAACTGGTCATTGGAGGTGCAGGCCACACCTAGGCTGGCAGTGACACTCAGCGAGTGTTCGGCAAGATCGATGCGGCACTGGCTGATGGCAAAGCGAATGCGATCGGCTACCTCCTGGGCGTCATCGCGGTCGGAGCCGGGCAGGATGGCCATGAATTCTTCGCCGCCGTAGCGCATCACCACGTCACCCTTGCGCAGCATGTCCCGGATGACATTGGCCGCACGCACCAGGACCTTGTCGCCGGCCAGATGGCCATAAGTGTCATTGAGGCGCTTGAAGTGATCGAGATCGATGATGATCAGCGACAGCGGCGTATTGCTGCGCTGAATACGGGCCAACTCCTCGTCGAGCCGCTTCATGCCGAAGCGCCGGTTATACAACCCGGTCAACGGATCGAGCGCAGCAACCCGTTGGAGGTCGTCATGCAGCAGGGCGTTGTTCAGCGCCAGCCCCAATCCCTGGATCATCAGGGGCAATAGCCGGGTGGTCTCCTCGCCGAAGGGCCTGGAGGTCGCCAGCATCACCCATCCGAGCAGGATGCCGTGATGCTTGATCGGCAACAACAGTACGTCGCTGGGAGTGAAGTGGGCCAGCACGGCATCGACCTTCACGCCTTCCGGCAGGTCGAAGCGCCGCACTTGCGCCCTCTCGTGCGCCGCCTGCAATGCCGAGCTGGTCAACAGGGCCTCGGGATGGATGAGACCCTTGGAGGTAGGGATGGTCCACTCGCCCTGCTTCTCGAGGATGATCGCGCCCCCGTCGGCATCCGCGTGATCCATGAGCAGGGTCAGCGCCTGATCGCAAAGATCGTGCAGGTCGAGTTGGCTCGAAAGGGTATTGTTGAAGCTCTGGATGCGTTCCTCGACCCGGTGAGCCGAATGCAGCGCCTGAAGCAGGGCGTTGTAGCTGTCGGCCACGTCGCCCAGTTCGTCCTCGGCCTGCTCGCTCAGTTGGCAGACTGCCGGGTCGCACTCCGACCAGTCGCCCGAATAGGTCGCCCGATCCATGGCGCGCCGCACTTGGCGCATGCGGCCGGTCAAATTGCGCAGGCGCGGGCGCACGATCTTGCTGGCGAGTCCGAAGTTCAGGCCACCCACGATGAGGCCGGCGGCCAGCGTAGTGCCGACAAACGCCGGCGACAACGCCAGCGAGGCGGAAATCCCCATCTGCACTGCCACCAGCGGGAAGATGGCTCCCATGAGAATGCCCATCGACACCATGCCCCAGGCGAGCGCGCGAAACACGTGTTTCGATCCGTACAGGTTCATCCGTGACCCTCTTGATTGCCGGTTTTTTTTCCTAGACGTCCTGCCAATCGCGACACATTAACATGGGTCAATCCCGGCATTCCCACACGCCGAGCGTGGGAACTCATCTCCACCGGGCAAATCGCGCCGGGACCGGGTGACTGATGGCGAGAAGGCCAGTCGGAGGGTTGTCATGAAGGCGATCGCCTTCACTGCTTTGGCACACCCCTAAAATACTGGTTCGTCAGCCGGGCGACCAACGGAGAGAGCAGCAGAATCGCCACAAGGTTGGGGATGGCGATAAGACCGTTGGCGATGTCACATAGCGCCCAAATCAATTCCAGGTTCATCACCGCACCAACCGGCAACAGCAAACTGAAAACTCGGCGATACGTGGCGATGGCACTACTGCCCAGCAGATATTCAGTGCCCTTCTCGCCAAAATAGCTCCAACCGATGACGCTGGAAATCGAAAAGAACATCAGCGTGAGAGTTACCGCCACCTTACCTAGATCGGGTACTGCCTCGTTGAAGGCCATGGTGGTCAACTCTGCCCCGCTGGTACCGGTTTGCCAAACACCGGTGGTGATAATCACCAATGCCGTAAGCGTGCACACGATCAGGGTGTCGAAAAGCGGCGAGTTCATTGCCACCAAACCCGCCTTGACCGGATGATCCCCTCGGCTGGCCGCCAGGGCGATGGGCGTGGTACCCAGTCCGGCCTCGTTGCTGAATATGCCGCGGGCCACGCCGAACTGAATCACCGCCATGACACCCGCCCCGGCGAAACCACCCACGGCCGCGGTGCCGCTGAAGGCATCGTGAACAATCGTCCAGAGTGCCGACGGGATCTGATCGGCGTTCAGTCCCAACACCACCAATGCACTGGCGACATAAATGATGAACATCAGCGGGACCAGTCTGGAGACCACGTGGCCGATACGACGGATGCCACCCACGATCACCATCCAGATTAGCCCGGCATAGACCACGCCGATCAACAGTTTTACCGAAAGTATGTGACTGATTTCCGGCGCATAGCCAATGAGGTCACGCAGGGTGAACTCCAGGGTGTCGGCGACGGAATTTGCCTCCACCATGTTCCCCGTCCCCAGGGTGGCAATGACCAGACAGATCGCGAAGAACTGTGCCATCGGCTTCCAGCGCGGTCCCAGCCCCTGCTCGATGTAATACATCGGCCCGCCGGCATATTCCCCGGTCTCGCTGCGGAACACACGAAACTGCAGGGCCAGCACGGTGGAGGCGTAGACCGTGGCCATGCCCACGATTGCCGTCAGCCACATCCACAGGATCGCGCCAGGCCCACCCAACGCAATGGCCGTGGCCACCCCGGCGATGTTGCCATTGCCGATCGCCGCGGAGAGCGCCACGGTAAGGGAGCGAAAGTAACTGAGCTCTCCTTCCTTTTCGGCCTCATGCCGACCGAGCAGCCGCAGCGAAAGCGTGAGACGAAAGACCTGGATCAATCGCAGGCGGACCGTGAAATACAGCCCCGTCCCTACCAGCAAGAGGATGGTCAGTGGCCCCCAGACGAAGGCGTTGACGGTATCGACAGCATCCTGCATGGGCACGACCATCCTTAGGCGGGCAATAACTCAACGCTAGCAGACCCCGATCACCGCCACACGGAATAGACAATCCCGGGTAATCAGGCGCCGCCTTTCTCCCTACGGCATTCCTGTCGTCTACCCTCTTGATAACTGCTCGACCAGCCACGCCGCTCCCGGAGGATCATCTGCCGTCGTAGTGGCGAGCCGAAATTCGTGCCCATACGCTGAACCAGGAGGGATGCCCAAAATGACAAAGATTCTCGTTCTCTACTATTCCATGTACGGCCACATCGAAACCATGGCCGAGGCCGTAGCCGAGGGCACCCTGGAAGTGGATGGCGTCGACGTCGTCATCAAGCGCGTCCCCGAGCTAATGGACGAACAAACCGCCGAGCGGGCCGGGGGCAAACTCGACCAACCGGCGCCTCTCGCCAGCCCTTCTGAGTTAGCCGACTACGACGCCGTTATCTTCGGCACGCCCACGCGCTTCGGCAACATGGCCGCGCAAATGCGGCAGTTTCTCGATCAGACCGGCAAGCAGTGGATGAACGGCGACCTGATCGGCAAGGTGGGCAGCGTGTTCACCTCGTCAGCGACGGGGGCCGGCAACGAGACCACCATTACGTCCTTCTGGAACACCCTTGCCCACCAAGGCATGGTGATCGTGGGCGTGCCCTATGCCATTGACGAAATGAACGACATCTCCGAGGTGCGCGGCGGCGGCCCCTACGGTGCAGCCACATTCGCGGCACCCGATGGCAGCCGTCAGCCAAGTGAGAAGGAGTTGCGGATCGCCCGTTTCCAGGGCAAGCATGTGGCCCAAATCGCGGCACGGCTGGCATCGTGACCCGCCACCCGAGTCGCGAGCGTGCGAACGCACGTTCCCAAACGGCCCCGATGCCGATGGGCGGGCGTGAACGAGCATCGAAGGCATGACCCAAGGCCCCGACCAGTGCAGCATCCAGGACAAGGTCGAGTTCCTGAGCTGGCCCGACGCCTACCCGGCCGAGCACCCGGATCGGGTCCAGGTAGTCGAGACGCACATGTCCTGGGTCTTCCTGACCAATTTCTACGTCTACAAACTCAAGAAACCCGTCCGGTACTCCTTTCTCGATTTCAGCACCCTGGAGGCGCGGGGGCGGTATTGCGCCGCCGAGGTACGGCTCAACCGCCGCCTGGCGCCGGATACTTATCTGGGCACGCTGCCACTGAGTCTCGATGCGAGCGGCCAACTCACAGTCGGCGATGGCGGGGCCGTGGTTGACTGGGTGGTGCACATGCGTCGTCTCCCAGAAGACCGCATGCTCGATCGTGTGATCGACGAGGACCGCCTGAAACATGAGGATATCGACCGGGTCGCCCGGCATCTGGCCAACTTCTATGCTCGCTGCGAGCCGGTCTGGTGTGCGCCCGAGTCCTATCGTCGACACCTTATCAAGGCCGCTTGGGACAACCTCGAGGCGGTGAGCGAACCCATCCACGAACAGGACCAGCAGCGCATCCAGCGCATACTTGGGGCCCAGACGGACCTGTTGGCCCGCTGTGCCTCACAGTTCGAAGCGCGTGCCGCACAGGGGCATATCGTCGAAGGCCACGGCGATCTGCGTCCCGAGCATGTCTGCCTCGAACAGCCACCGGTGATCTTCGACTGCCTCGAATTCAGCCGCCGGTTGCGCACACAAGACGCCGTCGACGACATGGGCTCCCTGGCCATGGAGTGCGACCGCCTAGGGCCGCCGCACGTGGGCGAGACCCTGTTTCAGGCTTATGGCAAACGCACTGGGGACTGGCCCGAAAACGAGGTGATCAACTTCTACAAGAGTTGCCAGGCCTGCCTGCGCGCCAAGCTCGCGCTCTGGCACATCTTCGAGTTACCGCGCCACGAATGGCAGCCTTGGCGGGAAAAGGCGGAAGGCTACCTTGATCTGGCCGAGAGCTACCTCCAGGATTAGCGGTCTGCCCAAGATGTAACCAAAGCCGCTGATCAACCAGCCGCTGCGACAGGGTCACCAGGCTTGCCATAATTGCCAGGGGCGACCGCGGGACGAATTCAGAGATCCCATAGCGAACCGCCCGTATTCAGCCGGCCAATGGCCTGGGCGAACAAGGGTGCGGCGGAAACCACTTCCAGGCGCTCCCCCAGCACCTGGGGATCGAGCTTGAGCGGTGAAATCGTGTCCGAGATCAGTATCTGATCGAAGGTATCGCCCCCGAGGCTCTCTTCCGCGCCCCGAGCGAACGCACCGTGGGCGGCGACAGCCAGCACGCGTTGGGCTCCGGCCTGGCGGCAGCTGCGTGCCGCGTGGGCCAGAGTGCTGCCGGTGGCGATCAGATCATCCACCAGGATGACCGTCGCGCCGTGCACATCACCGATCAGGCGCCCCAGGTTGAGTTCCCCTCCCCCTCGAGTCTTCTCGAAAAAGGCGTCTTCCACGTCGCGGTCGGCTGCTTCGGCCAGCCGCTCGCGGAACCGCACGGCGCGCTTCACCCCGCCCACGTCGGGCGAGCACACCACAAGTCGCTCGTCCGCCCCCATATGGCGCACCAAGTGCGGCACGAACAGGCTGCGCATCTCCAGGTGCTCTGCCGGCCGACGAAACGCATTGTCGTAGGCGGCGGAGTTATGCACCTCCAAGACCAGCATCCGGTCAATGCCCATCGCCTCGAGCAGCTGCGCGAGGTAACGGATGGTCACCGGGTCGCGTGGTTGGGTTCGCCGATCCTTGCGTGCGTAGCCCAGATAAGGCGTCACCGCCGTGACCCGGCATGCACCGGCATCACGAACACAGGCGAGAAAGAACAGTAGCCGACAGAGGCGATCGTTGACGCTGCGCTCGGCGTCCGAATGCAGGGAGTGGAGGACATACACGTCACGATCGCGCACGCTCTCCAATGGCCGGGCCTTGTGTTCGCCGTCCTCGAAGCTGCGCTCCTCGTGCTCTCCCAACTCAATACCCATCTCGGCGGCCACGAGTTGACCGAATCCGCGCGAGCCTTCGAGGGCGAACAACACTGGTTCCTGCCGTACTTGGCTTGTCGTCTGGTCCAGCTGCATTGGCTTATCTCTCGCTCGCTTGACCAGCGAAGCTGACCACGTAATCGGCATTGGCCGAGATCACCTCACCAACGATCTTGCTCATCACGGTCCTCCTTTGTGGATGACCCAAACGTCCAATCGAGGTCCGTTTCCCGATCGCGGCGCTAGCCGTGATAGGGGACGACTCTCCGTGGACCGCCAATGATCGTTTCGAGGCCGTCCCTGGACTAAGTTAGTAGGGACCGGCCAGACATGCCGACGAAAGATCATCTTGAGGGCCAGAATGCATGATCGAGGCGCAGCGCAAAAATGGCGCAAGGGGACAGATCAGTTTGCTGCTGACCGGCGACGTGATGACCGGGCGGGGCATCGACCAGATACAGGTCACGCCCTCGGACCCGGAGCTGTACGAGGGCTACGTGCTCGATGCTCGCCGTTACGTACGACTGGCCGAGGATGCCAGCGGTCCGGTGCCCCGCGCTGTCGATCCGACCTATATATGGGGCGATGCCCTCCCCGCCCTGGCACGGGCCAATCCAGACCGGCGCATCATCAACCTGGAAACCGCGATCACCACTGCCAGCACGCCCTGGCCCGGCAAAGGCATCAACTACCGCATGCATCCGGCCAACATCGGCTGCATCCAGGCGATCTCGCCGGATTGCTGCGTGCTGGCGAACAATCATGTGCTCGACTGGAGCCGGGAGGGGTTGCTCGAGACCCTGCAGGCTCTGGTGGCGGCGGGCATCACGACGGCGGGAGCGGGCCGTGATCACCAGGCTGCCGCCGTTCCGGCCATACTGACTCGCCCGGATGGCGGACGACTGCTGGTCTTTGCCGTGGGCCACGCGAGTAGCGGCATCCCGGAGGAATGGGCGGCGCAGGCCCAACGCCCGGGCGTGAATTACCTGTCCGATCTCTCGGCAGCACAACGGGACCGACTGGCCAACACGATCGACGCGATTCGCCAACCGGACGACCAAGTGGTGTTGTCCATTCACTGGGGCGGCAACTGGGGCTACGAGATAGCCGAAGAGCAACGGGCCTTCGCCCACGGTCTGATCGACCGGGGCAGCGTCGACCTGATCCACGGCCACTCCTCGCACCATCCCAAGGCGATCGAGGTCTACCGCGACCGACTGATCCTCTACGGCTGCGGCGACCTGCTGAACGACTATGAAGGCATCGGCGGGCACAGTGCCTACCGGGGCGACCTTGCCCTGCTCTATCTCCCCACCCTGCAGGCCGGGCGGATGGCCGCCTTGCGGATGTTGCCTTTCAAGATCCGTAACCTGCGGCTCAATCGGCCGTCGGCGGCCGACATCGACTGGCTGACCACAAGGATGGATCGAGAAGCCGCGCGTTTCGGCGGCAATGTCCGGCAGGACGGCAACGCGCTGGTACTTGACTGGGCCGGCAACCACGAGGCGCTTTGATCACGAACGACTCGCCAGGCCAGAGTGGCAGCGGATTCGTACAGACTTAACCTAATGGATGACCATCGCGCCGATCATGCCGAGAAGAAACCCCGCAACTGACCCCATGGCGGGCAGCGTCGCGCGCTTCATGTGCGCACCCGGCGCGATGTCCTCGAAGATCAGATAAAGGATCCCGCCACTACAGAAGAGCATCAGCAGGCCAAGCGTTTGGTTTGCGGCCGCGAGAAAGGCAAAACCCAGCCACGCGGCGAGCGGGCCGACCAACGGCGCGAGCAGGAAGATCGTCCAGAGTCGCCGAAGGCGCACCCCCGCGCGCCGCATCTCATGGAAGGAGGCAAAGCCTTCCGGCATATTCTGCAACGCAATCAGGAGGGCCAGGAGATAGGCGACGTGTGAGCCGGTCGCCACCGCCGCGCCCAGCGCAATACCCTCGGGAATAAAGTCCAACAACATGCCGAGAAACTGGGCCCCGGTTGTGCCCCGGCGTTTCAGCCAGGAGCTGAGCAGCCAGAAAGCCATCCCACCGACCAAGAAAGCCGCCGAGGCGGCCGCCACATGCGTGTGCTGCATGCCGAATGGCACCAGCACCAGCGCTACCGCCGCCAGCAACGCGCCACCACCGAAATACGACACAAAGCTGTCGATCTCGTGCTTGAAACAAAACGTTCGCGACCCGGGGAATGCGGAGACCAGCGCCCCGGCGGGAATGGCCAAACCGGCTGCCAAGGCCAGACCGAGCGTGGTTTCTAATCTCACGACTTCCTCCTCGATGCACGTTGCACCACTGCCCAATCTCCGGGGGTCGCTGTGGGCCGCCGACTACGGACCAGACAGCCGTCAGTCATTCTCCCGTTCGAGGTCACAACAGGGGGTAGCACTCTCGGCGGATTCCAGCACGGCACCGGTCACCGGATTGGGACGGAAGGTGGTGCAGCCCTTCAGACCCAGGCCATGGGCGCGTCGGTAGATGGCCTTGAACCGCTCGAAGGGCATGTCCTGTGGAACGTTGATGGTCTTGGAAATGGCACTGTCGACATAGGGCTGCAGCGCGGCCTGCATCGCCAGATGTGCCTCGGGCTCGAGGTCCTCCGCCTGAAGAAATGCCTCCGGCAATGACTCGTCGAAATGCCCCTCCTGCCATACCCGCCAAGCATGATCACGCACCGGATAGGTGGCATGACTGCCATGGCGTTCCAGGACACTTCGAGTGAACTCAAATCGGAACACCGGCTCGAGACCGGAAGAGACATTGTCTGCCAGTAGGCTGATCGTGCCGGTAGGCGCGATGGCAATCAGGTGGCTGTTGCGGATACCAAAGCGGGCGATGCCGTCCTGGATGTCGTCCGGCAATGCGCGGACAAATGCCCCATCCAGATAATGCTGACGTTCGAAAAAGGGGAAGGTGCCCTTTTCCCGGGCCAAGTCGATAGAGCTGCGATAGGCCGCGTGACAGATGGTCGCCATGATTTGCTCGGCCAGGGCGCAGCCGCCAGGCGAATCGTAACGTTGTCCCAGCATGATCAACGCGTCGGCCAGACCGGTCAGTCCCAGCCCGACCCGCCGGCTCCCCCGGGCTTGTTCGGCTTGGGCATCGAGGGGGAATCGCGAGGCGTCGATCACGTTGTCGAGCATGCGCGTGGCCACACGGGCGGTTTCGCGGATGCCGTCGAGGTCCAGGCGCGCCGTCGGCTCGAACGGATCATGGACGAAGCGGGTCACGTTGATCGAGCCCAGATCACAGGCCCCGTAGGGCGGCAACGGAATTTCCCCGCAGGGGTTGGTGGCCGTGATCCGCTCGCGATACCAGAGATTGTTTGCCTGGTTGATGCGGTCGACGAACAACACGCCCGGCTCGGCATAATCGAATGTGGCCCGCATGATCCGGTCCCAGAGATGCCGGGCGCGGACCCGCCGCATGACGCGGCAAGCCACCGGACCGTCATAACCCGGCCAATCGCAGGTCACCGTTTCGGTCGCTTCGCCGTCCAGGGCCTCTTCGGGGAATAGCAGCGGCCAGTCGTCGTCATCCTGCACGGCCTGCATGAACGGATCACTGACCTGGACGGAGAGATTGAAGTGGGTAAGCTCGCCTGGCTGGCGCTTGGCATCGATGAACGTCTCGATGTCGGGATGATCGGCCCGCAGCGTGGCGATCATGGCGCCGCGGCGGGCCCCCGTGGAGAAGATGGTGGCGCACATGCTGTCCCAGTGCGCATGAACGATACCGGGCCCGAGGCGATCGAGTTGACGTGCCGGGAGGGAACACCAGCTGGACGGAGAGTGGAAAAGTCGTACCCCACGCCCCCTCCCTGCTGCATGGTCAGGGCGCCTTCCTTGAGCGCATCGAAGATGCCGTCCATGGAATCCTCGATGGCCCCCATGACGAAACAGTTGAACAGGGTGACCTGCTTGGCAGTGCCCGCACCGGCCAGGATTCGCCCGCCCGGCAGAAAACGAAAATCCTCCAGGACACGATAAAACTGCGGCTCCCATGCATCGGGATCCGCCTCGACCGCGGACAGTGCCCGCACCACGCGGCGCCAGGTATCGTGAATGCCCTCCTCACCCGGCTGGCGGTACTTGGCCCGCCAGATCGTCCGGCTGATATCGGTGAGCGATGAATCCTGCTGCATGCTGCACCTCCGGGCCGGCGGTGCCGATCAATGGAGCCGACGGCTTACGCCGGCTCCTGTCTGCCGGGCTCAGCGTCCCGCGTCGCTCGGCAACCAGCGGCTGAACCAGTCGGACGCCAGTTGGGCCGCCTGTTCGAGCGTGCCGGGCTCCTCGAACAGGTGCGTGGCGCCGGGCACGATCTCCAGTTCGCAGGTGGCCTTCATGGCCGCACGCGCCTCGCGATTGAGTTCGATTACCTGCGGGTCGTGCCCGCCAACAATCAGCAAGGTCGGTGCCGTCACGGCCGGGAGATCGCCGCCGGCCAGATCTGGCCGGCCGCCCCGTGACACGACCGCGCGAATCAGGTCATCTTGTCGTGCGGCGGCCTTCAGCGCAGCTCCGGCCCCGGTACTCGCGCCGAAGTAGCCTCGAGGCAACTCGGCGATCGCGGCCTGTTGGTCCACCCACTCCGAGGACTGCACCAGCCGATGGGCCAGCAGATCGATATCGAAACGGGTCTCGTAGACCCGATCCTCTTCCTCGGTCAGCAGGTCGAACATCAGGGTGGCCAACCCGGCATCACGGAGCACGCGGGCCACGAAATTGTTGCGCGGACTCAGGCGACTACTGCCACTGCCGTGGGCGAACACCACCAGGCCCACCGGCTGTTCCGGCAAGCCGAGGATGCCCTCGTGAGGCTTACCATCGAGTACCAGTTCAACGGTCTGCTCGTTATCGTTCGACATGGCTCGCCTCCGGGCCGCCGGCCTGTTGCATCATCTCGATCACCTCGTTATCCGAGACTTGCGGGAAATGGTCGTAATACGCGCCCACCGCGCCCAGATACTGCTCGGGAATGTCTAGCGCGACCAGTTCGTCGACCTCCTGGCGCAAGTGATCTGCGGTGCTCGGCGGCACCACGGGAATGGCCACCACGACCTTGGCGGGATCCCGCTGATAGGCATCCCGGATCGCCGCCCGCATCGTCAGCCCGGTGGCGATGCCGTCATCGACGATGATGGCCAGCTTTCCTTCCGCATCCGGTGCCTGGCGCTGGCCGCAATAGACCTCGCGCCGGCGGCGAGCCTCCGCGCGTTCCTGCTGCTCCGCCTGTTCCAACCACTGGGGGTCGACCCGCTGCTCCTCCTGCGGGTTGCAGACACGCTCGCCGGATTCCGGCACCGCGCAGATGGCGTATTCCGGCTGGGCGGGATGTCCGATCTTGCGGGGAATCAGAAGATCCAGGGGAAGACCCAGGTAACGGGCGATCTCCACACCCAAGTGCACTCCCCCACGGGGGAGGGCGTACACCACGCCAACCTGCCCGCGGAGGTGTTCCAAGGCCTCGGCCAATTGCTGCCCGGCCTCGCGACGATTGCTGAACCGCATGACAACCTCCTGAATAAACGTCCGTTTAGGACTGGAGTGTAGTCATCGTTGGCCTGTCTTGAGAGAAACAGCGGGACTGGCTAAGTCCGTCGACTTCCGAGCCGGTCAAGATGCCGCAATTTGCGCCGCGGGACGCATGGCGTGGTCGAGATGAACTGCACAAAACCCGACTCCCTCGGCATAGCCTCGCCGAAGGCCGTCAACACGCCGGGATCCGGCACCCAGACCTCACTGCGCCCAGCATCGACGGTGCGCTGAATGTTTCTGCGCCCTCGGCTTTCAGAAGGCATATCCCGTCAGGCCCAGAATGCCGAGAACGATCAGGTAGCCGGCTACGATGAAGTTGAGGAGCTTGGGGAAGATCAGGATGGCAATCCCGGCGAGAAGGGAAATCAAGGGGGCAATCTCTAGATGCAGTGTCATGAAGAAACTCCTTTGAGTGAACGATGTACGAAGGCAGCACGGTTCCGTGCCCACTCAAGCTACCACTTCTATCTAACGGAAAATCTCTATCAGTCCTCGAGCCGGCGTTTGCGTTCCTCGAACTCCTCGTGATCAATTTCCCCGCGGGCGTAACGCTCCCGCAGCAAGTCCATCGCGGTACGCCGCGATGGCGACGGAGCATCCGAGCTTGAGCGTGATCCGGATGGTGCAATCAACCACTTGATCAGTACGGCAATCGCGACGATCAACAATATCCAGAACAACACCATCAAAATCCAGCCGACTCCGAAACCCATCCCGGCATGCGGCATCCCGTTGTATCCCCATTCATACATACTCTGTCTCCTTACTTGTTGACGGTAACGACACGGAGGACGTCACCGGCACTTGAGCCATGTCCCGCCACCCCCAGCACACCCTGCACGATGCGATAGAATTCCTACTTGGAAACCAACAACTTCGGTAAACATAGTGCAGCGATTCTGGCGGCCTGGGAAATCAACGCCACCGATTCGATATGCAAGGTCGCGAGGCCTCCTTCACAAACGTAGTTCAACTCACCCGAACCGGGGCGGTCAGATCCAGGAGTGGCATCACCTGGTTGCTCCACAATCCCAGGTTGCACATCTCTCCTGCCGTCTCGGCTGGTGGCCCCTCGACAAGGCCACCTCCGCGGCAAGAGCCCGGTGCCACGAAAAAACCCGAACCCTTTAGAAGGGATTCGGGCTCGTCTGGTAGCAAATCGCACGGTGGCGATCCGCTCAACGCGGTTCAACCTGCCTTGGCGAGCGAGCGCGCGTGGTCGACGGCGTCGTCGAAAACGGTGGTCTCGTAGACAGTATCCGCAGTTCCAGGAAAGGCCATTCGGCCGTTGGTGGTGCCCTTTCTGGGCCGGTTGGGTATCCGTTGCACCAGGAACATGCCATCCGATGCCTGCTCGACGGTGATATTGCCTTGGCGGTAGAAACCGCGTTCCGCGTCCATCTTCTCTGTCATGAGCTACGTACCTATGTCGGTCGTTGACAAGCGCCCGCCCGATGGTGAGCGCCCCCTCCTTCTCCGTGGCTGCGCCGGGGCCGGCATCAGGCCTCAGGCAACCACCCATTCACCATAGGTCAAAATTCATTGTCGTGTCACATCCGAACTGCGCGATATAAATCGCTTGCCGCCCTGACCACCGCAAAGGCCGTTCTCCGTTGCGCTAGAAGAGGAGCGATCGCCTTGGGGCAGGTCGATTTTCTCCTGCACTGCTGTCCCGCTGCGCCCACACTTCAACCGGTCAACCCGAGGCGCAACGTCTATGCTGAAGATCCCGAGACCCCAAGAAATACCGATGCCGAGTTGGTAGTCCTCGAACGTCCTTTCAGCGAGGTGAGTCACCATGCAATACGATCAGTTTGTCCACCAGGTCCAGCACCGCGCCCACTTGAGTTCCAGCGGCGAGGCCGTGAAGGCCATTCGCGCCACACTAGAGAGCCTGGGTGAACGCATCCAGACGGGAGCAGCCACGAACCTCGGCGCTCAACTCCCCGCGGAGATTGCCCACTACCTCGACGGGGCCACGCCACCGGAACGTTTTGACCTGGACGAATTCTTCGAACGGGTCTGCATCAAGGAAAGCTCGGGACTCAATACCGGTGTCTTCCACGCGCGGGCAGTGATCAGCGTCCTCGAAGAGGCCGTCTCTGCCGGAGAGATAGAGGACATCCGCTCATCCCTGCCCGCACAATTCGCCCCACTGTTCGATTCGGGCAGCGAGGGAGAGATGCGTGCCCCGCATTAATGGCGCATCGTGGATCCAGACCGGTTGATGGCTCTTCTCGCGGATCGCCGCTCGTCAGGACGGCATGGGCCAGCTGAGAGCAGGCGCTTCTCCCTATGACTCCTTGCATCTGAGCCATCGATCGGCTCCTGTCATCACGGCGAAGGGAATGCTGGCTTCTCGCAAGTTTTTCGACATTGCCGACCGGCACGCTCGAGCGATGGACGAGCGCCCCTTCCCGTAATCTCGATCTATCTGGCTCACCGTCACCCCATAGGCAGCGAGTTGACTGACCAAGTAATCGGGCAGCCACTCAACCTTCAAGCTTCGGACCGACGGGTTGGTCGACACCGGAACGCTCGATTTCCCTGACCACTCAGCAGGTGGTCGCACGTGTCGCCCGCTCAATCATGTAACGATCGATAAGGAATCTCTCGGGTCACGCCCGTAATCCATTCCTCTATCAGGGAATAGCCTTGCGGACATAAGGGCACGCCAATATCGGTCCGCCATCGCCTGACCGATAACTCCTTAGCGCGCTCCCTTCTCCTGTGCTGTACGCCCCGAAAACCATTTCCTGTCTTCCGCTGACGGCGTCTATAGTCCAAAAAACCAGAGCAATCGCCGATCGAGGGCGTAACTACCGAGGAAGACCCGCTTCCTTGATCCTGCAACAGCGATATCCCGCACCGCGACTTTGAGGACTCTTGTCATGAACCTTCCGGAATTGACCATCGGTCCTGTCAATCTCATCGAGGTTTTGATTGCTCTGGGCGTTGCGCTGGGTGTCTTTGCCCTGCTGTTCGTAGTCCGGCGCGTGCTCATCAATCGCTGGGGGCGGTTTGCCGAAAGTACCGCCAACACCCTTGACGACGATCTTGTGGCGGTACTGAGGCGCACCCAGTGGTGGTTCCTGCTCGTCGTGGGCCTCTCCGCCGCTACCCTCTACCTCGATCTTCCCTCCCAGGCAGATCGTTTTTTCCAGTCTGTCATTGTGCTGGCGCTGCTACTGCAAGCGGGCCTATGGTCGAGCACCTTTCTTACCCAGCGTCTGGAGCGCTATCGACTAAAAAGAAAGGAAACCGATCCAGGCAGTGTCACGACGCTCAGTGTCGTCAACTTCATCGCCCGCATCGCCCTGTGGTCGATCGTACTGTTGCTGGCCTTGGACAACCTGGGCATCAACGTGACCGCTCTCATCGCGGGACTGGGCGTGGGCGGCATCGCCGTCGCCCTCGCGGTGCAGAATATCCTCGGCGACCTATTCGCCTCCCTGTCGATCGTCCTGGACAAGCCCTTCGCCGTGGGGGACTTCCTGATCATCGACAGCTTTCTGGGCAGCGTGGAGCATGTGGGGCTCAAGACGACGCGGCTGCGCAGCCTCTCGGGGGAGCAGTTGGTGTTTTCCAACTCCGATCTGCTCCAAAGCCGTATCCGCAACTACGGGCGGATGTACGAGCGGCGTGTGGTCTTCAATATCGGCGTGACCTACCAAACGCCTCGGACCAAGTTGGAAAAGATTCCCTCCATCATGCGGGAGGCAGTGGAAGCCTCGGAGCAGACCCGTTTCGACCGCTCCCATTTCAAGGAATACGGTTCGTTCTCGCTCAACTTCGAAACGGTCTATTACGTGAATACTCCGGACTACAACCGCTACATGGACATCCAGCAGGCGGTCAATCTGCATATCCATCAGCGTTTCGAGGATGAAGGCATCGAGTTCGCCTACCCCACCCAGACGTTGTTCGTCGTGTCGCCCAGCACCTAACCTCCGAGAGCGTCGGCATACCGGGGTCATCCATTCCTTCGCCCAATCGTGCGAACATATCCCCACAAGGAGACGGGTCTTTTCGAAAAGGAAATCGGCATGCATTCATACCGCCGCAAGGCAGCCATCCTGATCGCCCTGATCAGCACGCTGCTCGCGATCGCCGCCAGCACCGCCGCGTGGTTCGTCGCGCAAGAGAATGCCGAACATGCCACGGTCCAATTGGCCATGGAGGAATCTCGGCGAATGATCGGTCAGTTCGACCTGGCGGATCTCAACGGCCCGGACGGCAAGACCATCGCCACCCAGGCCGCGAGGACACTGGCCGGCGGGCTGTTCGAGATTGCCGAAATCTACCGTCAGGACGGCACACTGCTGGCAGAGTGGAGCACGCCAGCGGGCGAGCGACTCGAATCGCAACTCAACGAGTACGGCGGCGATCTGTCGCAAAAGCCGGACTACGAGACCCTGCACCTGCCCGGGGACCGGTGGGTGCTGCGCGTAACCGTGCCGCTCTTCGATGGCACCGTGACCGATGCCCCCCTCGCCTACTTCGAGGGGGTACGGCTGGTGCCCGACTGGCAGCGACAAAGCATGCTCGACACCACACTCGCCGCCGCGCTGATGGCCGCGCTCGCTGCCATCGCCTGCGGGCTGGTGATCTACCCCATCGTGGTGCATCTGAACAACGAGAACGACCGCAAGTCGCGCGATCTGCTTTCCTCCCATATCGCCCTGCTCGAGGCCATGGGCAAGGCGGTGGCCAAGCGCGACTCCGACACCGGCGATCATAACTACCGCGTCACCGACATTGCCATGGCCATCGGCGAGCGCCTGGGGCTGGCCAAGAAGGCCATGCGCGCCCTGCTCTCCGGTGCCCTGCTCCACGACGTCGGCAAGATCGGCATACCCGACCGCATCCTGCTCAAGCCCGGCAAGCTCGACGACCAGGAAATGGCGCTGATGCGCTCGCACGTCCCGCAGGGCGAGGACATCGTCGACGGCATTCCCTCGCTCGCCGAGGCCCGTGACGTGATCGCCTGCCATCACGAGAAGTGGGACGGCACCGGCTACCCGCGCGGGCTGGCCGGCGAGAAGATCCCGCTCAACGCCCGCATCTTCGCCGTCGCCGACGTCTTCGACACCTTGTGCTCCCCGCGCCCCTACAAGCAGGCCATGCCGTTCGAGCAGGCCTGGGCCATCATTCGCGACGACGCCGGCAGCCACTTCGACCCACGCGTGGTCGAGGCTTTTCGCCCCATCGCCCGGAAGCTCCACGACCAGCACTTCGGCAAGAAGCGCGGCCGCTCGCGCGAAATCCTCGAGCGTGGGTTGGGAAAGTACTTCTTCTGACGACTAGCAGACCACAAGCGGGCCACACTGCCGTCACCATTTGCAAAGCGCGTCATGCGCCAGCGTGCAAAAATCGGACATCCACAGTCATCGAATTTGTCAGTCTGCGTCGTAATGCACCGCCAGCCAGATCGTCTCCTCGTCGGGGTCGGTCCAGGCCACGCGGTGACGGCAGTGTGCGGGGATCGTCAGATGATCACCCGACTCGAGCGTCACCTCATCGCCATGCTCGAACGCCACCACGCCCCGCCCCTTGAGCACGACCACCCACTCATGCCGTGGCTGGTCATACCAGCCGGTGGCCGGCGAGGTATGGCCATGCGAGACGATGCGTTCGATGGTCACGTTCTCGGCCTCGACCAGCATGTCGAAGCACTCTTTCTGGAGGTCTTCGGGGAGTTTGTCGAACAGATTGGCAGTCATACCGGCCCCTCGGTCACGCTCATCATGCCGTGGCTTCAGGCGCGGAGCAGGCCTGGCGCACCGCCTCGCTCCGGCTGGCCAGCCAGTCGTCGGGACGCACTTCCTGCGCGACGCCCAATTTCTCTAGACGGGCGCGGGGTTGGTCCTGGGCACCCGACAGCACCACCCGAGAGCCACGGTCTACCGCATCGCGGATGATGCGCTCAAGAACCAGCGCCGCGCTCACGCCCAGGTGCGGCACGCCGCTCAGGTCGATGACCAGCGCTTGGGCGCTATCCAACCGATTCTGCTGACGGGTCAAGGTCTGGGCCGCACCGAAGATCAGCGGTCCGCTGAGATCGAGCAGAGCCACCCGGCTGCCGGCCTCGGTTAGATACCGCTTCTCGTCCGAATCCAGGCCCTCGTAATCGCTCCCTCCTGTTTCCTCGGCCTGGCCAAGCACGCGCACGTGTTCCGACTGCAAATCCGACAGGCGGCGAATGGTGAGGATGTTCGCCACGAACAGGCCGATGCCCACGGCGGTAATAAGGTCGACAAACACGGTCATGCCGATCACGCCGTACATGATCAACGCCCCACGCATCGACAACCGGTGCGCGCGGCGCAAGAACCCCCAGTCGATGATGTCGATGCCCACCTTGATGGCGATGCCGGCGAGGATCGCCTTCGGGATACTCTCCACCAGGCCGCTCGCGCCGAACACCACAACCCCGAGCACTGCGGCGCGCACCAGGCCGGACAAGGCCGTTCTCGCCCCGGTCTGGATGTTGACCACCGTTCCCATGGTCGCGCCGGCACCGGGCAGACCACCGAACATACCCGAGGCTAGGTTGCCCAGCCCCTGTCCCACCAGCTCCTTGTCGGAGTTGTGCTCGTTGCGGGTGAGGCTGTCGGAGATTACCGATGTCAGCAACGCGTCGATGGAGCCCAGCATGGCCAGCACCAAGGCGTTGATCACCATGGTCATCCATTCGTCGGCGCTGAAGGTGGGCACCGTGATCGAGGGCAGCCCGGAGGGAATCTCGCCGATCGCGCGGTAGTCGCCGCTGCCGATAAACCACACCGCCAACAACGTGCCCACCACCAGAGCCAGAAGCTGAGGCGGCATGAAACGTCGCCACGCCTTGGGCATCAGGAACAGGATGCCCAGCGCGACAACGCCGAGGAGCAGTTCGCCCGCATTCACATCGGCGAACAACCCCGGCAAGGCCTCGATCGATCCCATCACCCCGCCACCGGGGGAGGCATGCCCCAGAAGGCCGGGCAGTTGGATGATGATCAGGATCAGGCCGATGCCGGACATGAAGCCCGAGATCACCGTGTAGGGCATCAGCGTGACATAGCGCCCCAGCTTGAGTACCCCGAACATCACCTGGAAGAAGCCGGCCAGCATGACCGTGGTAAAGGCCATCGCCATGGCGTTCTCGGCCACGACCCCCGTCGCCGGATCGGGGACCATCAGGGCGACGATCACCGCCGTGAACACCACCGTCATCGGCCCCGTAGGCTCCGAGATCAATGTCGGCGTGCCCCCGAACAGCGCGGCGAACAGCCCCACCAGCACCGCGCCGTAAAGGCCCGCCTCCGCGCCTGCCCCGGACGCCACACCAAAGGCCAACGCCATGGGCAAGGCAACGACTGCTGCCGTCACACCGCCAAAGACATCACCCTTGAGATTGCCGAAACCTATCTGGTTGAAAATCCGCATCAGTCCGTCCACCCGGAGCCACGATTAAATGATCCGCGAGGGTATCAGGCCGCGCGATGCCCATTAATTGGATTCATCACGCTGCCCCATAGACTCAGACCTATAGTAGGCAACGACGGGCTGCTTGCAGCAGGCGCCCGATGCATACGAGCCTCCTTGGAAAACGATCACGGCCCCGGGACCTATTGCACGCAAAGCCAGAGGGCGATAAACGCTTAATCAGACGAAGGGCGTCTTTCCGCGCTTTAATCGACGTCCTGTCTCGCTCGACAGGCGGGAAAGGTCGAACAGCCCCAGAAGCGCTTGCCGACATTGGCACCACGCTTGGTCGTTCGCAACACCATCTCGCTGCCGCAACGGGGGCAGTGCCTCGCGGCGCTGGAATCGGAACGGGTCCTCAGGCGGGCCACATGCTCGCGGTGCGTCGCGCGCGTCGGGGCCAGTCGACCGGACTCGATCGCGGCGATCGTTTCGCGTACCTGCGCATCGTTCAGGACGGGTGTCTTGAATGTGCGGATGTAACGCGCGTAACTACCACCACGGGTAACGTTGGCCGGCATCGGCGTCTTGAAGATGCTCTCACCGGTAAAGGCGACGATGGAATGGATCACCTCCGCAGGCACGTCGAGCATCGCCTCGAGCGCCTTGACGTGCTTGTAGTTCTGCCAAAGCGGGTTCTGGAACGGAACCGTCTTGCGGTAGATCTTCTGGGTCCATTTCGGCTGTTTCTCGCCGCCGAAGATCCAGCCCTTCATGTGCTTGGTCTCGACCACGAAGATGCCGAACCGGGAAACGAAGACGTGGTCGATCTGCGTGGTGCCGTCCGGGGTGGGCACCGTAACGTTGTGCATCGCGTGATCGACGTCGGCGGGCAACCGGAGCCGCGCGGCTAGCTTTACCAGGAACTCGCCGACCATGCCCTTGAACCGGGGCGTCTTAATCAGTGCGAGCACCATGGCAAGCGGGATTAACCACCACATGGTGCCAAGCGTACTCACGATCGCGGGAAGGAAGTCCATTTCGCCGCTTTTCCTGAAAAATCGTATACCAGCTTTGCGAACCGGAGAATGGGCACGCCGCGGGGCTGGGCGAACGTGCTCGCCTCGGCGTGCTTGTCTCGCGGTCGCCGGTCCAGTCCCGGAACGAGAAATCGACGATCTCGAGTTATCCCGACTGAGAGACCGGGTAGAAAGAGAGCCACAGGCGGCGGGTATCCACGACGGACCATCCAGCCCCGATGGCAGGGAATCGACTGGCTTCCGCCTGCCCTGGCATCCAGCCCGACCCCGTCATCAGGAAGAAACCATCATCACTGCATCATGGTCGCGGAATTATCCTTCCTGCCTGGCTCGAGAATCGGCGATGCCCCTTTCGACTACCGGTTTGACCGGCAAGCTATTCGGGCGAATCCGGAAATGGGTCCTGATCGGACTGGGCGCCGTTTTCGTCGTAGCCGGCTTTCTGACCTTCTGGCTGCCACTGCCCATCGGCATACCGTTGCTGTTGATCGGGTTCGCCCTGCTCGGCCGACATTCGCCGCATGCGCGGCTCTGGCTGCGTCCCATCAAGCGACGCGCGAGCACGCTCTGGCGAGACCGCGCCCGCTGATCGCCGCCATCTCCCACCGTCAGAACGCCCGGCGAACCCGCTGAAAGCCCATCACGCCCGCCAGGACAATCGCGCCGGCAATCACCCCGATCCCGCCGTTGAACAGCAGCGATGCGACCGTTTGCATCACGTCAGTCAGCCCATGGGTCATGGCCTCGAGCAGGTGATGGAGGAACGGCAGACCATGGGCGAGGATGCCGCCACCAACCAGGAACATCGCCACCATGCCGACGATCGACAACCCGCGCATGAACTTCGGCGCCGTGACGAGGATGCCGCGTCCGAGGGTTTCCTTGAAGCGCCCCCAGGCATCCGCACCCGCATCCTTCACCAGTGCCAGGCCCCAATCGTCGAGGCGCACGATGCCAGCGACCAGACCATAGACACCCACCGTGGCCACCAGCGCCACCAACGAGACCACCACGGTCTGCGTCCAGATGCCCGCCGCGCTCGCCGCGCCCAGGGCGATCACGATGATTTCCGCCGACAGGATGAAGTCCGTGCGGATCGCCCCACGGATCTGTTTGCGCTCCGCCTGTTTCATGTCCTTTTTCTCATCCACCGCGGCCTCGCGGATCTCCTCTTTATGCGCCGCGTCTTCTTCGGCGTTGTGCAGCCACTTGTGGGCAATCTTCTCCGCCCCCTCGAAACACAGGAACAGACCGCCGAGCATCAGCAGCGGCGTGATCAGCCACGGGAGGAAGGCGCTGATCAAGAGTGCAGCCGGCACCAGGATCAGCTTGTTGAGGAACGAGCCCTTGGCCACCGCCCAAACAACCGGCAACTCGCGGCTAGCGCCGGCGCCGGTGACCTGCTGGGCATTGAGCGCCAGATCATCGCCGAGCACGGCGGCGGTATTCTTGGCCGCGATCTTGGAATAGACGCTGACGTCGTCGAGCAGCGTGGCAATGTCGTCGAGCAGGGCGAGTAGGCCGGCAGCCGCCATGGCGTAATTTCCTTGGATTTCTTGGGTGAATCGATCAGTTCGAGGGTCCGCAGTGTGGCACACGTGTGCCGGGAGGTGCCGCCCCGACCGGCAGGCTTTGTTTGATTACATCGAGCGGTTCCACAACCTGATCGTCCGTCCGCGAATTCAGGCAGACGACAACGCATTTTCCCTTCACCCAACCGTCCGCGAAAAAGGCTAGCACTCAGGCATACGCGACCAGCGGTATCAACCGTCGCCAGTACGTCCCTCGTCTCCGAGGGCGGCGACCGCCGAGTGGATGATGTCGACGATTTCACGCTCGTCGCGGCCATAGCCCTCCGGAGGGATGGGGTCACCGATGATCACTCGCACCCGTCCGGGACGCGGCAGGATTCGTCCGGGTGGCATCGCCTCCCTGGTCCCTTCGATCCACACGGGTATCACCGGCACCGGCTGTGCCCGCAGGACGCGACCGATGCCCGGCCGGAACGGCTGCAGGGTGCCGTCGGGAGATCGCCGACCTTCCGGAAACCAGACCAGTGTGTGGCCGCGCTCGAGGGTGGTGGCCGCCAGTGCCAGGCTACTGCGCGGCGCCGCGCCCGGATCGATGGGCAGCACATGTGCGATACGGCTGAACCCGCGGGAGAGAGGACCGGAAAACATCAGCTCCGTCCATCCGGCCCAGTACAGGGATTGCAGTTGGCGCGTGCTCAGGGCCCGTGTGAGCACGAGCGGATCGAGGGCGCTCAAGTGCCGTGGGGCGATCAGGTAGTGGCCGTTCTCGGGGATGCGACCGCGGATATCGACCCTCAGCAGGAGGCGGGTTACCAACCTGACGAGGCCCAGCAACCCGCGATGGACGACTCTCCGCACTGGCCCCGGTGGAGTCAGCGCCTCTTCCTGCTCGGGTCCCAGCAACTGCTCCGGCGTTTCGAGAGCCTTCGCCAGATCCTCCGCTTGCTCGCCCGCCTCGGCGGAGGACGCCGCCTCGCGCAGCAGGTCCCGCACGGTGCTCACGCGGGCGATGGCCGTCTCGTCGAGTTCGATCCCCACCTGCTCGCGCAAGGCGAGGCTCAGATCCACCCAGCCGAGCGAGTCGATGTCGAGATCCCGACTCAGGCGGCTTTCCGGGGTAAGCCGCAGATCGCTATAGCGTTTCGCCAGGTAGTTCCACGTGCCTTCGGCAGACGGATCCGACAGCAATTGCTGGTCCTCGGGCGACATGGATTCCCGCGAGATCGGTTCCGGGGGTGCCTCGGGAACGCCTCCGCTTTCCCCCAGGCGCTCGAACAGTTGCTCGAGCTTGTGGCGGCGCAGCTTGCCGAGCCGGGTGCGCGGCAGCGGGTCGACGGCGATTCGTACGGTGCTTGGCCGATGGTGACTCGGCAGTCCGCGCGCCGCTTGCTCCACCGCCTGCTCGACACGCTGGCGAAAGTTCTCGTCATTGGCCTCGCGCAGTAACCCGGCCTCCGGCACCACCACCGCCGCGAGGCGGTCATCGTGCTCCAGGACCCCCGCCTCGCGGATGCTTTCGGCCGTCGTCAGGGCCTTCTCCACGCGCTCCGGGTCCACGTTCTCGCCGCCCGGGAGGACGATCATGCTGGACTTGCGACCACGCAGGTAGAGATACCCGTCCTCGTCCAGCTCACCGAGGTCACCGGTATGAAACCAGCCGTCATCGTCCAGGTCCTCGGCGGTCTTTTCGGGCAGATTCCAGTAGCCGTCGAAGACGTTCGGCCCCCGGGCCAGGATCTCGCCCTCCCCTTCATGGGCATCGATGCGCAGCTCCACCCCGGGCAGCGCGACGCCGGCACTCTCCAGGCGTATTTGCTCCGGGGCATTGAAGGTCAGGATCGGCGAGGTCTCGCTCAGTCCGTAGCCGGTCGCCACCTCCCAGCCCAGGCCCTGCAGCCTGCGCCCCAGGTCCGGGTCGAGGGCCGCGCCGCCCGCCACCATCAGGCGCAGGTCCGGGGCGAGGCGATTGCGCACCGGGGCGAACAGCCGGTGCCCCGGTCGCCAGCCCAGTCGGCGGCGGGCTGCCATGGACAGCCCCAGCAGGCCATGAAACATCGCGGCGGCCAGCCGCCCCCGGCCGACGATGCGCTCTTCCAGGACGCTGTACATCGCCTCGTAGAGACGTGGCACGCCCAGCATGACCGTCGCTTCGCCCTCACGTAGGGCCCGCACGATCTGCGGCCCCACCAGGGAGAAGGGAATGATGATCGGCGCACCCAAGGTCAACGGGGTGAGGATCCCGACGGTGAAGGGATAGACATGATGGAAGGGCAACGGCACCAGGGCACGGTCCGTGCGATCCGCCAGGTCCAGTTCGCACAACGCCTCGACGTTGCTGGCCAGGTTGCGGTGGGTAAGCGGCACGCCCTTGGGCGGGCCCGTGGTGCCGGAGGTGTAGAAAATCGCGGCGAGGTCTTCGGCTGCCTCGACGGGTTCGGCCGCTTCGGCAGCCAGCAGCGCGCTCCAGGCCTTGTCGCTCTCCCCGTCATCCCCGAACAGACGCACCTGCGCATTCAGATCCAGCTCCAGGGCATCGATGCGTTCCCAAAGGCCGGTGCTGGTGAAGACGAAGGCCGGGTCACAGTCGCCCAGGGCATGGGCCAGATCTTCGTCGGGCATCTGGACGTCCAGGGGCACCACCACACCCCCGGCGTTCATGACGCCGAGCGCCGAGACGATCCAGTCGGCGCTGTTGGGGGCCATGAGCACCACCCGGCCACCGCGCTCGAGGCCAGCCTGCTTGAGCCCCGCGGCCAATCGACCGGTGCGCTCGAAAAGCTCGTCGCGGGTCGTCGTCTGGACCGACTCGCGGCCGAACGTCACTACAGCGGGTTGATCGCTCGGTACGGAACGCCCTGAAATCAATTCGGCGAGGGTCATGGGTATTGAGCCTAGGACGTTTTGCGGGATTTGCGCATCCCGTATGACGTCGGGACGGTTTCTGAAAGCTCGGCAAGGCCCTACTAAGCTCTATCCACGGCTCAAACCGCGAGCGTGATGACTCGCATTCCCTACCCATCGGAGGAAAACTCAATGGACCCAGAGCAGATCAAGGGCAACTGGAAGCAGATAAAGGGCGAGATCAAGAAAGAGTGGGGAAAACTGACCGATGACGACCTCGTCGAGGCCGAAGGCCACCGCGACTACCTGATCGGCAAGATCCAGGAGCGTTACGGCATCAACAAGGACGAGGCCCGCGAACAGGTCGAGGCATTCGAGAAAAAGAAGCTCTGACTGCCTGCCGCTTACGTCGGCGACTTCGGGTCAAAAAGCGAGACTCTGAAGCCGGATACGCCGGACTTGCCGACACCAAGCGGCGACACATCGGTCACTCGCCCAGGCTCGATCCCGTATCGATCCCGGTGCGCTCAGGGCCGCTGCCCTCCGGAGGTTTCACCCGCCACCAGGCCCAGAACGCACTGCCCTCGATAGCGCATCCCAATCGCTGCAGCCACTCGGCCACCTTGTGGTTCGAGTTGTTCCAGAATGCGTAGGCCTCGGGATGCTCGACGAAGGCGAGATCGTAGGCGGCGTTGTATTTCAGGCTGGCGTGATTTTCCCGGTGAAGGCGTTCGAGCGAAGAGCGCAGGGTAGCCAACCGGTTCGTCTCGACCTGCAGCTCGTGAAGATCCTGGATGCCGACAATCAGCGCTGCGCGCACGCCGCCAGCGGTCATGTCTCCCTCGGTCTGACTCCGCCCTAGGCCGGCAGCGCTCGGCCAGAGCAAGGTCCGGCTCGCTTCCGTCCCTCCCGTCTCCACTTCGGCATACCAGCGCCAGTCACCGTAGGCGTAGCGGACAAAACCGTCGGGATGCGGGAGCACCAGACTGGAATGACGTCCGTGGTCCAGCACAAAGACAGCCTGCGGGTCCTCCACCAACGCGGGGGGCACGATGGTCGTGGCGCAGCCACCCAACAGCAGGACCCAACCGCCAGCGAGGGCGGTGAAAGCGGGCATCCCAAAAACACGACGGAGACTGCGTGCCATATCAGCTCGTTGACCTTCGGTCGCTCGTTGGGAACAAACGGGGTGCCGGTGAGTGCGGATAGTTCTCAGCGTAGGCCAGAACGGCTTACTCGACCCACGGACACGGAGTCCATTGGGGCATTAGCATGGACCCGCCCCGGGGTGGCGGATTTCCCTACGCTTTACCAAACGGCATCGGGAAAGCAGTAAGCGGCACATAGGCGTGGGGATGCCTTTTTCCCTTCGCCTTGCCGAGCGGCCGGGGTGCCGCAGGGTCGGCGCTACAGGGAGGTGGCGAACTGGGCCCGTCCGCCACACCCCGGACGGGAGGGAAGCCCGCAGGGCCAAGGCAGGGGGGCGCCCTTCTGTTTGGGCAAGCAAGAGAAAGTGCCTCGCGCGCCGAGCACGGCTCGACACAGAAACTGCATTATTTGAGGGCGTGCGAAAACCTACCCTGAATCGGTAAAGCGATTCTGACTCTTTTCCAACAGCATGAATGTGTTTTTTAGTCTTCAGTTTTTACTTTTTCCCAAATGCCCTGAGAGTCCCGGTGATGAATCGCTTCGCCCATTAAGACTTTGAATCTCGTCCCATCATTGAGGACGCCTTCCCCTGACCCATTTCTCAGATTTGGCCCAGTTCTCATAACCATCACTTTACCGTGCCGGCCATCACTGCAACTTACATCGGTCTGAAGCATTGGCGATCGAGTAAATTGATCGTATGTCCCCTCGCAAACATAACCGTCAATGTTTGAAACAGTGAAGCGACCACTAGAAAGACTTGCGACCGCCTCACCCATCAAAGGCTTTTCGACATCAGCTACATCAACCAAAAGCCCGGTCCTGACGGAGCACCCAGACAAGACGGATAGAGCCAGCGCAAATGCCAAAAACTTCCTGCTGTTCATAGTCACCCCTAACGACTTCCGTTTCCCTGTCTTGTTGGCCAAGTTGAGTTGAGCTGAGCCCAGCGTAAGCATGCATAAACACTCGGCTGCTTACTCCGGCCGCATATGCGGAAACAGCAACACATCCCGAATCGACGCCGAGTCGGTCAGCAGCATGATCAGCCGGTCGATGCCGATCCCCTCCCCCGCCGTCGGCGGCATGCCGTGCTCCAGCGCGCGGATGTAGTCGGCGTCGAAGTGCATGGCCTCCTCGTCGCCGGCGTCCTTCTCATTGACCTGCTGGGCGAAGCGCTCGGCTTGGTCCTCGGCGTCGTTCAGCTCGGAAAATCCGTTCGCGATCTCGCGGCCGCCGACGAAGAACTCGAAGCGCTCGGTGACGAACGGGTCGTCATCCTTGCGGCGGGCCAGCGGCGAGACCTCGGCCGGGTATTCGGTGATGAAGGTGGGGTCGTGCAGCTTGTGCTCGGCGGTCTTCTCGAAGATCTCGATCTGCACCTTGCCCAGGCCGTAGCTGGACTTGATCGGGATGCCGAGCCTGTCGGCCACCTTGGTGGCCGCCTCCAGGCTGTCGATGTCCTCGGCCTTGAGATCCGGGTTGTAGCGCAGGATGGCGTCACGCACGGTGATGCGGTCGAAGGGCTTGCCGAAGTCGAAGGTGTCGCCCTGGTAGACCAGTGAGGTGCCACCGTGAACCTCGCGGGTGCATTCGCGCAGCAGGTCCTCGGTTAGGTTCATCAGGTCCTGATAGTCGGCGTAGGCCTCGTAGAACTCGACCATAGTGAACTCGGGGTTATGCCGGGTCGACAGCCCCTCGTTGCGGAAGTTGCGGTTGATCTCGTAGACCCGCTCGAAGCCACCGACCACCAGGCGCTTGAGGAACAGTTCCGGCGCGATGCGCAGGTACAACGGCATGTCGAGCGCGTTATGGTGGGTGGCGAAGGGCTTGGCCGCCGCGCCGCCGGGGATGGCGTGCATCATCGGGGTCTCGACTTCCAGAAAGCCGCGGGTGTTGAGGTAGTCGCGGATGAACTGGATTACCTGCGAGCGCAGGCGGAAGGTCCGGCGCGTCGGCTCGTTCATCACCAGGTCCAGGTAGCGCTGGCGATAGCGGGCCTCGGTGTCGGACAGGCCGTGGTACTTGTCCGGCAGCGGGCGCAGGCTCTTGGTGAGCATGCGCAGGTTGTCGACGCGCACGGACAGCTCGCCCTTGTTGGTCTTGAACAGCAGGCCCTCGCCACCGACGATGTCGCCGATGTCCCAGGTCTTGAAGTCCTGGTAGGCGTCCGTGCCGATGTCGTCGCGGGCGACGTAGAACTGGATGCGCCCGGACTGGTCGAGGACCGACAGGAAGCTGGCCTTGCCCATGACGCGCTTGGCCATGACGCGGCCGGCCACCGCCACGCGGATGGGGTTTTCCTCGAACCAGGGCTTGTCGTGCTCGCCGTACTCGGCCTGCAGCTCGCCGGCCATGTCCTCGCGACGGAAGTCGTTGGGAAATGCCTCGCCGCGCTCGCGCAGCTTCTTGAGCTTCTCGCGGCGCTCGGCAATCAGTTGGTTCTCGTCGATTTCGGGCTTGTGCTCGGCCATGGTGTCGGGTCTTCGTGGTTGGATGGGCCGGGTCGTCGGCGTGTCTGTCGAATCAGTTGTGGGAGCGCCTTCAGGTGCGATGTCGTCGGGCTTTCGCTTCGCGTTTCGCGGCTAAAGCCGCTCCTACGGCGCAACTTCTGCGTTTTACAGGCCGCTCTTGAGACTGGCCTCGATGAACGGGTCGAGCTCGCCGTCGAGCACCGCCTGGGTGTTGCCGGTCTCGTGGCCGGTGCGCAGGTCCTTGATGCGGCTCTGGTCGAGCACGTAGGAGCGGATCTGGCTGCCCCAGCCGACGTCGGCCTTGGTGTCCTCGACGGCCTGGGCCTCGGCGCGGCGCTTTTGCATCTCCAGCTCGTAGAGCTTGGCCTTGAGCTGCTTCATGGCGCGGTCGCGGTTCTTGATCTGCGAACGCTCGGACTGGCAGGCCACCACGGTGCCGGTGGGCAGGTGGGTAAAACGCACCGCCGACTCGGTCCGGTTGACGTGCTGACCGCCGGCCCCGGAGGCGCGGTAGACGTCGGTGCGGATGTCGGACGGGTTGATCTCGATCTCGATGGCATCGTCGATCTCGGGGGAGACGAACACCGAGGCAAACGAGGTGTGGCGCCGGTTGTCCGAGTCGAACGGCGACTTGCGCACCAGGCGATGCACGCCGGTCTCGCTGCGCAGCCAGCCGAAGGCGAACTCGCCCTCGAAGCGGATGGTCACCGACTTGATGCCGGCGACCTCGCCGTCGGAGATCTCGGTGATCTCGGTGGTAAAGCCGTGCTTTTCCGCCCAGCGCAGGTACATTCGCATCAGGATGGAGGCCCAGTCCTGGGCCTCGGTACCGCCGGCGCCGGCCTGGATGTCCATGTAGGCGTTGGACTCGTCCATCTCGCCGGAGAACATGCGGCGGAATTCGAGATCCTCGATCTGCTTCTCGAACTTGGCCACGTCGGCCTCGATCGAGGCGATGGTCTCCTCGTCGTCTTCCTCGCCGGCCATCTCCAGCAGGTCACGGGCGTCGGTCAGCCCGTCGCGCATGGTGGCGAGTGTCTCGACGATACGCACCAGCGAGGCACGCTCCTTGTTGAGCGCCTGGGCGCGATCCGGATCGTTCCAGACGTCGGGTACCTCGAGCTCGCGGTCTACCTCTTCGAGGCGTTCCTGCTTCTGATCGAAGTCAAAGATACCCCCGGAGCGACTCGGAGCGCTCGATGAGGTTGTCGATACGATTCAGGATCGGGTTGATTTCGGCCATGTAATGCGGTTTCGCGTTGCGTTGAAAGACCGGCTAGTTTACTCAATGCACGCGGTTACCTCAAAGCGCATCCGCGCGGGCAGGCGGCCGGGCCAATTCGCCGTGAAAACAGCCATGCCTCGCGCTTTTTGCTATGGCATGATGATGGCGCCTCGGCATCCGCCGGGTGGCCGAAATTTCGTCTTCCACGGGGACGTACACGCGATCATGTTGATGCACGCCCAAGCCCAAAGGTTGCTGCGCCGACTGGCGCTGCTCCTGCTCATTACGGGCATCCTGCCTGCCAGCCCCGCCGTCATGGCCGACACCCCGCTTCCCGGGGCGGTCAAGGCCGAGCTCGACCGACAGGAACTCAGTGCCGCCGAGTTGGGCATCTGGGTGCAGGCGGTCGACAGCGACAAGCCGCTGATCGCCCACCAGGCCGAGCGCCTGTTCAACCCCGCCTCGGTGATGAAGCTGGTGACCACCGTGGCCGCGCTGGACATCCTCGGCCCCACCTATACCTGGAAGACCGAATTCTACGCCGACCAAATGCCGGTCAACGGTGTGGTCGAGGGCGATCTCTACATCAAGGGGTATGGCGATCCGTGGTTCCGCAGCGAGGATCTCTGGGACGTCGTACGCCGCCTCAAGGAACTGGGCGTGCGCGAGATTCGTGGCGACGTGATCCTCGACGACAGCTATTTTGCGCCGATCACCACCGATCCGGGCGAGTTCGACAACCGCCCGGACCGGGTTTACAACGCCCTGCCCAACGCGCTACTGCTGGACAACCGCGCGGTGCGCATCGCCATCACCCCGCACAGTGACGACGACTCGGCGGTAAGCACCTGGCCGCCCAACCCGCGCGTGTCGCTGAGCAACAGCCTCAACTTGGTCAACCGGCCTTGTCGCAACAGCACCAACCGCCCGGTGATCGACATCCGTGATTCGACGGCGGCGAGTGCGGAGATCAAGGTGGGCGGCACGGTCTCTCGCGAGTGCTCGCCGCATCTTTACTACCGGGTGGCCGGCGACCCGCACGATGCCTTCTTCCACGCGTTCGAGCAGCTGTTCGAATCGGCCGGCGGCACCATCAAGGGCACCTGGCGCAAGGGCCTGCTGCAGTCGGGGGCCAAGAAGCTGCTCACCCACGACTCGCGGCCGCTGTCGAACTACCTGTGGCTACAAAACAAGTGGTCCAACAACGTCATGGCCCGCCAGATCATGCTGACCATGGGGGCGGAGATCGAGGGCACGCCGGCCACCGAGCTCAAGGCCGCGCGGGTGGTCGACCGCTGGGCCCGTGAGCGCGGACTGGACTGGGACGGGGCCGTGGTCGAAAACGGCTCGGGGCTCTCGCGCCTCTCGCGACTGTCCCCTGAGCAGATCGGCGACATGCTGCAGTCGGTCTGGCGCAGCCCGTTCATGGCCGAGGTGATGGCCACCCTGCCGATAGCCGGCATCGACGGCACCATGCGCAAGCGGCTGGACGACGGGGCGATTCGCGGCCATGCCCACATCAAGACGGGCACGCTGCGCGACGTACGCGCCGGGGCGGGCTTCCTGCTGGCCCAGTCCGGTCGGCGCTACGTGGTGGTCATGCTGCACAACGAGCAGGGAGTGCAGTACGGCGGCGGCACGAGGGTACAGGACGCCCTGATGGAATGGTTGTACGAGAACGGCTGAGCGATCTCCCGAACCCACGCCGTTCGCCCGGCTCCGCTGAATAACCGCTGATGCCTTGAACATCGTCGGCCCGCGGCCAATGCTTTCCGTAGGCAATTTTTCAATGGAGAGTTCCAACATGGCCGCCATCGACCAACTGCGTGACCGCTTCCAACAGACCTGGACCTCGATCAACGAGGGCTGGCACCGGCTCACCGATGCCGCCGGCCAGGCCATCACGCGCTTCACGCCTGGCAAGCGCCAGGCCGAGGAGGAGGGTCAGGACCTGGCCGAGCGCAATGTCGGCTGGGGCCTGCTGGCCGCCGAGGTTTCCGAGCGAGGTGACGAAATCGAGGTGCGCCTGGAGGCGCCGGGCCTAAAGCGCGAGGACTTTGAGGTGGAGGTGCTCGACGACCACTTGCGGGTCGCGGGCGAGAAGCGCAGCGAACGTCACGATCACCGCGGCCGCTATCACGTGACCGAATGCGCCTACGGGCAATTCGAGCGGCTGATCCCCCTGCCGGAGCCCGTCAAGGCCGACTCGGCCCGGGCCAGCTACCGTGACGGGGTCCTGCAGATCACGTTGGACAAGGCAGGCGAGAAGCGGCGGCGCATTGCTGTCGAGCCGGGCTAACGTGGGTCGGTAAAACCTGCCGGGCTTGCCAAGATCAGCCACCAGTCCGGACCCCGATCATCGCCTGATTGGTCGCCCCACTGATCACCTGGCTGAAAGTCGGCATCCACCCACCATGTCCCCGCCACTGCCACGGCAGCCAAGCGGCCATCGATCTCCAGACCGATGGCCGCTTCGCGTTCCCAGGGCGGGATGCCAGCCTCCTGAAACCGGTTTTTCAATGTGCGCGAGGGTGCGCCCAACCGGGGACGCAACCGCTCGCTGGCCTGCACCGGCCGCAACTTCCAGTCACCCTCGCCGGCCGCGAGCCGACACGTCCCGCCCCCCTCTACCGCCTCGCTCGAGGGAACACGCCGCCGGCATACCCGACTCTCGTCCACGTCGATGCAATCGCGGCCCGCTGGCCAGCGTTTTGGCGTGATGACCTGGCTGGCCTGCTTCAGCCAGTAAATCCGGCCGCCATAGCGACGCAATTCACCACCCGGCCATTCCAGCCGGGGGGCACGGTCCGATGGCGCCTCGGCCACCTGCCCCAGCCAGTCGGCCAGCCGCTGGGGCGGCGGCGGGAGGCAGCCCAGGGCAAACAGCCACTGGCGCAGGACGTTGAGTTGCCGGGAAGCGGATAGCCCCGCCAGCGGGGTCCAGTCGAGCGCATTTCGCCGCAGGGACTGACCGGCATCCGACGCGGCCAGCTCGGCCAGCAGCGCCTGCTCCTCGGCAAGGCGGGCAGCGCTACGATTGATGCGGGAAATGGCATCGGGCCAGAATCGCTCCAGCGCGGGGAGAACGCGGTGGCGCAGGGCGTTACGGGCAAAGCCCGGATCATCGTTGCTGGGGTCGTCCACCCAGCCGCAGCCCGAGCCGACCGCCAGGCTCGTGAGCCGCTCGCGCGACCAGTCAAGAAACGGTCGCCAGTGCGGAAAATCGCCGCACTCGCGCCAGACGGCCATGCCGGACAGGCCGCGACTGCCCGAGCCGCGCAGCAGCGCCAAAAGCACGGTCTCTGCCTGGTCGTTGGCGTGGTGGGCGGTTACCAGCACCGGCGGATGAGTGGGATCGTCGCGTCGGGCGGCGTGGAGGGAATGGTCCAGTGCCGCGTAGCGCGCTTGGCGGGCAGCGGCCTCGAGCGAGCCGCGGCCCTTGCCGCGCTGCGACCGCACCACCTCCACCCGGGTGGCGAAAAACGGCACGTCGAAGGCAGCCGCCTGTCGGCGAGCGGTCTGCTGCCACTGGGCGGATTCGGTATGCAGGCCGTGATCGACGTGGGTGACCGACAGGGCGGCGAAACGCCCTTCATCCCGCCATTGCGTCAGGGCGGCGAGGGCGGCCAGCGAGTCGCGCCCGCCGGAACTGGCCAGCAGAACGTGCGCATCGGGGGGTGGCTCGGCGGCAAGGGCCGACCAGTCATCCGGGCCGAGCCGGTAGCCCTCATGAGACTGGTGGCCCTCATGCGCCTGTGCCATGGGATCAGCGTTCGACGTATTTGCCGTAGGACATCAGGCGCTCGTAGCGGCGCTCCAGCAGGGCCTCGGTGGGACGGTCGATCTGGGCGAGCACCGCTTTTTTCAAACGGGCCTTGAGAGTCTCCGCCATGGCATCGATGTCACGATGCGCGCCGCCGCAGGGCTCGGGGATCACTTCGTCGACCAGCCCCAGTTCATGGAGCCGCTCGGCGGTGATGCCCAGCGCTTCGGCGGCATCCGGGGCCTTTTCGGCGCTCTTGTAGAGGATGGAGGCACAGCCTTCCGGGGAGATCACGGAGTAGGTGCCGTATTGCAGCATCATCACGTGGTCGCCCACGCCGATGGCCAGCGCGCCGCCGGAGCCGCCCTCGCCCACCACGGTGACCACGATGGGCGTTTCCAGCTCGGCCATCACGTACAAGTTGCGGGCGATTGCCTCGCTCTGACCGCGCGCCTCGGCATCGATGCCCGGGTAGGCGCCGGGGGTATCGATGAAGGTGAGCACCGGCAGGCCGAACTTCTCCGCCAGCTCCATCAACCGCTTGGCCTTGCGGTAGCCCTCCGGGCGCGGCATGCCGAAGTTGCGACGGATCTTTTCTTTCGTGTCGCGGCCCTTCTGCTGACCGACCACCATCACCGGCAGACCATCGAGACGCGCCATGCCGCCCATGATCGCCGGGTCGTCGCCGAAGGCGCGGTCGCCGTGCAGTTCCTGGAAGTCGGTAAAGACGCGCTCGAGGTAATCCGCCAGGTAGGGGCGCTGCGGGTGACGGGCCAACTGGTTGACCTGCCAGGCACCGAGGTGGGAAAAGATCGAACGGGTCAGCTCGGTGGACTTGTTGCGCAGCCGCTTGATTTCCTCGTCGATATCCAGCCCCTGATCGTCGTCCATCAACTGGAGTTCGCGGATCTTGGCCTCGAGTTCGGCGATCGGCTGTTCAAAATCGAGATAGTTCGGGTTCATAAGTGGCTGCGCTTTTTGGGTATTCAGGTATGCGTCCGCTGGCCGTTTTCTTCGCCAGATGGTCACCTATTGTGCCGAAAATGCGGGGATATCGTAAGTCCGCCCCCGCGCCCGACCGGAATGCCTGTCAGCTCACCGCGGCACCGACCCGTTCTGCCGTGGGACCGAGTGCCTGGGGCGTGTGCACGGCAAGATTGTCGATCAGGCGCACCGCGCCGAGCCGCGCGGCCACCAGCAGCCGACCATGGGGGACCAGTTGCGACTGTTCCTCGAAACGCTCGTCGTCGCAGTAGACCAGGTAGTCGACATCGAATCCCTGCTGGCTGAGCCAGTGGCGTGCCCCGGCGAGGGTGGCGGGCACGCTGTGCCCGCCGGCGAGCGACTCCGCGGCCCGCTTGAGGGCGCGGTGGACGGCCGGCGCCTGACGGCGCTGCTCGTCCGAAAGGAAACGGTTGCGCGAGCTGATCGCCAGGCCGTCGGGCTCTCTGTGCGTGGGCTCGATGACCAGCTCGACGGCGAAATCGAGATCGCTGACCAGCCGGCGAATCACGGCGACCTGCTGCGCATCCTTCTCGCCGAACACTGCCACATCGGGGCCGACCAGGTTGAACAGCTTGGCCACGACAGTTGCCACGCCGGTGAAGTGACCGGGACGGGCCGCCCCTTCCATCCGTTCGCCCAGCGGCCCGGCATCCACCCGCACCATGCCTTTCTGGCCATGCGGGTAGAGGGTGGTCTCGGTGGGCAGGAACACGGCGTCCACCCCTGCGCGCTCGAGCGCCTCGATATCCGCCTGCTCGGTACGGGGATAACGGGCCAGGTCGGCGCGGTCCTCGAACTGCAGCGGGTTGACGAACACGCTCACGATCACCGCGTCGGCGTGGTGACGAGCGGTCTCGATCAGGCCCATGTGGCCCGTGTGCAGGTTGCCCATGGTGGGCACGAAACCCACGCGCCGGGCATCGAAGACCATGTCCCGGCGCCAGGCACCCAGCGAGGATATGTCACGCAGAATCCGCATCAGAAGCTCTCGCTCTGGGTGGGGAAGGTTCTCCGCTTGACTGCATCGACGTACGCGGCGAAGGCGCCCGGCAGGGATCCCGCCTCCTGCATGAAGTCGCGCACGAAACGCGGTGGCTTCTCGTTTAGGCCCAGCATGTCGTGCATCACCAGCACCTGGCCGTCGGTGTCCGCGCCGGCACCGATGCCGATCACCGGCACGTCGACCGCCTCGGCCAGGGCCTGCCCCAGCTCACGCGGCACGCATTCGACCACCAGCATGTCCACGCCGGCCTCGACCAGGGCACGGGCGTCATCGAGGATCCGGCGTGCCTCGTCATCCCCCCGTCCCTGAATGCGATAACCGCCCAGTTTGCGCACCCGCTGCGGCAACAGCCCGACGTGACCGCAGACCGGCACGCCGGCCGCGGTCAGGGCGGCAATGGTAGGCGCCTTCTCGGCCCCACCCTCGAGCTTGACCATGTCGGCCCCGCCCTGCTGCATCAGGGTGCCCGCACTAGCCAACGCACGCTCGATACTGGTCTCGCTGAGAAACGGCATGTCGGCAATCACCAGCGCCGAAGGCACGCCGCGGCGGACCATCGCCGAGTGATAGGCCATTTCCGCGACCGTGACCGCGAGCGTGTCGCGTTGCCCCTGGACCACCATGCCCAGCGAATCGCCCACCAGGAAGGCATCCACCCCGGCAGCGAATGCCGCCCGTGCCATGCCCGCCTCGTAGGCGGTCAGGACGGCGATCGGCTCGCCTTCGGCCTTGGCGGCCCGAATCTGCGCGATGTTCATGACGGCCTCCGAGGGGCTACTGAGGTCTGATCTGATGACGCCACGGATTCGCCCCGCGGTCGATGCCCGCCGGTGTCGCACGGTGTCTCGGGGTTATCGGCCTCGCGGCGGACGACGGCACGAATGAAGCGCAACGGATGACCGCTGGTGTCGGCCAGCAGTGCGGCCAGTCGCCGCCCGTCGGGCAGCACGGCCTCGGGGCGTATCTCGAGCCAGGGTGCCAGCACGAAATGCCGGTGGGCGATTTCGGGGTGCGGGATTTGCAGTTCGGCGGTCTGCATCTGGCGATCGCCGAAGGCGAGAATGTCCAGGTCGATCAGTCGCTCGCCCCAGTGACGGGTAAACGACCGCCCGGCTGCACGCTCCAGCCCCTTGAGGGCCCGCAGCAATGCCTCGGGCGACAAGGCGGTCTCGATCTCGGCGACCGCATTGACGTAGTCGGGCTGGTCCTGGGGACCGATGGGCGGGTTGGCGTACAGGCCGGAGACGGCGCGAACACGGCACAGCGGCAGGCTGTCGATGGCCTCGACCGCACGTTCGATCTGGTCGATCGGATTGCCCAGGTTGGCACCCAGGCCGATGGTGGCGATTTCCCGGATCATGGCCGCCTCCTCCGCCGGCATCACTCGCCGGACGGTTGCCGGTTGCCGCCGCCGGGCTTGCGCCGACGCGGGCGACGCCGACGGCGCTTCTTGCCGAAGTCCGAGGGCTGTAGGGCCTCGATGGGCGCCTCCTCGTGTCCGCTCCGCTCGGGGGCATACTGGCGCCAGAAGACACAGACCGATTCGTCGACCTCCGGGGTGGCCGAGCGCAGGCAGAGGAAGTCCACCGCGGCCCGGAACCAAGGGGCTTCCAGCAAGGCACGCTGGTTGTCGTCAAGGGCGTCGACCTTCCCTTCGGCACCCCGCCCGATGCGGGCCGACGGGGGTGCGAGGCGTTCGAGCTCGGGCTGCAGCATCCAGATCGCCCGGATGATCTCGGCCAGTCGGCGGGGGATCATCAGCGGCTTGGCCATGTTCGCCATGACCTCGTCGGCGGCCAGCACCATGGCATCGTCGGCCGGCACGCGCTGATGCAGCCACTTGATGCGATGGCGCCCCAGCA
Source organism: Halothiobacillus sp. (assembly GCA_011389965.1). GTDB lineage: Bacteria > Pseudomonadota > Gammaproteobacteria > Halothiobacillales > Halothiobacillaceae > Guyparkeria. The sequence goes on from JAABTF010000001.1 coordinate 57,123, forward strand.
TTCGCCAGAACAGTCCGGCGAACAGGAAGGCGGGATTGACCGGCAGGCCCTGCTCCACGCGGCGGTCGGTGGCCTCGAGCACTTTTTCGATCAGTCCCCAGTCGCTGACCGGGTCATCGGGATCGATCCAGTGGTCCAGGCCGTCGAACAGGTATTCGATCAGGCCGAGACGGCGCAACTCGAGGAAGGTCTGGCGACCGGCGCCGCCCTGCATCAGCTTGACCGTCTCGTCGAACAGGCGCGCCGGGGAAATGTCGGCGAGCGTGGAGCGACAATGCGCGATGGCCGCCTCGCTGTCGTCGGTAAGGTGAAAGCCGAGCTTGGCGGCAAAACGCGCCGCGCGCAGCATGCGCACCGGGTCCTCGCGGTAGCGGTCCTCGGGCTCGCCGATCACGCGCAGGCGCCCGCTGCGAATGTCGGTCAGCCCCTCGACATAGTCGACCAGGTCGCCGGAGGCGTAATCCAGATAGAGGGCGTTGCAGGCAAAGTCGCGCCGCCAGACGTCCTCGTGGATGCTGCCGAAGACGTTGTCGCGGGTAATCATGCCGCCATCGGCGCGTTTGACCTCGCCGGTGTCGCCGCCGCGGAAGGTGGTGACCTCGATCATTTCGTCGCGGAAGACCACGTGGACGATCTTGAAGCGTCGGCCGATGATGCGGGCCCGCCGGAAAAGGCGCTTGACCTCTTCGGGGCGAGCGTTGGTGACCACGTCGAAGTCCTTGGGGCTGCGTCCCCGCAGCAGGTCGCGCACGCAGCCGCCGACGGCATAGGCCTCGAAGCCGGCTTCGTGGAGCTTTTCCAGGACAAAACGGGCGTTGTCGCTCAGGTCGGCCAGCGAAAGGCCGTGCGTCTCAGCGGGAATGCGGGTTTGGTTTGATGTCACGTTTTCTGACAAAACAGTCTGCCGTTAAAAGCCGCGGCGAGGCACGTTGACGGGTGTCGGGCCGTCTTCCGATGCGGACCGCCCACATGACGCCGGGCGTCCGAGCGGATTGTGTTCAGGCCTACAAAGCCACGGGTGGTTTGGGTAAAGGCGCCAAGTCTACCATCTTGATGCACGAGCCGAGTCAATACCCGTTCAGGGACTATCCCGGACGATACAACGGCATCTCCCTGTCGGCCGGCGCGAGCGGCCTATTCGCTCGTCGCGCGGGTTAACATGTAGGCAGCCGTCTCTTATGCGCTACAAGGGCGTCACCGCGCGCCGGTTGCCACGCATCTATGCTAGGATTTCCGACTGGTTGCGTCGTTCCCCGAGCCGATCGTCTACGGGGGCGGTGCGGCGATTCATCCCTGCTTGAAGGACAGTATTCGTGAAAGCCATCGAACTCCTGGCCCTCGTCGTCTTGCTGCCTTTCCTGGCTGCGCCATTGGCCGCCTGGAGTGCCCGCTACAATCGTTTCGCCGCTGCTTGGGTAGCAGGCGGGGCCACCCTACTGGCGCTCGCCCTGTTCGCGTGGATCTCGTTCGTCCAGGGCGCGGCCATGCCGGTGGCCACGCATCACGCCTGGATCGAGTCGATCGGCCTGTCCTTCGGTTTCCGCCTCGACGGACTGTCGCTGCTGTTCACCGGCCTGATCCTGGTCATCGGCCTGCTGATCGTCATCTACGCCCGCTACTACCTGTCGCCCAGCGACTCCATGGGGCGCTTCTTCGCCTACATGATGATGTTCATGGGCGCGATGCTGGGTGTGGTGCTCTCCGAGAACATGATCAACCTGGTCATCTTCTGGGAACTGACCTCGCTGGCCTCCTTCCTCCTGATCAGCTACTGGCAGCATCGCAAGGAGGCCCGCTACGGCGCGCGCCTGGCACTGGCGATCACCGGTGCCGGCGGGCTGGCTCTGCTCGGCGGCGTGCTGATCCTTGGCCACATCGTCGGTTCCTTCGAACTCACCGACGTGCTGGCATCCGGCGAGTTGATCAAGAACCACGAGCTCTATGCCCCGGCGCTGATCCTGATCCTGCTGGGCGTGTTCACGAAATCGGCGCAGTTCCCGTTCCACTTCTGGTTGCCCAACGCCATGGCCGCGCCCACGCCGGTCTCGGCCTACCTGCACTCGGCGACCATGGTGAAGGCCGGCATCTTCCTGCTGGCGCGCTTCTTCCCGGCCCTGGCAGGCACCGAGATGTGGGTGATTATCGTCTCCACCGCCGGGCTGATCACCTTCCTGCTGGGCGCCTACACCGCCCTGTTCCGGCATGACTTGAAGGGGCTTTTGGCCTACTCGACCATCAGTCATCTTGGCCTGATCACGCTGCTATTCGGCTTTGGCACGCCGCTGGCTGCCGTGGCGGGCATCTTCCACATCATCAACCACGCCACCTTCAAGGCGAGCCTCTTTATGGTCGCCGGCATCGTCGACCACGAGACCGGCACCCGCGACATGCGACGCTTGGGCGGGCTGATCAAGTACATGCCGCATACCGCCGCGCTGGGCATGATCGCGGCGATGGCGATGGCCGGCGTGCCGCTGTTCAACGGCTTTCTCTCCAAGGAGATGTTCTTCACCGAGTCGGTGCGCGTTGCCGGCAGCCTGGGCCCCGTGTGGCTGCTGCCGATCCTGGTCTCGCTGGGCGGCCTGCTCTCGGTGGCCTACTCGTTGCGCTTCGTCCATGACACCTTCTTCGGCAAGCCGGACGGCGACCTGCCCAAAAAACCCCACGAGCCGCCCGGCATGATGAAGCGCCCGGTCGACCTGCTGGTGGTGCTGTGCCTGGCGGTGGGCATTCTCCCGGCACTGGTGGTGGGTCCGCTGCTGCACGTGGCCGTCACCGGCGTGCTGCAGGACGCTCCCCCCTATTACAGTCTGTCGCTGTGGCACGGTTTCAACCTGCCACTGTTGATGAGCGCCATCGCCCTGATCGGCGGCCTGCTGGTCTACCTCTATCGGGCGCCGATCTTCCACTGGCATGCGCGCTCTCTGGCGCACCTGGACGCGCGAACGGTCTATAACCGGCTGATGGAATTGCTGATGCGCACCGGCGCCGGCGTGACCGCCATGGTGGACAACGGCCGATTGGGGCGCATCGTGATCATGACCCTGGTTTTCTCGCTGCTCGCCGGGCTGGTCGGTTATTTCCATGCCGCCGGCCTGCCCGGGGTGCAGGCGGCGATGGACCGCGGGGGCGTGCAGGATAGCGGCGACTGGGTCACCTGGCTGGGCATCCTGCTGATCATCATCGCCACATTGGTCACCGCGGTGGGCCATCGCCAGCGCCTGTTCGCCCTGATCGCCATGAGCGTGGTGGGGCTGGGCGTAGCCATGATCTTCGCCCGCTTCTCCGCGCCGGACCTCGCCATGACGCAGTTGTCGGTGGAGGTGGTCACCATGATCCTGTTGCTGCTGGCCCTGTTCTACCTGCCGCAACAGAGCCGCAAGCTCTCCTCGCCCAGCCGTCGCTGGCGTGATGCGGGCATCGCCACATTGATCGGCGGCGGCATCGCCACGTTGACCTACGCCATCATCAGCCGGCCGTTCGAGTCGATCTCGGGCTACTTCCTGGATCATGCGGTGCCGGGCGGCGGCGGACACAACGTGGTCAACGTGATCCTGGTCGACTTCCGCGGCTACGACACCTTCGGCGAAATCACGGTCCTGGCGCTGGCCGGACTCGGCATCTTTGCCATGCTGCACAACCTCTCGTTGCCCTCCTCGCGCCGCGATCCGTTCGGGCGGGCCTGGAGCGAGGATCCGCACCCGCTGATGCTGCGAACTTTCGCCCAGATCATCCTGCCGCTGACCCTGATGTTCGGCATCTACGTGTTCCTGCGCGGGCACAACGAGCCGGGCGGTGGATTCATCGCCGGCCTGATCGTCGCCAGCGCGCTGGTGGCCCAGTACATGGCCCACGGCATCGAAAACACCGAGCAGAAGCTGCATCTGCCAATCCACGGCATCCTCGGCGCGGGGTTGCTGATCGCGCTGGGCACCGGCCTGGTCTCGATGGTCTTCGGCGTGCCGTTCCTCACCTCGGCATTCACGCACCTGGACCTGCCCGTGATCGGCGACATCGAGATCGCCTCGGCGATCGCGTTCGACTTGGGCGTGTTCCTGGTGGTGGTCGGCGCGACCATGCTGATCCTGCTCAACCTCGGCCGCCTGACCGACCACGCGGTCGAACATCCCGACTACGCATCCATCGAGGCAAGCCCCGCGAGCACCCGCAGCCGCGGGGGGAGAAACACATGACCAATCTGGCCATTTCCCTGTTGATCGGCGTGCTGACCGGCGCCGGGGTGTACCTGGTGCTGCGCGCCCAGACCTTCCCGGTCGTTCTGGGGCTGACCCTGATGTCCTACGGGGTGAACCTGTTCCTGTTCACCATGGGCCGGTTGCATACCGCCGCGCCGGCCGTGGTGGGCGCCACCGAACAGTCCGCCGATGCCCTGCCCCAGGCATTGGTGCTCACGGCAATCGTGATCGCCTTCGCCATGACCGCCTTCGTCATCGTGCTGGCCCTCAAGGCCCGCGCCGCGCTGGGCAATGACCACGTCGACGGCACGCACATCGCGCAGGCCAACCGGGTGTTGAACCGTCACGAGGAGCCCCGCGCATGACGGCCAACCTGATTTCCCTGCTGGTCCTCCTGCCGATCGCCCTGACGGCGATCCTGACCATGACCGGTCAGCGCGCCCCGACCCTGTCACGCGGGCTGAGCCTGGCCGGCGTGATCGTGCTCCTGGTCGTCAGTGTTGGCCTGCTGCTCGGGGGACATGGCGATACCCCGCGGGTGATCGAACTGGGCAGCTGGGCTGCACCGTTCGGCATCGTCTGGGTGTTCGATCGACTCTCCGGGCTGATGGTGGTGCTGACTTCGGTGGTCGCCCTGCTTTCGCTGGTCTATGCCATCCGTCGCGACGAGGATTCCGCCGGGCCGCACTTCCACGCCTTGTTCCAGGCGCAGTTGTTCGGCCTCAACGGCGCGTTCCTCACCGGGGACCTGTTCAACCTGTTCGTGTTCTTCGAGGTCCTGTTGCTGGCCTCGTACGGGTTGCTGCTGCACGGCAGTGGGCGCAAGCGCACCCGGGCAGGCTTCCATTATGTCGTGGTCAACCTGATCGGCTCGACGCTGTTCCTGTTCGCCGTCGGGGCACTCTACGGCACGGTCGGCAGCCTCAACCTCGCTGACATCACCCTCAAGCTTCCCGACGTGGCCCCGGATGCCGTGCCGATCGTCACCACGGCGATCTTCCTGCTGTTCACGGTATTCCTGATCAAGGGCGCGGCGTTTCCGCTGTATCTGTGGTTGCCCGGGGCCTATGGCTACGCCTCCATCCCGGTGGCCGCGCTGTTCGCCATCATGACCAAGGTGGGACTGTACTCGGTACTTCGGGTCGACTCGGTGATGCTCTCGGGCAATACCGTCGGTGGCCTGGTGGAGACCACCACGCTGATCGCCCCCTGGCTGCTGTGGCTGGGACTGATCACCCTGCTGCTCGCGGCGCTGGGCGTGGTTGCCGCGCGCTTCGTCCGCCGCCAGGTGGCCTACCTGATCATCGCCTCGGTGGGCACCATATTGATCGCGCTGGGCCTGGTGACCGGGCCGGAGCGCGAGATGGCACTGAGCGGCGCGCTGTTCTACTGGATCCACACCACGGTGCTCAGCGCCGGGTTCTTCCTGCTCGCCGGCCTGATGATGCGCCACCGGTCGCAGGCAGGGGACGAGATCGAGGCGGCTCCTCCCATGCCGCACGCGATCCTGGTGGGCTCGCTTTTCTTCGCCTACGCGATCGCCATGGCCGGCCTGCCGCCGCTGACCGGTTTCTTCGGCAAGATCATCATTCTCTCGGCCGCCCTGGACCACCCGCTGCTGGCCCCCATCTTCGCGGTGGTCTTGATCAGCGGGTTGATCATGGTGATCGCCTTGGCACGCGCGGGCAGCCGATTGTTCTACCAATCTCAGGCGACGCCAGGACATCCTGCCGACCGGGCGGTGGATGGCAAGGGCCCCATGCCGGGCCTGGGCATGGCGATCTTGCCGCTGGCACTGGCCGCTCTGATGGTGGTGGGTGCCCAGCCGCTAAGCAGCTGGCTCGAACAGACGGCCGGTCAGATCGCCCAGCCCGCGGACTATATCGACGCGGTCATGCCTCACGGTGTGCTGCACCCGGAAACCGCCCCGGGGAAGTTCGGCCAGGACTATGACGGAGGCCACCACTAGATGAGATTCAAGCGCATCTTGCCGCAACCGTTCCTCAGCCTGGTGCTGCTGGCCAGTTGGCTGCTGATCAACAACAGCCTGGCCGCCGGCTCGATCCTGATGGGGGCGATCGTCGGACTGGTGGTCCCGTGGATCACGCACCGCTTCTGGGAGATCCGCGCCCGCGTGGCCGACCCATTGGCGCTGCTCGGCTATGCCGGTGTGGTCGTGGTCGACATCATCCGAGCCAACTTCGTGGTGGCACGCCAGGTTCTCGGCCCCAACCGGGCACTGCGCTCGCAGTTGTTCGAACTGGAGCTTGACCTGAGAGACAGTCTGCCGATCAGCATCCTCGCGGCCACCATCACTTTGACCCCGGGGACGGTTTCCTGCCGCATCAGTCCGGATCAGAGCCGGATATGGGTTCATGCCCTGCACTCCGATGACATCGCGGAGGAGATCACCGAGATCAAACAACGTTACGAGTCCCGCCTGCAGCGCATCTTCGGCCAGACCGCGGCATCCGGCGGGACCGATCAGCCCAATTCGAGGACCAAACCATGATTCACGCCAGTCTCGGTATCGCACTGGTCCTGATCGTGCTCGCCATGGGTCTTTCGGCCTACCGCCTGTTCAAAGGCCCGGATCAGGTCGATCGGGTGCTCGCCCTGGACACGATGTCCATCAACGGCATCGCCCTGCTGGTGGCACTGGGTATCTGGTTCGAGACCTCGATCAATTTCGAGGCCGCCCTGCTCATCGCCGTACTGGGGTTCATCACCACCGTGGCGCTGAGCAAGTACCTGATCCGCGGCGACATCGTCGAATAGACCCACCGGAGGCCCGTCATGCTTTTCGAACTGATCGTCAGCGCCCTAATACTGTTTGGTGCCGCCTTCGTGCTGCTGGGCTCGCTCGGCCTGGCCAAGCTACCCAATTTCTTCATGCGCCTGCACGGCCCGACCAAGGCCTCCACCCTGGGGGTGGGCAGTATCCTGCTCGCCTCGGCGGTGTACTTTTCCAGTCGCGGCAGCCTCTCGGTCCACGAGATTCTGATCCTGGTATTCCTGTTTCTGACCGCGCCCATCAGCGCCCTGTTGATGGCACGTGCGGGCCTGCATCGCCAGTTGTCCGGCGAGAACCCGCGTTACAAGGAAAAAGACGACGGTTGATCGATGCACGGCACCGCTCGCGGATCAACCGCAGATGGCATGCAGTCGCTTGACTGCCGCCATGAGTTCCGGGGTGATCTCCCAGTGATCACGGCCGATGTAGAGCCGAACCCCGACGGCCTCACCATCTGATCGCCGCGCTGGACCGGTCAGTGTCGGCAGGACCATCACGCTTTGGCGCTCCGGCAGCACCATCACACTATGGCCCACGGCGTCGATCACGACCGGGCTGTCCTGCTCAGGGAATTCGCCCGTCGCTTCGGCGGCTGCATGACTGTGGACCCACCGGCCTTCGCCGCTTACCAGCACTCGGCCCAGCTCATCGGCCAGCGGACGCAAGAGCGCCCGGTGATGGCGAACATCCTCGGGCAGATGCGCCTCAAGGTAAGCGATCAACGCCTTCCGATCGCCCACCTCGTTCGGCCGGACGGTAATCGTCAGTACATGCAGGAAGGGGCTGCTCGGGGATTCGTGCAATATCTCCCGCCGGGATTCCGGCCGGGCAGCGCAGAGCGCACTCATGTGGTCGATCGCTGCGATTAGCGACCGATAGTCGCTGGCACGAGCCGGCCGGAGCAGACCGACCATGCGGGATGCCCGACCCTCGCTATCCCGCAACACTCGCAGCTCGAGCCACATGGGCCCCGCGGCGGGCCGTCGAACCACCCGCCCCTCGAGGGAGATGCGATCGACCGCACCGCGGGCAAAATAGGCCGGCAACATCGTCTTCGGCTCCCCGGCCACCGGCGAAGCCGGATCGGTGGGTTGGAAAAGATCGAACAGCCCCTCTCCCACCAGGCGGTCGCGCGCTCCGCCCAACCACTCGGCCGCCTGCCGGTTGGCTGCCCTCACGGTCACCCCCCAGGGCTCGATTTCCAGCAGCCCCAGCGCCGGCATGTCGAGCCAGGCCTGGTGCCAGAAATCGCGCTCCATGGCCATGTCCCGGCTGCGCTTGCGGTAACGCCCGCGCAGGTATCGCCACAAGAACACCAAGGCGGCAAACATCCCCAGCGTCGAAACCATGGCCGTCAGGCTCAACCATTTCTCCAGTTGTTCGACCGGGGCGAGAATCTCACGCCGATCCTGCAGCACCAGTAACTGGGCGTCGAGACGCTCCAGATGGACGGTGGCGTAGACCCGGTCGATGCCTTCGATCTGTGTGCCCCCTTCACCCAGCCTCCGCTGGCCCTCCGCCGTGCTCTCGGCCGACAACCCCGACTGCAGCCGGGTGACGATGGGCGCGGGGGTGTCGGTCACGACACTGGATTGCTCCTGGGGGTCGATGGTGACCATTGGCCAGAAGGCGGAGGCGTCCATGGAGTCCGGCCGCTCGATCAGCAACGTGCTCAGCCCCTCGCCGGCACGCACGCGAAAGCCCTCTTCCGAGTCATCGAGCAACTGTTGGGTGCTCAGGCGCGACCAGAAAAGCAGGAACCAGGGGCCGCGACTGACTTCGGTCTGATCGGCGTACAGCGGTACAATCCAGAACAGATCCACACCGCCACGTCCGCGTGTGAAGCGAGTCACGGTGGTCACCTTGGTGCTCACCGCTGCCTGGTCGAAACGGTCCATCTCGGGCGGCACCACGGTCGCCGACCCTACCTGCAGGCGAGGCGCACGATCCGGATCGAGCAAGGTGATGGCCTGGAATTGCGCAGCGATGCCACCCCGCCGGAGGGAGTCTGGAAAGCCGCTCTCCACGCCGGCATCGATCTCGCCGATCCAGTCAGCCAGCCAGTCACGGCGCTGGGACAGTGCCTCGATCTGTTGGTCGCGTTCCTCGACCCAGCTGCTGATCTCAATAGCCCGAATGGAGGCGAGATTGCTGACTTCACGCTGGGCCTTGTCCAGCAGGAGGGGGGCATACTGGCGGGCGGCGAATGCCACGATGAGGATCTGCGTTACGGCGATCACCACCACCGCGACGAACATGGCCGTCAGCCAGAAGCGAGCCGTCGCCGGCGAACCACGCTCGAAATCCATGGCGGTCTGACGGCGTGAGCCCATCAGTCGGTCGACCAATACATACAGGATTGCACCGGTAACCAGCACGAAGATTTCGCCGAACACCAAGCCCGCCGTGGAAATCTCCCAGTGAGCCCCGCCCAGGCGGCCAAGCAGCCACTGGGTCGCCCAGATCCAAAGGGATGCCAGCAACAGGTAGGCGAGCGTGATCACCAACGGCAGTCGCAGCATCCCTGCCTTCATTATCAGGCGCCGATCCGGTCTTTGAAGGCATTGAGCCGTTGCGTGCTGCGAAACCGCCCCATCAGTTGCAGAATCACGCCGAACCCGGGCGAAGAGGTATGCCCCAGCAGCGCCAATCGCAGCACTGGTCCTACCTTGCCTAGCTTGAGCTCCAGATTCTTGGCAACGCCTTTGACGGCGGCCTCGAGCGTTTCGGCGCTTCCCCAGACCTGGTCGTCATCCAGAGCGACCTGCAAGGCGTCGATCACCATCGCCGCCGAGGCGTCCAGTTTCTGCATGGCTGTCGGATCGGGCTCCACCGCGTCGAGATAGAAGGGGCGGGCCTGCGCGGCCATCTCCACCAGCGTATGCACCCGGTCGACGTAGGCCGGCACGATATCCTTCGGCGCCGGACCATCGGTGTCCGGATCGATGCCCAAATGCCCCAGATGCCAGCGCAACTCGGCGGCGACATCGGCCACCGGCAATTCGCGCATGTAGTGCTGGTTGAGCCAGCGCAATTTGTCGGGATTGATGCTCGAGGCCGAATGATTGACGTCCACCAGGTCGAACAGGGAAACCATCTCGGCGCTCGAGAAGATTTCCTCGTCGCCGTGCGACCAACCCAGACGCACCAGGTAGTTGAGCAGGGCCTCCGGCAGGAAGCCGTCCTGGCGATACTGCACCACGCTGACGGCACCGTGGCGCTTGGAGAGCTTGGCCCCGTCCGGACCGTGAATCATGGGCAGGTGGGCGAACTGCGGCGGTTCGGCATCGAGGGCGCGGTAGAGATTGACCTGCCGCGGGGTGTTGTTGAGATGGTCGTCGCCGCGCACCACGTGAGTGATGGCCATGTCCATGTCATCGACCACCACGGTGAGGTTGTAGGTGGGCGAGCCGTCACCGCGAGCGATGATCAGGTCGTCGAGCTCATCGTTGCGGAAGGTCACCCGACCGCGGATGGCGTCATCGACCACCACCAGCCCGTCGAGGGGATTCTTGAAGCGGACCACCGGGTTGATGCCCTCGGGCGGTGTCCCAGTGAAGTCACGATACCGGCGATCGTAGCGGGGTTTCTCGCCACGGGCCATCTGCCGCTCGCGCAACGCCTCCAGTTCCTCGCGGCTGGCATAACAATAGTAGGCCTTGCCCTCGGCCAACAGCTGGTCGATCACTTCCCGATAACGGGTCATGCGCTCGGTCTGATAGAACGGCCCCTCGTCGTAATCCAGGCCCAGCCACGTCATACCCTCGAGAATCGCATTGACCGACTCCGGTGTGGAGCGTTCGCGGTCGGTGTCCTCGATGCGCAGCACAAATTCGCCGCCGTGGCGGCGGGCATACAGGTAACTGAACAAGGCTGTGCGGGCGCCACCGATGTGCAGATAGCCGGTCGGGGACGGAGCGAAACGGGTGCGAACGGTCATCAAAACCTCTGCTGCAGGGGAACGTGGGCCGGATTGCCGCGCGGCAAGACGCCAACCGGCGCGACAAAACCGCCATTATAGAGGCTAAGGGGGTGGTTCCGCAGGCCTGAACTGTTCGCAGGAGAGCGCGACATCGTGCTTGCTGCGAAGACGTGTCGTCGCCAGTGCGTTTGCCGGCGGCGCCCCTTTTCGGCGCTCGATCACGATACCGGCAACCGACTCGCGACAGAAATCCGCCACGGCGTCCCCGTCATTGCCCAACCGAACCAGCGGCTCCGACAATCGACCATAGAAGTCGTATTCCGCCCGGTATTTGCCGACGAAACCCAAGGTATGCCCCGCAGCTTGCCACTGTCCCAGGCGCTCGACAAACGGGGCGAAATCGAATGCTGGCCGCAGGGGCGCGAACGCCAGGTGCGCCAGCAGCAGCGCGGTCACGGTCACCGCGGAGACAATCACCGACTGGGCCATCACCGGCCGTGCCCGCCACAGCACCCCGCCCGTCGCCATAATGGCAAGCCCCACGGCGCTCACCCACCCCGGGAGCAGGGAGAGCACTTCGCTGTCACCGAGCCAGGGCAACAAGGCCAGTGCCAGACCGAACATGCCCCACATCAACGTGACCGAACGCGCCGTCAATCGATCCTCCCGTCCGGCCAGCCAGAAGGCCAGCAAAAGGGCGAACGCGGGCAGCATGGGCAAGACGTAGTGGGGCAGTTTCCCCGATGCCAGCGAAAACAGGAGCAGTGGCACGACCACCCAGGCCAACAGCACGGCGAGAAGCTGCCTGTCCGCGAACAAGCGTCCGCTCCAGCCGCCACTACGCCAGCCGCTCAGCACTGGACCGACCAGCAGCAAGGTCCAGGGTAGGAACATCACGGGGAGTACCGCCAGGTAGTAGTAAAACGGCTCGGCATGATCGAAGGCGTCCACCACCCGACCGGCCATCTGCACCCAAAGGATTTTCTCGGCGTAGGCCGGACCCCCCAGATGCGCAGCCTAGAGCGCCCAGCCCAAGGCGATCGATGAGCCGAGAAAACCCACCAGCCCGGCAGTAACGAAGCAGCGCCAGTGCAACCGGACGCCGGCCCACCAGGGCGCCGATACCGTCAGTGGCACCAAGTAGACCAGGACAAACGGCCCCTTCGCCAGCACGCCCAGCCCGGTGGCCAGAAACAGCCAGGTCCAGCCGCGAGGCTTCGCCCGTCCAATATCAAGGATCCCCCAACCCCCAGCAGCACGAAGAACAGGACCAGTTGGTCGAACATCACCAGCGTGGCGAACCCCAGCCAGTAGATCAAACCCAGCAGAATCCACGGGGTCAAAACCGTGGCCTTGGGTCGGCTGGGCCAGAGGCGACTAGCGATCAGACGAACCAGAAAAAGACTGGCGAGGGAAAACGCCGGCCCGATGAGTCTCGGGCTCAACTCGTTGACGCCGAACACGGCCCAACCGGCATGCATCAGCCAGAACAGCAGCGGTGGCTTGTGGCTGTAGGGCTCGCCATTGAGCATCGGCACGAACCACGAGCCGGATCGCCACATCTCCCAGGCCACGCCCACATAGCGCGTTTCGTCCACGGGGAGCAAGGGTCGCAACCACAGGGCCGCGGCCACCGTCAGCAGGAACAGCGGTAGCCAGCCCCATTCGAGCAGTATCGCCGACGGCACTTGCTTTTCAGCAAGACCCCCAGCATGTGCCTTTCGCCGTGATGGATAAGTGCCCATGACGTGTACGGCTTTCCTCTGCGATTCAGCCACGTTTTTCTTCGTCCAGGATATCCGGGCTCACGCCGATAGCAGAAATATCACCCGCCGACTGACAGCTTCTCGACTCCATGGCACGCCTCGTGCTTTGGTACCGTTGTCCGTCTCACCAGAGGAATCGCCCGACATGATCCGCCGTATCCCGCGCCACGTACTTCATCTCTCCTGGGAACCGGCCAACCATCGACTCGACAAATCGAGGAGAACGAGCCAACGCGGGCTCCTTGCTGCTCTCTTGCTCCCGCTCTGCCTGACGGCCACGCCGCTGGCCATGGCCAGCGACGAATCCTGCACTGCCAGCCACCGCATCGTGGTCAGTCATGCGCTGATCGGCCACGAGCCGGCAGACGTCATCGGTTTGTCGCAGGGCGTCGCCGAGCGCCTGTCCGGCCGACTCGAAGCCGCCGGACAGCAGGTGGTCAAGCAAATCCAACCGACCCGCAGCGGGGGACTCGAGCCGGCCATGGATGCGTTCTCGCGCCACGCTGCCCCCTGGTTCGTGCGCTTGGCGGCAGACGACCTGGGCACCGAGGGCACCTCCTCGGCGATTGTCCTGCTGCCTGACCGGTATGCGCCCCGCGCCGGACGCCTGTCCGCCACGCTGGATAATGGCGCCCGGGCCACGCGCCTGGATGATTGGCAACTGCGGGTGGAACCTGCCGATGGCACACCCTACTCGCCGCCGGCAGACGTCGCATCCGAGCGCTTCTGGCAAAGCGATTGGGGGAAGTCGTTGGATCAGGGCATCGAACGGCTTGCCGATGCCATTCTGGGCGAAATCCGCTGCCGACCGCTGATCGGACGTGTGATTTCCAGCGAGCATCGTGACGGACAGGCCGATCTGCGCATCGATCTGGGACGTCGTGACGGGCTGGTGAGCGAGGACGAACTGCTGGTTATCCGCCCCGGCACCCCGGTCGAGTCCCTGGGCGTCAATTTGTTGACCCGCCCCGACCTCGAAACATCGGTCGGACCGGTGCGTGAGCCACGCTCACTTGGCAAGGCGCGCGTGGTCTATCTGGGCGAACATGACAGCACCCTGCGTTATGAAGGGAATCATGACGTCGACCGTGGTGACCTGGTTCAGGTGAGGTGAAGCGGCAATCAGCGCCCTGTTGAGCGCATACGGGCAAGGGCGTGTCGAATGCAACTCCCCTTGGCCCATCCCTGGCCCCCGGTCGATGCGGATGGCAACCTTCACGCAGCCATCCATTCCCGGATTCACGCCGCGGGCCGAGGGCCGCGACCTACTCCGCTCAGCCGATGCCTAATCCAAGCACTCGCCCAGACCGCGCGTCAGGTCCGCGATGATGTCCTGTGGATCCTCAAGCCCCACCGACAGACGGATCAACCCCTCGTCGATGCCGGCCTCCGCCCGGGCCTCGGTGGACAAGCGCCCGTGGGTAGTGCTCGCCGGGTGCGTGATGGTGGTCTTGGTATCGCCCAGGTTGGCGGTGATCGAAAGCATCCGTGTGCGGTTGATCACTTTCCAGGCCGCCGCACGCCCACCGTCGACGACGAACGAGACGATGGCGCCCGGGCCGCTCTGCTGGGCGGCGATGATGTCCGCCTGCGGATGATCGGACAGCCCCGGGAAGTGCACCCTTGCGACCCGTTGGTGGGCAACCAGCCAGTCGGCCACTTCGCGGGCATGACGGCTGTGGGCCTCCATCCGCAATGAAAGCGTTTCCAGACCCTTGGCGAATATCCAGGCATTGAACGGAGCCATGGTCGGACCGCAGGTACGCAGAAAGCCGCGCACCTCCTTGCCCACCAGTTCGGCATCGCCGACCACGGCCCCACCGATGCCGCGTCCCTGCCCGTCGAGGAATTTCGTGGCCGAGTGGATGACGATGTCCGCGCCCAGTTCCAGCGGGCGCTGCAGGGCCGGGGTGCAAAAACAGTTGTCCACCACCAGGCTGGCACCGTTGGCATGTGCCAAGTCGGCCAGACGATGGATGTCGACCACCTCGGTCAGCGGGTTCGAGGGGGTTTCGACGAACAACAACTTGCTGCGCTGGTTGACCGCCCCCTCCCACTGCGACCAGTCGGTCAGGTTCACCCAGTGCACCACTAGGCCGAACTTGGCCAGGTATTTGTCGAAAAGCACCTTGGTGGTACCGAAGACCTGCCGAGCGACCACCACCTCGTCCCCGGCCTCGCACAGCGCCATGCAGGTCGACAGGATCGCGGCCATGCCCGATGCAGTGGCGACACAGTCCTCGCCGCCCTCCATGGCCGCCAGGCGCTCTTCGAAGATACGGGTGGTCGGATTGGTGAAGCGGGCGTAGATATTGCCCGGCTCGTCACCGGCAAACCGCGCCGCCGCCTGCTCGGCGGAGTCGAAGGTGAAGCTCGAGGTCGTGAAGATCGGCTCGCCGTGCTCGTGCTCGGGCGTCTGGTGGTGGCCGACCCGTATGGCGCGGGTCTCGAGCGACCAGTTCGGATCGGGATTGCGGGTCGAATCGGTCATTGCGTTCTTGTCCATCGGCCCGACGCTAGCGGGCGTTAAAGAAATGCCAGGCCAATGCATCAAATTGGGCGATCTCCGCCAGCAGCCGCTCGGTTTCCGTCTCCAATTCGGCAAACTGGTGCTCGGCCAACGGTGCCATCGAGCAGTTTTCAGGTGGGGTGCCAAACTGCTGCAACAGGTCACGCATCTGCGGCAGGAATTTCCACTGCAGCCATTCTTCGAACGCCAGCGTGTCGAAGCAGAACGGGTGGGGGCTGTTCAGTGCCTGACTGCTGGGTCGCTGGTCGGACCACAGCCCGGCCTGCTGCATTTCCAAGGCGATGCGATCGAGTTGGCGGAGCATCAAATCCGTGCTGGGTCGAACAGTCTGCATGGGGTCGTCAGTGTTTTCTCAGTGAACGCGGGACGAGCCCGGCGGCTCGTCACTCATGTCGGTGCCGTTTTCATCATCCGCCCAGAACAAACGGTGCGGGATCAATTGCCCTCGGCCGATAGCCGCGGCATGCATCAAGGTCTGATGGGTGTATTCCAGCCCCTCGTGGACGGCATTGACCGGCTCGCTGCCCTGCGCGATCAGCCCGGCAATCGCCGAGGACAGGGTGCAGCCTGAACCGTGATAGGCACCGCTCAAGCGCTCGTACACGAATCGGCGCGGCGGCTCGACGCCAAACAGCCAGTTCTCGACCTTATCGCCCGGCTCGTCGCCCCCTTTCACCAGGACATACTCGCTCCCAAGCGAAGCGAGGACGGTGCCACGTTCCTGGAGGTCAGCGGCATCCGGGGCCAGCACCCGCGCCTCGTGGGAGTTGGGCGTCACGATGGTCGCCCGCGGGAACAGATGTTCGACAATGGCGGCTGCCACGGCATTTTCGGCCAACGATCCGCCGCCGCCGGCGACCAGCACCGGGTCGAGCACCACCGGGATGTCCGGGTAGCGCGACAAGATGGTCGCGACTGCCTCGACCAGTTCGACGGTGCCGAGCATGCCGATCTTGATTGCGCCGACCGGCATGTCGCGCAGCACTATGAGCGCCTGCTCGATCAACAGTTTCGGCTCAGTGGGCACGAACCGCTGGACATCGACAGTGTCTTGCACGGTCAACGCGGTAATGGCGGTTGCCGGATGGACGCCCTGGCTCACAATCGCCTCGATGTCGGCGTGTATCCCGGCCCCTCCGCTGGGGTCATGTCCCGCGATCGCCAGAACCACTGGCACTTCCGTGGGCTCGGTCATCGTCTGTGTGGTTTCCATCTGGTGCTAAGCTCCTTCGCTAAGGCTGACCGGACAAGCCGAAAAGATACTCGAACGCGCCCGGGAAAACCGGAGCGACATGATAACGCAGCACGCCATTGCCGCGTGACGATACAGCCCACCATTCACCCTCAGGGATCAATCCTGTCATGCCGCCGATTCGCCCCAAACAGTGGCTCAAGACCAGCAAGGAATGGTTCACAAACGCCAAGGACTGGGTGTGGGGCCAAGAGCCTTTCAACCAGGCCGCTCATGTGGTCCAGCGTCTAATCCGCGCGGTACTCAGCGTCTTGTCCTCGGCATCTCGGGGTGACCTGCAGCTCAATGCCATGAGCCTGTCTTACACCACCCTACTCTCCCTGGTGCCGCTCTTGGCAGTGACCTTCTCGGTGCTCAAGGCGTTTGGCTCGGCCGCGGTGATCGAACCATTCCTGCTCTCGCTGATGGCGCCACTGGGAGATGCGGCCGACGAACTGACTGCTCGCCTTCTCGAGTTCGTCCAGAACCTCCGCGTAGGCGTTCTCGGGGCGGTGGGGGTGGCGCTACTCTTCTTTACCGTAGTCGCTCTGATGCAGAGGATCGAGCGGGTCTTCAATCGCATCTGGCATGTCCACCAACTCCGCAGTCTCTCTTCCCGTTTTTCCAACTACCTATCAGTGCTTCTGGTAGGGCCGGTTCTGGTAATCGCTGCCAGCAGCCTGACCGCCGGGCTTTTCGGTGCCCCCATAATCCGCGACGTCACCGAAATGACTCTGATCGGCACGCTTTTCAATATGCTGGGCTACTTGCTGCCCCTGTTGATCTGGACCGCCGTCTTCGCCTTCTTGTACATCTTCATCCCCAACACCCGCGTCAAGTTCAGCGCCGCCTTGGTCGGTGGATTAGTCGCTGCCATTCTCTGGAACCTATTTGGCTATCTCTTCGGCGGCCTGATCGCCGGATCGACCAATCTGACCGCGATCTACTCGGCTTTCGCCTCACTCGTGCTGTTCATGGTCTGGTTGCAGATCGCCTGGATGATCGTACTGGTAGGCGCGGGCATCAGCTATGCGTGGCAATACAGCGATCGTCTGATATTGGGCCGGCCGCGTGCCGTTCACCCAGCCATTCGACTGGCGGCAGGCATCGTGCTTTTTGACACGGTCGAATCGGCTTTCGAGCGAGGGGCACTGCCGCCGGACCGGGACGAACTCGCCCTGCGCGTGCAGAAAGAACCGGGTCTGGAGAACGTATGGATCGACTCGCTACTGGAAAAACTCCTCGACGGCGAGCTGCTGAGGTCCACGGAGCAAGACAGCCGAATGGGCTTCCTGCCGGCACGCCCGGGAAGCGCCGTTACCCTCGCCGACATCGAGACGGCCCTCGAGGGAGAAATGCCAACCTTGTCACCGGCGCTGCTCGAGAAAATTCCCGCACTCGCACGGTTTGCAGAAGTCCGCGATCAACTGGAGGGCGACCTGGAGGCGACCCGCTTCTATACCCCCTATCAGGGCGCAGAATCATCTCCGGCCTATCAGGGCGAAGAATCATCTCCGGCGGCATCCGCGGACGCACCCCGCCAATAAACCGTATGCTGCCCTGCCGGGTCCAGCGACCGGGCAAACACGAACCACGCATCGGAGAGGCGGTTGAGGTAGGTGGCAAGTGCCTCGCTCAGATCGCCCGAACCAGGCTGCTCACTATCGACCGGCTTGGACCAGGCCCAGGCCAGCCGTTCGGCCCGGCGAGTCGCGGTGCGTGCCAAGTGGGCTTGTGCCATGGCCGCCGTCCCGCCCGGGAGAATGAACTCCTTGAGCGGCGGCAAATCCTCATTGCAGGTCTCGATCCAGCCTTCCAGGCGCGCCAGGTCGGGCAACTGTGAGGCCTCGGCCATCTTGCCCATGGCGACCAACCCTCCCAGATCGAAGATCGCCTGCTGCTGCTCGCGAACGAATGCCAGTGCCGTGTCATTGCCTTCGGCCGTCAGGGTCACCGAGAGCATACCCAGGCGGGCATTGAGTTCATCGAGCTCGCCCAGCAAATCGATCGCCGGGGCCACCTTGGCCAAACGCTGACCGTCCGCCAGCCCTGTCTGCCCGCGGTCCCCGCTTCGGGTCACCACGCGGTTCAGTCGTTGCCGTTCAGGAGGACGCTCTGGCATCTCAGCCCGCCTGCCCTGACGCTATGGGCACGTCGGTAGGCGAATCGATCGGACGACCGCTGATGGCCCGCAGGGCGAAGGCGATGATCGCGACCACCCCGTAGAACAGGCCGGCGACCACGCCAAAATCGACAATGCCGTGCCAGGGCTGCGGCAGCAGACCAACCAGAAGCACCAGCGCCAATACCCCGCCGGTCACGGAGAAGGCGACGATGCGACGCTTCTTGGTGGCGTGGATGAAGCCCATGCAATACAAAGGCGCCAGCGCCACGTGCCAACCAACCGGATGGCGCGACAGATGCACCGCCCGCGCCACCACCCGCGGCGAGAAGCCCTTCTGGAAGCCCTTGTAGCCTTCGCTGTAGATCATGAACACCATCCACACGGCAAAGAACGCCCAGTGCCACCAGGCCCAGGGCACGCTCCAGGCCTCCAGCGCGTAAAAGGACAATCGGTAAATGGCCCAGAGAAGCAGCGCGGATAGGCCCAGCACGCCCCAGATCGCCCCGATGATTCCCAGTTGCTTGTTCACGGTCTGCATATCCTCTGTTTGGCGCCCCCAATGGGCGCCTGATTCTTTGACCGGTTCTTTGGCCGGTTCTTTGACGAGGCTGCGGAGTTTATCATGCGCCATTGACCTGAATTTCGGATTGCCACCTGCATGAATCCCCGCACGCGTCGCGAGATGTTCGCCCGTTTGGCCCGCCAACGACCGGAGCCGACTACCGAACTGGCCTACGAGAGTCCCTTCGAGTTGCTGGTGGCCGTGGTGCTCTCCGCCCAGGCCACCGATGTGGGGGTGAACAAGGCGACTCGCCCGTTGTTCGCGCGGGCCAACACGCCGCAGGCGATCCTCGACCTGGGCCCCGACGAGTTGACGGACTCCATCCGCACCATTGGGCTCTACAAGAACAAGGCGCGAAATGTCTACGCGCTGTGCCGCCAATTGATCGAGAAACATGGGGGCGAAGTGCCCGCCGATCGCGACGCACTCGAGGACCTGCCCGGCGTGGGCCGCAAGACGGCCAACGTGGTGTTGAACACCGTGTTTCGCCAGCCCACCATGGCCGTGGACACTCATATTTTTCGCGTGGCCAACCGCACCGGCCTGGCCCGGGGCAAGACGGTGCGCGCCGTGGAAGATCGGCTGCTCAAGGTAATCCCGCGCGAGTATCGCCTCGACGCCCATCATTGGCTGATCCTTCACGGGCGCTATGTCTGCAAGGCCCGCAAGCCTGACTGCGGCGCCTGCATCGTCTGCGATCTTTGCGATTTCCGCGACAAGACCGAGGAATGCAGCCCCGAACTGATTGCCCGCTACGCCACCGACAATCCTTGACACGAGATCTGCCCATGTATTCCAGCGACCGCCGCAAAATGCGCCAGCCCTTCATCGACACCTGGACCAAAGGCAAGAAGGGCGAGACCCTCACCCCGATCGAGCAGATGCTCTTCGATGTCATCCGCGACCATCCGGAATATCACTCTATCCTCGACCAGCCCGAGTTTGCCCTGGAGGCCGACTGGCCGCCGGAAATGGGCGTGAGCAACCCGTTCCTGCACATGAGCATGCACCTGTCGTTGCGCGAAATGGTTCAGACCGACCGACCGCCGGGCATCCGCCAGGTGTTCGGCGAACTGCAATTGAAACAGGGTGATCCGCTGGATGCCGAACACGAAATGATCGATTGCCTGGGCGAAGCCCTGTGGCAGGCCCAGCAGAACGGACAACCGCCCGACGAGAGCTCGTTGATGGATTGCCTGAGAGACAAGCTCAAACGCTAATCGCCCAAGCGTGATTGGCGGACCCGGGGCCTATGGCAGGGCGTGCCGGTCAATCATTTCGGGTAACGGGGCGACCGATGCCGCGCTCTTGCCTGCAGCAAGCCGGGCATTGCCAGGGTCACCCTGCTGCGTTGACCGCCTACTCGCTCTCTTCCAGCGGCCAGTCGACCACATGGGCCTCCCAGTCGATTTCGCCTTCTGAATCGGGGGTGGCGATGACGGCCCGCCCGCGGACCGAATAGCCGCTGGCCACCGTACTCAGGGGGTTGCCGGTGATCAGCGGGTGCCAGGACGGCAAGTCACGGCCCTCGGCGATGCGCCGATACGCGCAGGTGGCGGGAAGCCAATCGAAATCGTCGAGATCTTCGGGCTTGAGCCAGACGCATCCGGGCACCCGGGTCTGCCGATTGAGATAGTCATTGCACTGGCAGGTGCCGGCATCCAGCAGATGGCAGGCGATATCCGTGTAGTACACATCGCCGCTCTCGTCTTCCACCTTTTCCAGACAGCACTTGGCACAGCCGTCGCAAAGGGATTCCCACTCGGCGGCGGTCATGTCGCTCAAGCGCTTGCTGCGCCAGAATGGTGGATCTTGATGGGTCATGAGTCGTCGGAGCAGGCGGCAGGGTGTGGCGTGCAAGGCAGACTAACACGCCGGCCGGCTCTGGAAGCAGCGGGCCTTATGCGATGATTGACGGTAGCGCCGAACGACAGCGAACGAATGGAGACGGAGAGGATGACCGAGACAGCACACCCCGCGCGGGTCACCCGGATCGGCAGCGAGGCGGACATCAATCACGCCCTGCACGATGCCCGCACGGCCCGCGTCCAGCGACTGGGCGCAGTGTTGATCCAACGGGGAACTATCAGCCGCGAACAACTCGAGCAGGCTCTGGAGGCACTCAAGCACCATCCGGCCATGCATCTGGGCGACTGGCTGGTCGAGAAAAAGGTCATCACGAGTGGGCAACTCGAAGAGGCGCTGTGTTCTCAGTTGGGCATCCCACAAGTCAACCTGGGCGGCTTTATCCCCCCAGCGCAAGTGGCGCACTTGATTCCCTACGAAATGGCCCTGCGGCTGAACGTCCTGCCACTGGCAAGGCGGAACTCGGTGCTGGTGGTCGCCTGTGCCAAGCCCACTGACCAAGAGCTGCTGTCGATCCTGCGCTTCTATACCGGCCTGGGCATCGAGCCGGTACTCGCCTCGCCGCACCAAATCACCATCGCGATCAACCACGCCTATCACGTCGAGGAGGGAACGGAAGCCCCAGCACACTACCTGAGGGCCGAAGATGAACATCTTCAGCAAGAGCGCGAGCCGGAGATCGAAAACCAGGCCAGCAGCGCCCCGGTAGTGCGACTGGTCAACACCCTGCTGATGCAGGCGATCAGCCGCGGGGCCTCGGACATCCACTTTTTGCCTCGACGCGAGAATGTCACGGTACGCTTTCGCCTCGACGGGGCTTTGCAAACCATTCGCTCGATCGAGAAGGCGCAGCTACAGGCGGTAGTGGCACGCATCAAGATCCTGGGCCGGATGAACATCGCCGAACATCGCCTCCCGCAGGATGGGCACGCTCGGGTACACATGGGCAAACAGGAAGTGGACCTGCGCATTTCCGTGATGCCCACCTCCAACGGCGAGAGCGTAGTGATCCGCATCCTGAACAAGGAGATGGGACTCAAGCCGCTCGGCCAGCTCGGTTTTTCCAAGCAGGACGAGCGCACCATCCGCAACCTCATCGCCCGTGCCCAAGGCATGATTCTGGTGACGGGCCCGACCGGCTCGGGCAAGACCACCACGCTCTACTCGCTGCTTCAGGAGGTGAAGGCCGCCGACCCGCACATAATCACCGTCGAGGACCCGGTGGAATACGACATGGACGGCATCGACCAAGTCCAGGTGCATGCCGGCATCGGCTATACCTTCGGCCGGGCGCTGCGCAATATCCTGCGCCACGATCCGGACGTGATCATGATCGGTGAGATGCGGGACCTGGAAACCGCGGAAAGCGGGGTCAAGGCCGCGCTCACCGGCCACCTGGTGTTCTCCACCCTGCATACCAATGACGCCCCCAGCGCGGTAACCCGCCTGGTCGACATGGGCGTTGCCCCCTACCTGGTCAGTTCGACGGTAATGGCGGTGCTCGCCCAACGCCTGGTGCGCATCCTCTGCTCGCACTGCAAGCACCGTCATCAACCAGACACGCTGGTTCGAGAAGCCTTGGCCGTCGATAAAGACGAAACCTTCTGGCATTCGACCGGCTGCGATCACTGCGATCAGACCGGTTTCGTCGGCCGAACCATGGCCTACGAGTTAATCGTGGTCGACAGCGGGATGAGCAATCAGATCGCGCGGGGCATTACCACCGAGGAATTACGTGCACTGGCGGTAAAAAACGGCATGCGCACCCTCACCCGCCATGCCCTAGAAATGGCGCGGGCCGGGATCACCTCGCTGGAAGAGGCCTACCGGGTGCGTCTCGAAGATCTGGGCGGGGTATCATGAAGACCACATCCGTCGGTGAGACCGCATGGACCTGCTGATCGTCGCATTGCTCCTAGTGGTGTTCGTGGTGTTAGCGCTACGAGGACGGGGACGGGGTAAGAAATCCGCCCCCACGGCGTCCCCTCGCGGCGGGTGGTCGTTCTCGAGACACCCTCGTGAGGACTGGCGCTATTGGCGGGACCTGGCGATCCTGATCAGCCTGGGGTTGGGGCTATTGCTCACGATGGTGGTGCTGGCCGGCTTGGGAAAACTCTGAAACGGGACACGCCGTTTTTGCGGCCCTGAAACTCACCGCCGCAGGTAGTGGACAGAGTCTGCCCTGCGTACTCGGGATCAGACGACAACCCGACTTTGGACCAGTCCGGGCACCGCGGACCTCAGGACGGCCGACGGTAACCGCCGCGAATGCCGGTCGGCGACAACACGAACTGCCATACCTGAATTTTTCGGGCCCGAAACGCGCCCGCGCAGGATTGCAGGTAGTACTTCCACATGCGCCCGAACATCTCGCCATACTGTTCGCGCCACTGCGGCCAGGCCCGCTCGAAATTTTGGTACCAAGCCATCAGCGTTCGATCGTAGTCGGCGCCGAAGTTGTGGACGTCCTCGACGACAAATCGGCCCTCCGCCGCATCGAGCACCTGCTGCATGGCCGGCAGTTCGCCGTTGGGGAAAATGTACTTGCTGATCCAGGGGTCGGGTGGCGATCCCTCGTGATCGGAACCGATGGTGTGCAATAGAAAGAGCCCACCCGGTTTGAGGCAACGACGGGCAACCTCCATGTAATCATCGTAGTTGTGACGACCGACATGCTCGAACATGCCGACCGAGACAATGTGATCGAACGGCTCGTCGATATCGCGGTAATCCATCAAACGGAACTCGACCGGCAGATCTCCGGCGAGTTGCTGCCCGTAGGCGGTCTGCTCCTTGGAGATGGTCAGACCGACGCACTCCACGCCGTAGTTCTCGGCGGCGTAGGTCATGAAACTCCCCCAACCACAACCGATGTCCAGCACCCGCTGCCCCGGCTTGAGGTCGAGCTTACGGCAGATGAGGTCGAGCTTGTGCTCCTGGGCCTCGGTCAGGGTCTTGGCGCCCTCCCCCCAGAATCCGCAGGTGTAGGTCATGCGCGGATCGAGCATGTCGCGGTAGAAGCCCTTGCCGAGGTCGTAATGGCATTGGCCGACCTCCCAGCAGCGCGACTTGGTCTGGTGGTTGCACACTCGAGCCATCAAGGCGTGCCACCAAAGGCGCGGCGAGCGGCCGACCGTCTTCTCCAGCCCCGCCCGCAGCACGCGATCGATGAACTCGTCAACGCGCTCGACTTCCACCCAGCCGGCCATGAAGGACTCCCCGAGGCCGAGATTCCCCCAGCCGATTATCCTGTCGATGGCACGCGGGTCCCGTACTTGGATGTCCCAGGGTCGGTCGCCGTTCAGCTCGATGTCGGCGCGCGCAAGCAGTCGGCCCAGGGAAGATTCCGCCGACGAAATCGGGGTTTCCGCCAGATTGGCGTCCATGTGCATCTTCTTGGCCATAACCGCCTTGCCTCAAAGTTTTCACAAAACCTGTCGGTCCGGCATGGGCCTTACGGTCGCCACCTGCTGCCGTTCCATGACAGGGACGAGCGAGCGCCACCCGGACGAGACATGAGAGGAACTTAGGATGCAGTGCAATGTTTTTCAACTTGTTAGCGACCAGAACGGCGCGTCATAAGCTATGGCAGAAAGGTGGCGGCGAAGTCGGCGGCGGAGACGGGCCGCCCGAAGTAAAACCCTTGCAAGGTGTCGGCCTTCATCTCGCGAAGCAATTGGGCCTGTTGCGCCGTTTCCACCCCCTCGGCGACCACCCCTAGGCGCAGGCTGTGGGCCATGGCGATGGTGGCCGAGACGATCGAGCGGGCATCTTCGCTCTCGAGTATTTCAGCGGTGAAACTGCGGTCGATCTTGAGACAGTCGAGCGGAATACGCCTGAGATAGGCGAGCGAGGAATACCCCGTGCCGAAATCATCGATGGAAAAGCGCACCCCTTGGGTGCCCAGACGCTCCATTGCCGCGACATGCACGTCGAAATCCGTCATCAGCGTGGTTTCGGTGATCTCCAGTCCCAGCGCCTCGCCCGATATTCCGGCTGCCTGGGCGCTGGACATCAGGCGTTCGGCCAAGGTCGGGTCACCAAACTGCCGCGTGGAGAGGTTGATCGACAGCTTGATCTTCCCGCCCCATGCGGCAGCCTGATCGACCACCTGCGCGATGACCTGGTCGCCGATGGGCAGGATCAGGCCAGTTTCCTCAGCCAGCGGAATGAATTCGTCCGGCCGCATCCATCCCCACACGGGATGCTCCCAGCGCAGCAGGGCTTCGCCCCCCGCAACGCGCCGGTCCCCGCATCCACCAGGGGCTGATAGTGCAGGGAGAGTTGTTGCTGCTCGATCGCCGCGCGCAACCCGGTTTCCAGATCCAGCCGGCGCTGCGCCGCGCGGTTCATGGCCGGGGTGAACAGGCTGTAGGTATTGCGCCCGCGCTGCTTGGCACGGTACATGGCGATGTCGGCATGCTTGATCAGTTGCTCTTCATCCATGCCGTCCTCGGGATAGAACGCGATACCGATACTGCAACCGACCACCAGCTCGCGCCCCTGCAGGAAAACCGGTTCGGCCACGCTGTCGATCACACGTCGGGCGACATCGGCCACCGGCTCGAAGTCCTCCACATCCGGCAAGAGCACCAGGAACTCGTCCCCGCCGGTGCGCGCCACCGAATCGTCCTCGCGCAGGCACCCCTTGAGCTTGCCGGCCACTGCCTCGAGCAACTGGTCGCCCACGGCGTGCCCCAGCGTGTCATTGATGGTCTTGAAGTGGTCCAGGTCGACAAACAGCACGGCGAGCCTGCCCCGACCGCGGTGGGCATGGGCTACCGCCATGGAAAGACGGTCATAGAACAGGCGCCGGTTGGGCAGTCCGGTCAGGGGATCGTAGTAAGCCAGGTGACGAATCTGACGTTCATTTTCCTTGAGTTCGGAAATGTCGGAGAACAAGGCCGCATAGTGACTGATCTCGCCATTTTCCTCGGTGATCGCCGTGATGGTGAGCAGTTCGGGGTAGATCTCGCCGTTCTTGCGTCGGTTCCAAATCTCGCCCCGCCACTGCCCCTCACGGGACAGCGTCGACCACATTCGATCGTAAAAGGCCTTGTCGTGACGACCCGATTGGAGCACGGCCGGCGATTCGCCTATCACCTCGTCGGCGGTGTAGCCGGTCAACTTCGTGAAGCCCGGATTGACCCGCATGATCCGCCCGGAGGCATCGGTGATCATGATCCCCTCGAGCGAGGTCTCGATCACCTTTTCCGCCAGTTGCAGGTTGCGTTGCGAAGAGGCCAAGGCACTGTCGCGCGCCTCGAGCGCCGATCGAAGCTCGTCAACATAGGCCAACTCGATGCCCGAGAGCAGGTCGGCAAAACTTACCAGCCCCTCGACCTTGCCATCACGTTCGACGCCGATGTGGCGCACACCACGATCGTTCATCATGTTGCGCACGTGATAGAGGCTCGCCTCCGCCGGGACCGTGTAAAGGGCGCGCGTGCAGACCTTGCCTACGGCCAGATCGTCCGCCCGGCGGGCGATCAGGCCGATCAGGTCGCGCTCGGTCAAAATGCCGTTGCCCCCGTCGTCCAGCGCGATCAGCACGGCATCCACGCACGCCTCGCGCATCCGCGCCGCCACTTGGCTCAACGGCTCGGACTCGTCGGCCCGGGCGTTATCATTCCCGACCAGGGTGCCCACCGTCCGAAAATGCAGGTAATTCTCGATCCCCTGGTTAAGCACCACATCGGTCAGCGAGATGATGCCAAGCGGCGCCTTGCTTGCCGGATCGGTCACCAACAAGTGCCGAATGTGCTGATCACGGAATCGATGTGCCGCGTCGGTGAGGTGAGCATCCGCGGCAATTCCCTGCACGGGCGAACTCATCACTTCGGCGACGGGCCGCTCATGAATGTGCCGGGAGCCCAGGTCGACCCTCAGGGCATCGTGCTCCGTCCAGATGCCCACCGGCTCACCGTCATCGACAACCACGATCGAGCTGACCGCCGCATCCCGCATGCGCTCGGCCACCTCGTACAAGGGTGTCTGCGGCGCGCAGGTGAGCACCCCCGTCCCGGCGGGATGATCTGGGCGATTCTGGGGTCAAAGTGCAGCTTGTTGGCGTTCACGACTACTCGGGCGACGGGCCGTCACGGTGCGCACAACCGTGTCGACAAAAAAGAAACCGGGCAAGAGATGACCGCAACCAGCGCCCCCTTGCCCGGCATGATGAAAGGCCTGGCTGGACGAGCGCCTTGCTCGCCGCCTGGCAGCATTATCAGGCAGTGACCACGGGAATGTCCTTGAGCATCTGCAGCCCCTGGGTGGCTCCCTTCTGGTATTCCTCGATCTCGTTGAAGTTGAGATAACGATAAATGTCGGCCGACATGGTCGCCAGATGGGCGACCTGCTGCTGGTACTCCTCGACCGTCGGCAACTTGCCCATGATCGCCGTCACCGCGGAGAGCTCCGCCGAGCCCAGGTAGACGCGCGCATCTTTGCCCATGCGATTGGGAAAGTTGCGCGTCGAGGTGGACATTACGGTAGCGCCGTCGGCAACACGTGCCTGGTTACCCATGCACAACGAGCAACCGGCCATCTCGATACGGGCGCCCGCCCGGCCGAAGATGTTGTAATAACCCTCCTCGGAGAGCTGGTGCTGGTCCATACGGGTCGGGGGAGCGATCCACAGACGGGTGGGCACCGAAGCGCCGCTGGATTCGAGTACCTTGCCCGCGGCGCGGTAATGACCGATGTTGGTCATGCACGAACCGATGAACACCTCCTGGACCGGGTCACCGGCCACCTCGGAGAGCGGCTTGATGTCGTCCGGGTCGTTCGGGCAGGCCAGCAGCGGTTCGGTAATCTCGTTGAGATCGATCTCGATCACCTCGGCGTACTCGGCATCGGGATCCGGCTGGAGCAACTCGGGGTTCTCCAGCCACTTCTCCATCGCCTCGATGCGGCGTCCGAGCGTGCGCTTGTCCTCGTAACCCTGGCTGATCATCCACTCGAGCAAGGTGATGTTGCTCTTGAGGAATTCCTTGATCGGCTCGGCACCGAGGTGAACGGTACAACCGTTGGCCGACCGCTCGGCCGAGGCATCGGCGAACTCGAAGGCCTGCTCGACCTTGAGATCCGGCAGCCCCTCGATCTCGAGCACCCGGCCGTTGAAGACGTTCTGCTTGCCCTTCTTCTCCACGGTCAACTGACCGTTCTGGATCGCCTTGTAGGGAATCGCGTTGACCAGATCGCGCAGGGTGACGCCGGGCTGCATCTCGCCCTTGAAACGCACCAGCACGGATTCCGGCATATCCAACGGCATCACGCCCAGGGCGGCGGCGAAGGCCACCAGGCCCGAGCCGGCCGGAAAGGAAATGCCCAACGGGAAGCGGGTGTGCGAATCGCCGCCGGTGCCCACCGTATCCGGCAGGATCATGCGGTTGAGCCAGGAGTGGATGACCCCGTCACCGGCGCGCAGGGAGACCCCGCCGCGGTTGGAGATGAATTCCGGCAGCTCGTGCTGCAGCGCCACGTCCACCGGCCGCGGATAGGCGGCGGTGTGACAGAAGGACTGCATCACCAGATCGGCGGAGAAACCCAGGCAGGCCAGTTCCTTGAGTTCGTCGCGGGTCATCGCGCCGGTGGTGTCCTGGCTGCCCACCGTGGCCATCTTCGGCTCACAGTACGTGCCGGGACGCACGCCCTCGACGCCACAGGCACGCCCGACCATCTTCTGCGCCAGAGTGAAGCCCTTGCCCGTGTCTTCCGGCTGCTCGGCGCGCAGGAATTGGTCGGAAACTCCCATGCCCAACGACTCGCGGGCCTTGCCCGTCAGGCCACGACCAACGATCAACGGGATGCGGCCACCGGCACGCACCTCGTCGGAGAGCGTGCTCGGGCGCATGTTGAAGGTGGTGATCACCTCGCCGTTCTTGAGGATCTCCCCTTTGAACGGACGGATGGTGAGCACGTCGCCGGTTTCCATTGAATCGACGTCGCACTCGATCGGCAGCGCGCCGGAATCCTCGGCGGTGTTGAAGAAGATCGGCGCGATCTTGCCACCCAGGACCACACCGCCGGTGCGCTTGTTGGGTACGTGCGGAATGTCGCGGCCAATGTGCCACTGCACCGAATTGATCGCCGACTTGCGCGAGGAACCGGTACCCACCACGTCGCCCACGTAGGCGATCTTGTGGCCGGTTTCCTTGAGTGTCTTGATGGTCGCGAAGGCATCGGGCATCTTCGACTGCAACATCGAGAGGGCGTGCAGCGGAATGTCCGGACGGCTCCAGGCCTCCTGCGCGGGGGACAGGTCGTCGGTGTTGGTCTCACCGGGGACCTTGAACACCACCACCTCGATTTCCTCTTCCAGTGCCGGCTTGGCCTTGAACCACTCGGCGTTGGCCCAGGACTCGAGCACGCGACCGGCATTGGCACTGCCCTCGCGGTGCTTGTCTTCCACGTCGCGGAAGGCGTCGTAGACCATTACCAGCTTGGACAGCGCCTGGACGGCATCCTCGCCGACGTCCTCGTCATCGAGCAGCTCGATCAGGGGATCGACGTTGTAGCCACCCATCATGGTACCCAGCAGCTCGACCGCGTCGGCGCGACCCAGCAGCGGTGAGCTGACCGTGCCCTTGGCCAGGTCGGCGAGGAAGGCGGCCTTGACGTAGGCGGCCTTGTCCACGCCCGGCGGAACACGCTGGGAGAGCAGGTAACGCAGCTCGTCGCCGTCGGTGTCGGCAGGCGGGTTCTTGATCAGATCGATCAGCTCGGCGGTCTGCTCGGCATTCAGTGCCAGCGGCGGAATGTCCTGCTCGGCGCGGTCGGCCTTGTGTTCACGATAGGCTTCAAGCATGGGTGACCCTCAACGGCTTGTAATCATGGATTCGGTTCTGGTGCGGGCTGGTCGCCCGACCCGCGGCGACTGCGCACCGCGGGGATGGTTAAAGCGAAGTGGCGGGATTCTATCAAATCCCCGCGGTCGGACCGCGCCCGCCTTCCCAACCGAGGCACCGGCGCATCAAAGCTTGCCCTGCATCCGCAAGCGGTCGAGCCACAACAGGGCGATGACCGGGGCGGCGGCCACGATGCGCCCGGCCTCCACGTCGGCGACCGCCTGCTCGATCGGCACCACCCGCACGCGGATGTCCTCGTGCTCGTCGTCCAGTCCAAACCGGCCCTCGACCACGCCGTCGGCATCCCGCTGGATGCCGCCCGTGTCCAGTCGGGCAAGAAACACGTAGATGCTCTCGGTACTCCCCCCGGGACTGACCCAGAAGCGGGTGAGGGGATAAAGCTGGTCGATGGCGAGACCGGCTTCCTCCTGAGATTCGCGTCGAGCCACGTCCTCGGCGGCCTCCCCCGGCTCGATCATCCCGGCGACGATCTCGGATAGCCAAGGGCCGCTGGGCGCATCCAGCGCGCCAGGCCGGAATTGCTCAATCAACACTACCTCGCCGCGATCGGCATCGAACGGCAACACGGCAACGGCATGACCTCGCTCGAATATCTCGCGTTCGATCGGTTCCGACCAGCTACCGTCGAAATGCTCGAAGCGCAATCGATACCGCTGCAGGGAGAAAAACCCCCGGTAAAGTGTCTCATTGGCCAATAGGTCGAAACGCATCGGGCATTGCTCCTGCTACCATCCTCGAAATCTGCTGAATCACCGGCCGGCACCGGTCCGCGCGCCGGATTTCAGAGCCTAGCTTACATTTCCGCGAGTCTTCTCGCCTTGCCCTTTGGGAATCGCATGAACACCATCCTCCAACTGCTCGAACCCCTGATCGGTCGGGAAATCTGGATCGGCGACGACCGGGGGACGGTGATCGAGATTCACGATGCCCCACCGGCCCTGATCCTGCGCGCCGAGAACAGCCCGGATGCGTTCCAGGTGGACCATTTGGGACGGCCACGCTCCATGACCCAGCCGACCTGGACACAACCGATCACCTCCGACTCCGGCCGTCACCTCCATCCGGACCTGCAGCGCCAACTCCCATCGGAGACCGCCCGGGCACTCGAAGACTTCATCAAGGCAAGACAAGGCTGAATAACTGGCCGCTGGCCCACATCACACGAATCACCGACCATCACAGGGAGCATCAAACCGATGGACAACGCGATCACAGCAAAGACCCCGCCCTTCCGCCGCGCCACGGCCGCCTGCCTGGCAGCCGGACTCATGCTCGGCCTGGCTTCGCCGGCAACGATGGCCGCTGACACACCCCCGGCGGACAGCCACTGGCGCTTGGCGAACATCGCCACCCTGGAATCCATCGATCCGACCATCACCGACCTAGTCGTTGATGCGGAGGGGAACCTCAGCGGGTTGGCCGGATGCAATACCTACCGCCGGTCGCTCGGCGCAGATGGCTACCAGGAGACCGTCCTCACCCGCAAGGCCTGCTCGGATCTCAAGATGAAGCAGGAGGCGGCCTTCCTCGAGGTCCTGCGGCACACCACCAACTGGCAGCGCGACGGCAGGCGCCTGCTGCTCAAGGGGCCGGACGGACGCAATCTCGCCGTTATGCTCAAGCCGATCACTCGGAACTATCACTTCGACTGCGGTGGCCAGACCATCGCCTTCGATGTCCTGCGCCGCGGGCAGATCCGCCTGACCCACGGTGACCAGACCGTGCTCATGCACAAGACCAGGTCGGCCTCGGGCTCCCGTTACGAGAACGAAGGCGGTAACGTCATTTTCTGGGGCAAGGGGCAGCAAGGCACTTTCGAGGTCGATGGCGACAAGCGAGACTGCCGCCAAGTGCCGGATCCCAACGGCCAGGTCATCGAATAACCGTTGGAATACCCGTCGAGCCCCCGGCTCTTCAGGTGCTTCGAAGACAGTCTTGCCCCTGCAGTCCCGATGCCCGGCTGGCCGACCACATCGTCACTGCCGAGATTTGTCCCGTGTTGGCGGCCGAAGCGGCGGTCCCAGCCAGACACAATTTTCACTTATGGAACTATCGTCTGAGCTTATGTGTCACAAGGTGCCGTTCGGCGGATCAGCCGGGCCTTATCGACCAGAACAGCGAGGTTTCGCCATGCGATCAATCACCCTTTCCTCGGCACTGCTTGCCCTTCTCGTCAGTGGCGCAGTCCATGCGGGGCATGCCAACCCCTGGGCCACGCCGGAGGACGATCTCCTGATGCAGTACCACGACGAGAACCTCGAGCAGAGTGTCGACACGCCCGGAGAGGACGAAATGCTCGGCGTGATGGTGCAAGATGCCTACGGCAAGCTGGGTGGCTCGCCGACCACTGGTGGCCTGAGCGGCGGCATGGGCGGCCCTGGTGCCAGCGTGGGCTCCGGTGCCGGCATGGGTGGTGGCCCGCGCTAAACAATAGGTCTACCTGACGGGCGCCCACCGCCCACAAAGACGGCCCGCCGAGCTTCTCAGTCGGCGGGCCGTCTTTTTTGTATTCGGATGATCGAATCAGACCCGCTAAGAGGACGGGGCGCAGCCCTCAAACCCGTCTTGCAGGGGCACGTCGCTGGCAGGCAACGGTCGGCTGAACAGGTAGCCCTGAGCCATATGGCAGCCGAGCGACTGCAGGAAACGGCACTGGGACTGGGTTTCCACTCCCTCCGCCAACACCTCCAGCCCCATGCTGCCTCCGAGGGCCATGATCGCCCGCACGATTGCCTGATCGTTCTCCTCGCCGGACAAGTCTCGGACAAAGGACTGGTCGATCTTCAGCTTGTCCACCGGCAACTCCTTGAGCCTGGCCAGCGAGGAATGCCCCGTGCCGAAATCGTCGATTGAAAGACGCACTCCCAGGGCCTTGAGGTCACCAAGAATCGGCAGAACCGCGAGATCCTCCACCAGATAGGTCTCCGTGATCTCAAGCTCCAGCCACTCCGGCGGCATCCCGGTCTCCTCGAGCACCGTCTGCACCAGGCTGACCAACGAACCCGACCGCAGTTGCCGCCCGGAAACGTTCACGGCCATCCGCCCGGGCTTCATTCCCTGGCCGCACCAGACCATGTACTGCTCGCAGGCCTCGCGCAGCACGTATTCACCCAGGGAAACGATCAAGCCCGTGGTCTCGGCAACGGGAATGAAGCGCCCCGGCGAAATCAACCCCATCTCGGGCGACTGCCAGCGCACCAGCACTTCCAAGCCCAGTAGCTGCCCCGTAGCCATGTTGACCTGAGGTTGGTAGTGGCAGATCAACTCGCGGTTTTCCAGCGCGCGCTTGAGCGCCCCTTCCAGGATCAGTTCCTCCCGCCGCGACTCGGCCATGCCCGCCTCGAAAACCCTCACGGCGCCACGGCCATCGGCCTTGGCATGGTCGAGTGCCGCCTGGGCCTGCCGAATCAGCACCGTCGGGTCCCCTTCGGCTTGGGACGACACCGCGATACCGATCGATGCCGTCATGAACATCTCCGTCTTGCTAATCCAGAAAGGCTCGGCCAACCATTCCAGCAATGATTGAGCGAACGCTTCCGCTGCCGTCTGGTCAGCACCCTTCAGCAGGACGGCGAACTCGTCAGCACTGAACCGGGCTGCCAGATGAGGGGGGCGCACCCGTTCGTCCAGCACTGCGGCGACACGCTTGAGCACCTGATCGCCGGTGGCATGACCAAAGCCGTCATTGACCGACTTGAATCGATTCAGATCCAGATGCACGAGGGTGGCTTCGCCCGCCTCCGGCAACATCTCACTCAATCGTCGGGTGAACTGCGACCAGTTGGGCAGATGAGTGAGGGGATCGAACTCAGTGAGAAAACGGATCGCCTCCTCGGACTGCTTCGCCCGCGTGATGTCGGAGAAGACGCTGATGTAGTTCACGATCCGACCGTCGGCGTCACGCACGGCATTGATGGTCTGCCACTCGAGAATGAGCTCGCCATCCTTGCGGCGATTCCATATCTCGCCCTGCCAGCGACCGCGGGTCAGCAACGCATCCCACATGTCATCGTAAAAGTGCTGGTCATGTCGCCCGGATGACAACAACTTGGGATTCTTTCCCAGCACCTCGTCACGACTGTATCCCGTGACACGCTCGAAGGCAGGGTTGACCGAAATGATCCGTGAGCGGGCGTCTGTCACCACGATCCCTTCGTCCGAACTATCGAACACCACGGTCGATCGAAGCAGGTCGGCCTCCCAGCGATGCCGGTCGGACACATCCCGGGCAATGGCCAGGACCATCGCCTCGCCGTCGTAGTCGAAAAGCCGCAGACTCATCTCGTAGGGCACGTGGCAACCGTCGGCCCGCTCGAAAGTGGTTTCAATCCGATCGTGTCCGCGCCACCGGAATTCCTCACGCCAGGTGACCTGGTCGAAATGCCGGGTCATTTCCGCAGCAAACAAATCACCCGGCCTCTTGGACAGCAGTTCCTCGCGGCTGTAACCGAGTTGTCGGCAGGCCTCCTGGTTGACCTCGGCGAACCTCCCGAAGCCCTCTGCCTCGAAGGGGTAGACCAAGGCCACATCGTTCATGGCATCAAACAGGGCCCGGTATTTCCGCTGACTGTCAAGACGTGCATGCTCGCTGCGCTTGATCGCCGAGACATCCAGATGCGTGCCGGAAAACCGCAGAGGTTCACCGCCCGGACCCCGGGCATTTACCTTGCCTCGTGCCAGCAGCCAGACCCAATGACCGTCGGCATGCCGCATCCGAAACTCCACCTCGTAGTAGGGCTCCTCGCCATGCAGGTAGCGCTGGATCTGGCGTTCCACCAGTGGCCAGTCCTCGGGATGAACGCGCTGGCGCCAGTCCTCGCCGTACAGCGGCTCGACATCGACGCGGTCGAGTCCCAGCAGATGGAGCCAGATGTCATTGACCGTCAACGCATCGCTTTCGAGATCCCATTCCCACGTCCCGGCGTTCGCGCCGACAATCACATTTTCCAGGCGCTCGTTGCGTTCCTGGAGCGCCCGGCGCGCAGCCACACGTTCGCTGATGTCGCGGAACACCCCCACCACGCCATCAAGGCGGCGATCGAGGGTGTGGATTGGCGCGGCATAGACCTCGACCGGCACCGGGGTGCCGTCGGCACGGAAATAGGTATCTTCCTGGGCATCGAGCCGCTGACCGCTGCGAAGGACGCGATGGATCAGGCACTTCTCGATAGGATGCGAATGCCGGCCCGAGGGATCGGTGTGGATCATCTCGTGGCTTGGCCGCCCCAGCAGCTGGTCCTGGCTGGCGTAACCCAGCGTGGCGAGGGCCTGGGGGTTGAGGAAGGTGAAACGCCCCTCACAGTCTATGCCGAACACCCCTTCGCCGAGACTCTTGAGCAGCGTGTCGGAAAAGCTCTCCGCCCGGATCAGGTGCGTCAGATCCTTCTGCACCGATACAAAATAGCTGGGATGCCCCGTTTTCCCGAGAACTGGCTCGGTCTTCCACTGCAGCAGATACGGACTGCCATCGCGGCGGTAGTTGACCGTCGATCCCTCGAATGCACGCCCCTGCTCGAGGCAGATGCGCAGCTCATCAAGCACGGCTCGATCGGTCTCCGGCCCCTGAAAGATCCTCGGGGTCTGTCCGATCAACTCCTCCGGCCGGTAGCCAGTCATCTGGCACAGCGATTCGTTCACGTAGACGATCCGCGGGCCGGGCGAATCAATCTGAGCGTCAGTGATCAACACCGCATCGTAGGCGGCATCAGCCAAGCGTCGGAAGACAGCAAGCTCACCCCCGACGGACGCGGCTTGGTCTGGATTACTCAACGGCGCTGTATCCGGCGGCGAGATGTCGTCCAAAAGTGATATATCAACTTGCTGCCCCAATCCTTGGGGATGAAAGGCGGGGTGAAATAACGCCGCCGGGGATGCATGGTGACACGAGACCGCTCTACATGTGCCTCCACAGAAGCGACCACATGCCGGGGTAATACGCTTGGTTATCAAAGGACCATACGAAGAAACCCCGCCAGCGCGACGGCTGGCGGGGTTTCTGGCGCGGCAGAGAAAATCACTGCCGATCGATATGGCGTCCCCAAGGGGATTCGAACCCCTGTTACCGCCGTGAAAGGGCGGTGTCCTAGGCCTCTAGACGATGGGGACCTAGTGTGTGGCCGGACTCTCGCGAGCCCGACCGATGCGTTGCCCACCTGCTTGCGGGTGACCAACAATTAAGGCAGCGCGCATAAAACGCACTGCCCTAATCGATATGGCGTCCCCAAGGGGATTCGAACCCCTGTTACCGCCGTGAAAGGGCGGTGTCCTAGGCCTCTAGACGATGGGGACCTAGATGGTGCGCCCGGGAGGATTCGAACCCCCGACCTTCTGGTTCGTAGCCAGACGCTCTATCCAACTGAGCTACGGGCGCTTTGGCTCCCCGAGCTGGACTCGAACCAGCGACCCAGTGATTAACAGTCACTTGCTCTACCAACTGAGCTATCGGGGAATACGTCTCTCTGACGTGGGGCGGCATATTAATGATCCGACGGGGGTACGTCAACACCCGGCCCCATAAAAATGCGCCCCGGAGCGCGGCACGAGGCCAACCCGTTGATAACCGGTGCCCAGACGAAGCCAGGCCCGGCATGTGCCGGGCCTGGGAGGCGGTCAGTCAAGCTGACGAACGTACCGGA
The DNA here is from genome assembly GCA_011389965.1 of Halothiobacillus sp. Lineage (GTDB taxonomy): Bacteria > Pseudomonadota > Gammaproteobacteria > Halothiobacillales > Halothiobacillaceae > Guyparkeria. The sequence goes on from JAABTF010000001.1 coordinate 93,620, forward strand.
AGAAATAACTCAGAGGAATTCCAGATCCATCGCCACGGCCTCGGCTCCCTTGCGGGCGCACATTTCATCAGTCTCGCCGGACGGCGCACCGGACACCCCGATGGCGCCGTAGGTCTTGCCGCCGGCCTCGATGGTCACCCCACCGGCACCCATCATCAGACCTGGCACATTGCCCAAGGCTCCCTGCCCCCTGTCCTCGAGGGTCGAGGTCGCCGTGTTGAAGGACATGGCGGTATAGGCCTTCATCTTGGAGATGCTAAGGGTCAGGTCCGGTGCGAGCACGTCACGCAGGACCACCTGCGGATTACCACCACGGTCGACCACGGTCACGCCCACCTGAATCCCTTCCTCGCGGCAAGCCTCCACGGTTGCCTGGGCGGCCTTGAGGGCCATCTCCATGGACAGGCGATCGACACTGACGGTCAACGGCTGATCGGAAGCGGCCATGGCGCCACCGGCACACATGGTCAGGCCCACGGCCAGGGCGGTACGACGAAGGTGGTCTTTAACCATTTTCATGCTTATCTCCTTTTTCTTTTGGTTGTAATGCTCGGTCAGTGGCCTTCCATGAGCCATCAGTGGAACGCTCATTCCTCGAGCGTCGGATAATCGATATACCCCTGCTCGCCGCCACCATAAAAGGTGCTGGGGTCGCCCTCATTCCAGGGAGCGTCCCGTCGAATCCGCTCGACCAGATCCGGGTTGGCGATGAAAGGCCTGCCAAATGCCACTGCATCGGCGCGCCCGGCGCTCACGTCCGCCTCGGCACGGGCCTGGTCGTAGTTGAAATTGCGGATCACGGGACCCTCGAACAACGGCACCAGATCGGCCAGGTCAAAGGCAGGACCCGCGGCACCCGGATCATCCTCGCCCATCCCGGCCAGATGCAGATAGGCCAGGCCAAACGGATTGAGTTCACGCACCACGTAGGAAAAGGTGCCCCAGGGGTCGCTGTCGTACATGCCGTTCATCGGCTGCAAAGGCGACAGGCGCACACCGGTGCGTGAGGGGCCGGCAACTCGGGTGACAGCCGCGAGAACTTCCCGCAGCAATCGCATCCGGTTTTCCAGCGAACCACCATATTGATCGTTGCGCTTGTTGGTACCGTCCCGGAGGAACTCATCGATCAAATAGCCGTTGGCGGCATGCACCTCGACCCCGTCGAAGCCGGCGGCAAGGGCCCGCTCGGTGGCCCGGGCATAGTCCTCCACCAGCCCCGGGATTTCCTCGGTTTCCAGGGCGCGCGGTGTCTCGAAGGGTTTCTTCTCCCCCGAGGGCACGTAACCCTCGCCGTCGATGGCGATCGCCGAGGGAGCAACGGGAAGCTTGCCGCCCGGCTGGAAGTCCGAATGCGAAACGCGACCGACGTGCCAGAGCTGCAGGACGATTCGGCCGCCCTCGTCGTGGACGGCGCGGGTGATCATCTCCCAGCCGGCCTGTTGCGCCTCGTTGTGAATGCCGGGAGTGGCCGGATACCCCTGCCCCTCCGGGACGATCTGCGTGGCCTCATTGATGATCAGACCTGCGCCGGCGCGCTGCCGGTAGTAGGTGCGCATCATCTCGTTGGGCACGTTGCCCTCACTGGCCCGACAGCGGGTCAGCGGCGCCATTATCACGCGATTGGGCAACGACAAGTCGCCCAGGGCGACGGGAGTAAGCAAAACGGAATCCTGGCTCATGGCGCCTCTTTGACATGCGGGCATGGATGTTTGACGATCACCGATGCGCCGACGCGCAACACGCCGGCCCTGGGAAGACCGTTAGACGGCTAATTTGTAGACGACGGCAGAGAGAATTGCCAGCCTGTCTTCCGTCTACAGACACGAGTTCAGTGCCCGGGGGGTCCTCCCTCGGCCTCTTGCACCAAGATCCAGGGGGGCGTGACCACTGCCCAGAGAGTGACCCCGCCCGAGGCCCAATGACGGGCCGTTTGCGCTTCCAGCGGTGCGATGCCGCCCTGCGCCTGCCATCCCTTGAACTGCTCGGCACGGTCCCGAATCATGGCCATGGCCACGTCCACCAGGTCCAGCGAAGAATCCACTTTCACGATCTGCCCCTTGGCGAAAAAGCGCTCGATCTCGGACCAGTCCACCTTGGCGGTCTGGCCGACCAGTTCCTGGTAGAGCGCCTGATCGTCCAGTCCGTCGGCCTGCTCGCCGGGCTGACCGGCATTAGAAGAGTTTTCTGTCATGATCTGCCTGCCTGATCTTGATGTATTTGAGGAGATGCCGCCGATGGCTCGACGCCGCAAGCCCACGATTGATCGCTCCGCCTATCTCAACCATCGCAGCGAAACGCCGGCAATCAGCGCGCCGGACGGCTCGCGCGTTCGGGAATTGATGCATCCCGCCCGACATGGGATCGAACGGCTGAGCATCGCCGAGGCCGAGGTCGAGCCGGGACGGCCTACCCGACTGCACCGCCATGCGAAGGCCGAGGAGGTCTACCACATCCTGGACGGAGCGGGCGTGATGCAGCTCGGCGAGGACCGTTTCGTTGTGGTCCCCGGTGATATCATCCGCATCGCGCCCGGCCTGTCGCACTGCATCGAGGCCCGCAGCGAAGGGCCGCTGCGGTTCCTGTGCATCTGCCAACCGGCCTACTGTGACGAGGATACCGAACTCGTCGATCTCCCCGAGAACTGAGCACGAACCCATGGTCATTCAACGCAGCACGCTGGAATTCCTGATTGCCGCCCTGGCACTGGGCACGGTCATGGCCGCCACCCTTTGGCTCGGCCAGGGCGCCGGGGTCCTGGTCCTGCTGATCTGGGGCATCGGGCTGGCGATCCGCCTCAAGCGCAAGTCCAAGCGGGCGGCCTCTCGGGACAACGATCCCGACGACAACTGACCCCAATGCCGACTCCATGGCGCTGACGCCATGCAGGCCGGTCCCGGATCAGTCGGCCACTTCGTCTGCCAGCAGGGCGCGCACTCTCTCGAGGTCGGCCTGCGTGTCCACGCCCGGCGGAGGCGTCACGTCGGCGACATCCACCGCGATGATCTCGCCCATCGAGAGCGCGCGCAGTTGTTCCAGCTTCTCCAGCCGCTCGACCTCCGGGCTGAACGTCTGGACAAACCGTCGCAGGAAACCCGCCCGGTACGCGTAAAGGCCCAGATGGCGAAAGCCATACACCCCCGCCTCGGACGGCTCCGGCAGTCCATCCCGGTGGTAGGGAATGGGGGCACGCGAGAAGTACATGGCCTCGGCACGGGCGTTGGCGACCACCTTGACCGCGTCCGGGGACAGGAACTCGTGTTTGTCGAGGATCGGCACCATCAAGGTAGCCATGGCGGCCTCGGGCTTGGTGCGCAGCAGATTGGCCACCTGTGCAAGCAAGGCCGGCGGCATCATCGGCTCGTCCCCCTGCAGATTGACCACCACCGTCTCGTCGGGCAGCTCCAGGAAGTCGATCACCTCGGCCAGCCGATCCGTGCCGGACTCGTGCCCCTCGCTGGTGAGCACCGCACGGGCACCGATCTCGGCGGCCGCCTCCTGGATGCGCTCGTCGTCCGTGGCGATAACCACCTGCTCGGCCCCGGCGGCCACGGCACGCTCGTAGACCCAGTCGATCATGGGCCGACCACCAATGTCGGCCAGCGGTTTACCCGGCAGGCGGCTGGAATCGTATCGCGCCGGGATCACGATCCAGTCGCTTGCCGCCATCACGAGCCCGCCCCCCCATTCATGCCCGGGTGCTTCTTGCGCCAGGCGGCGTATTCCTCGTCGGAGAGACGACGCGCCTCGTCTTCGAGCATCACGGGGATGTCATCGCGGATGGGATACGCGAGATGGGCCGACAGCGAGATCAACTCCTGGTTGGCCTTGTCGTAGATCAGCGGCCCCTTGGTCACGGGGCAAACGAGAATATCGAGCAGCTTTTTGTCCATGGGCTAATTACCTTTTACCTTCTGAGGTGTGGCATCACGAGGGCTAACGTCTCGCCAGCGCTGACAACCGATTCAACGTGGACTCGACCAGATCGGGCGGCAGATCGATGCCACCGCGCGCGACCAGCACCTGCCCCGGTCGGCTGGGGGCAACCGGCCACTTGACCGCATCCTTTTCCGTGATGATAACCGGACGGCCGTCGCCGAGTAGCTCCTCGGCGTGGGCCCTTGTGGGTGCGGCATGGTCATCGAGCGACACACCTTCCAGCCGGGCCCCGTCCGCCTCGAGCATGGCGAAGAAACGCTCGGGATTGCCGATGCCGGCGAGGGCGAGCACCTCCCTCCCGGCCAGATACCCGGCCGGACTCTCCTGGCCGTCGAACAGGTCGAACACGCTGGTGAGTCGGAAATCGCTGCGGTAAACGCGCGTCGCAGCGACGGCTTGCGCCGGCAAACTCTCTACCGGCCCGCCATTGACCAGCACGGCATTTACCTCGGCCAAGGTGGTGGCAGGCTCGCGCAGCGGTCCGGCCGGCAGGCACAGGCCGTTTCCCAGCCCGCGGCGACCATCGACCACCACCCATTCGATATCGCGGGCCAAGCGATGATGCTGCAGGCCATCGTCACTGACGATCACGTCGACTTCCGGGTAGCGAGCCAGCAATTGCTTGGCGGCCTGACGACGGCGGGGATGTACCACCACCGCCGCCCCGGTGCGTTGCCGGATCAGCCAGGGCTCGTCGCCACAGACCGCCGCGCCCTGGGCTTCGGCGAGATCCAGTGGCTCAATGCCTACCTTGACCCCCACGCCCCGGCTGACCACGCCCGGCTGCCACCCGGCTCGCCGCAAGGCCTCCACCAGGGCGATCACGATCGGCGTCTTGCCAGTCCCGCCCACCGTGATGTTGCCCACCACGATCAGCGGACAGGCCAGGGACGCGGGACGGGCCCGCCGTCGGCGCCGGGACGCCTCGAGGCAAACCAGGCGGGAAAACGGCCACAGCAGCCAGGCCAGCGGTCCGCGACGTTGCCAGAAAGACGGATAGCGCATCAGTCGCCCGCCTGATCGGCAAACTGCAATCGATACAGCCCGGCGTAGGCGCCGTCGGCGGCCAGCAGCTCGTCGTGGTGCCCCTGCTCGACCACCCGGCCGGCCTCCATCACCACGATCCGATCGGCGTGCTCGATGGTCGACAGGCGATGGGCGATCACCAGGGTAGTCCGCCCGCGGGTAAGGTTGACCAGCGCCCGCTGGATAAAGCCCTCTGAACGCGTATCCAGGGCCGAGGTGGCCTCGTCGAGCAAGAGGATGGGCGCATCGCGGTACAGCGCCCGGGCGATGGCGATGCGCTGGCGCTGCCCCCCGGAGAGCAGCACGCCGTTCTCGCCGATATTGGTCTCGAACCCCTCGGGCATCTGCTGGATGAATTCGTCGGCAAAGGCGGCCCGCGCCGCCTCCCGCACCCGCGCCATGTCGAAATCCGCCCCGTCGGCATAGCCGATGTTCGCGGCAATGCTGGTGTTGAACAGCACGGTTTCCTGGGAGACGTATGCGAACTGCCGGCGCAGCTCGGCCAGCGGCATCGCATCGTGCGGGAACTCGTCGAGTCGGATCTGGCCGCGCTGAATCTCGACGAATCGTGGCAGCGCGCCCATGAGGCTGGACTTGCCCGCACCGGACTGGCCGACAAACGCCACGGTCTCGCCGACGCGGATATCCAGGTTCACGCCGCGCAACACCCAGTCCTCGTCCGCCACCTCGCCGGCCGGCCGTGCCGCGTAGGAGAGCCAGACGTCTTCGAAGGCGATCTGGCCGGTCACCCGGCGATCGGTCGGCGTGCCGATTTCGTCCTCGCGGCGCTCATCCAGCAAGGCGAACAGGCTCTCGCCCGCCGCGATGCCCTTTTGGATCGTCGCGTTGAGATTGATCAGTCGCTTGGCTGGCGCCAGGGTCATGGCCAGGGCCGTGATGAAGGAGACGAAGGTGCCGACGCTGATCTCGTCCATGCGGTCACCACTGGTGGCGAACCAGACCACGCCCGCGACCCCGATGGCCAGGACGAACTGCGTGATCGGCGACGAGGCCGCCTGGACCGCCTGCATCTTCATGAAGGCGCGGAAGTTGTACTGATTCTGGCGGGCGAAGCGTTCCCGCTCGTAGTCCTCGCCGCCGTAGAGCTTGACCACGCGGTGGCCGGTGATGGTCTCCTCGGCGACGTGCGAGACCTGCCCCATCGACTCCTGAATGCGCCGGGCGTAACGGCGGAAGGCGCGCGAGATGCCGGCCACCATGCCCACCAGCAGCGGCAGCAACACCAGGATGAACAGGGTGAGCTGCCAGGAGAGATACAGCATCCAGGCCAGCAGCCCGAGCACGGTGATGCTGTCGCGGATCAGCACGGTCAGCGCCTTGGAGGCGGCCTCGGAGACTTGCTCGCTCTGGTAGTTCAGCCGCGTGAGCACCTCGGTGCTCGGCACGCGGTCGAAATAGCGCGGCGGCAGGTGGAGCACTTGGTCAAAGGTATCGCTGCGCAGGTCGCGAATGACCGAGCGGCCCACCCAGGCCATGCCGTAATTGGAAGCGAACTCGCCGATCACCCGGAACAGGAAAACCCCCAGCAGGGCCAGTGGCATGAGCGTGACCAGGGTCGGGTCGCGCTCGACGAAACTGCCGTCGAGCAACGGCTTCATCAGCGCGGCAAACCCGACTTCCGACAAGCCGGCGACCACCATGCCGACGATGGCGATCACCAGGATGCGAAGATAACGCCAGGTATACGCCAGCAGGCGGCGGTAGGTATCCCAGCCGGCCGGCGCCTGGGTGCGCTGCTTGAGGTTCTCGGAACTCATCGCGGCGGTGTGGTCCCCATGCCGATCTTCTCGATGCCGGCCCGGCGCGCATGGTCGAGCACGGTGATGACCCGCTGGTTCACCACTGCGGCGTCGGCCCATAGCACGACGGGGCGGCCGTCCTCGGCGATCTCGCGCAACGCAGCCGGTAGGCCCTGTTCACCCACCCGCTGGCCATCGACGACAATGCTGCCCTGGGCATCCAGCTCAATCACGTGATTCTCCAGCGGAGTGCGTTCACTACTGCCCGACTCGGAGACCGGCAGGTCAACTTTCAAGGTCCGATCGTGGACGAAGGTCGTGGTCAGCATGAAGAAGATCAGCAGCATGAACACAACATCGATCAGCGGGATCAGGTTGAGTTCCAAAGGCTCGCGCGGCCGCTGACGAAAATTCATGCGGCGCGCCTCCGCACCTGCCCAGCGGGATGCAGCATATCGACCAGGCGGATTGCCTGGCCCTCCATGTCGATCACCAGTTCGTCCACCAGCCCACGGAAGTAGCGATGGAAGATGAACGCCGGCACGGCCACCATGATCCCGGCCGCCGTGGTGACCAACGCCTTGGCGATCCCTCCGGCAAGCAACTCCGGAGCGATGGCCCCGGCCGCACTGTGCACCGTGATGGCCTGAAAGACGTCGATGATGCCGATCACCGTACCCAGCAGCCCCAGCAAGGGGGAGATCAGGGCAATGGTGCCCAAGGTATTGAGGTACCGTTCCATCTGGTGCGCCACATGGCGACCAGCATCCTCGATGCGGGTACGCATGGTCTCGGCCGAGTGGCTGCCCGCCAGCCCGGCGGCCAGAATATGACCCAGCGGGGACTGCCGGGCCAATTCATCCACCCGGGACGCGGTAATGCCGCCCTGCCCCTGCCAAGACTGGATGGCAAGCAGCGGATCACCGGCCATCAGGCGGCTGCGCCGCAATGTGTAAAGCCGTTCGAAGATAATCGCCATGGCGATCACCGAAGCGACGACGATCGGCAGCATCATGCCGCCACCTGCCAGAACCAGATCAAGCATGTCCTCTATGTTCCCTTGGTATCCCTGTCATTGATTGGAATCGAGTGACCCGACGAATCGACCGCTGACCATCCGGCATGGCCTGGCCATCGCCGTCACGATTCAGAATGGCGTGATCGCCTTCTCTTCCGGCCAGCGCACCCGGTAGGCGAAGATGATCTCCCAGGGCTCGTGGGGCTCCAGCTCGCGCTCGTAGGCCCAGACGCCGGATTGCTCGTCATACTTTTTCCGACTGGGTGTGCTGGTTGCCGGCAGCGGCTCAACGACAATGTCGGCATCCAGCGCCGTGGGCATGCGCAACAGCACCGTCACGGGCAACGCCTGTTCGTGGCGGCTGGTGATGGTGACCTCATGACGACGTTCGATCTGGCTGAACTTGCCGATCAAGCCGTGTCCCGCACGCTGATCAGGCGCCTGGTCATGCTCGACCGCGATGCGCGGATCGACGCCAAAGCTGAGCTCGACACTCTCGGCCGGTCGCACGGCCGGACGTGAGACACCGGCCTGCTGTTGACCATCCCGGTGGATCTCCCAACGTCCGGCCGGCAAGGGGTGAACGATGCTGGGCTCGAAGCGTCCCACCAGGACGGCATCCCGCGACTCCTGCGGGGCGATGCGCAACGCGAGTTCAGCGTCCAGGGTTTGTTCGAACACGGCCAGGTTCACGCCGCCCTCGCCACTGGGAATGGCCAGCGGTTTGTTGACCGCGATTTCAGTGGCAAAACCGGTTTCATCTTGCATGCCGGCAGCTTGCGCGCGGCTGTCACTCGACAGCGCTCGGGCCATGGGCTCGATTGGCCGCCGTTGGTCTGAATCGACAAAGCCGATGGTCAGCGGCGACAGGGAGGGCACGGGGTAGAAGCGACGCTGATCACTGGTCACCAGGGTAATGGGAGCCGTTGGCCAGTCCTCGCCGGTCTGCTGGTGAACGCGCGCCGTCATGCGCCAATCCACCTGTCGGTTCTCGGTATCCAGGGCGGCACGGTAGATGGGCTCCCACCCGGCGCGAGCCACGCGGTACTCGACCCGCAGTGCAATTGCCCCCGGCTCATTCCCGCTGGAGGCAACAAGCGGGATTCCCAGCCTCCAGCCCGGCTGGCCCGAGCGCAGGGTATCCATTTGTTCCCGAATTACGGCCAGACGTGCCTCCACCTGCGCCTGGCGCTCCAAGTGCTCCCGGCGGGCCTGCGCCAGGCGTCCGAGCAAACGGGCAACCGGGCCCGTCTCTGCCCAAGCGGCTTCAAGCGCCTCACCGCCAGGCGACAAGTCGCCCAATTGATCACGCGCGATCTCGCGCCGTAGGGCATTGTCCTCGAGGTCGACCCGCATATCGCGCAGGTCCGCCTCGGCCTCGGCCAGCTTCGTCTCCAAACGGCGGTACTCGCGGGTCTGCGTCAACGTCTCGCGCTCGAGACGTACGCCCAAGTCCACATCGACGCGTTCGCCGACCACACGCACCGACCCGGCATCCATGTCTGCCGGCAGACCCAACAACCAGAGATGCCCCTTGCCATTGGCTTCCACAGCCAGGCGCACACCGGGCGGCTCGGCATTTTCGTCGGCGACCAATGTATCGAGGTCACCGGCGGAAAGTTGGCGCGCGACCCAGGCTCCCGACGGCGCAATCGTCACCGCGTCAATGCCGACGGCATGCCCATCCGGCGCCGCGGCTCCCGACGGCGCGTCCACCTGATCGTCGCCCGCGGCGTGTGCCGCCGGCAGTGACAGCATCATCGCCACCGAACACAGGCCCGCGACGGCTCCTTGGCGCATCGCCTGAAGCACAGGCTCAACCATGATCGGGCAGCTCATCCAGTACCCCGCCGCCGGCGCGACGAATACGCACGGCCTCGGCCAGACGATGGATGACGGCGCGACTGTCGTCCCAGCCGATACAGGCATCGGTGATGCTTTGCCCGTAGTGCAGCGGCTTGCCGGGCGCGACATCCTGGCGACCGGCAACCAGGTGGCTCTCGATCATGGCACCGACGATGCCCGCGTTCCCGCCGGCGATCTGACCGGCCACGTCCTCGGCCACCTGGATCTGGCGGGCGTGCTGCTTCTGGCTGTTGGCATGCGAGAAGTCGATCATCAAACGCTCGGGCATCTCTGTCTGGCGCAACTGCTCGAGGGCCTCGCTGACACTGGCCGCGTCGTAGTTGGTGCTGCGACCACCTCGCAGAATGATGTGGCAATCGGGGTTGCCCTTGGTAGCAAAGATCGCCGAACGTCCGGCCTTGGTCACGGAGAGGAAGTGATGCGGCCGGCCCGAGGCGCGGATGGCGTCGATGGCCACGCGTAGCCCGCCGTCGGTGCCGTTCTTGAAGCC
>JAABTF010000098.1 GCA_011389965.1 Halothiobacillus sp.
CCCGCGTTTCCCCATTTGTTTAGAAGATCAAGAACGGCATGGACAAGACCTACGACCCCCGACAGATCGAACAGGACTGCTACTCGCGCTGGATGGAAGGCGACCAGTTCAAGCCGGACATGCAGGCGGAGGGCGCCTACTGCATCATGCTGCCGCCGCCGAACGTCACCGGTCGCCTGCACATGGGCCATGCCTTCCAGGACACCCTGATGGATACCCTGACTCGCTGGCACCGCATGCGCGGCGAGGCCACCCTGTGGCAGCCAGGTACCGACCACGCAGGGATCGCCACGCAAATGGTGGTCGAGCGCCGCCTCGAGTCCGAGGGCGTCTCGCGGCACGACATCGGTCGGGAGAAATTCCTGGAGAAGGTCTGGGAATGGAAGGAACAGTCTGGCGGCTTCATCACCGAGCAGATGAAACGTCTGGGTGCTTCCTGTGACTGGTCACGCGAACGCTTCACCATGGACGAGGGCCTGTCCGAGGCCGTCCGTGAGGTGTTCGTCCGCCTGTTCGAGGACGGTCTGATCTACCGCGGCAAGCGGTTGGTCAACTGGGACCCGGTGCTGCGCACCGCCGTCTCCGATCTGGAAGTGGTCAGCGAGGAGGAAGCCGGCCATCTCTGGCACATGCGTTATCCGCTCACCGGTGGCAGTGGTCATCTGGTGGTAGCCACCACTCGCCCCGAAACGATGCTGGGGGATAGCGCCGTCGCCGTCCATCCCGATGACGAGCGTTATGCCCACCTGGTCGGTCAGACCATCACCCTGCCCCTGGTCGGACGCCGGATTCCGGTGATCGCCGACGACTACGTCGATCCCGAGTTCGGCTCGGGCTGCGTCAAGATTACCCCGGCGCACGACTTCAACGATTACGCCATCGGCCAGCGTCACGACCTGCCGATGCTCAACGTGCTCTCGCCCACCGCGACCATCCTGGACGCCGCCGAGGCGATCGGTCCGGCCGCGGACGACGCCGACACGCATCTACCAGAGCGCTATGCCGGACTGGACCGTTTCGAGGCGCGTCGCCAAATCGTCGCCGACCTCGAGGCCGAAGGGTTGCTGCTGGAGATCAAGGACCACCAGCTGATGGTTCCGCGGGGCGACCGCAGTGGCACCGTCATTGAACCACTATTGACCGACCAGTGGTTCGTCGATCTCACCCGCGACGAGACGACCACCGGCAAGCCGGGTGGAAAAAAGGCCATCACCGAGCCGGCGATCGAAGCCGTGCGGTCGGGCGACATCCGCTTCGTGCCCGGCAACTGGGAGAACACCTACTTCCAGTGGTTGGAGAACATCCAGGACTGGTGCATCAGCCGCCAGCTGTGGTGGGGACATCGCATCCCGGCATGGTTCGACACGGATGGCAACATCTTCGTCGGCCGCGATGAGGCCGAGGTGCGCGCCAAATACAAGATCGCACCCGAGGAGGAGCTGACCCAGGACGAGGACGTGCTCGACACGTGGTTCTCCTCGGCACTGTGGCCGTTCTCCACGCTGGGCTGGCCGGAGCAGACCGCCGAGCTCGAACGCTTCTACCCCACCAGCGTGCTGGTAACCGGTTTCGACATCATCTTCTTCTGGGTTGCCCGGATGGTGATGATGGGCAAGTACTTCGGCGGTGACGTGCCCTTCCGCGAGGTCTATGTCCATGGACTGGTGCGCGACGCCCACGGCCAGAAGATGTCGAAGTCCAAGGGCAACGTTCTCGACCCGATCGACATCATCGACGGCATCGATCTGGAATCACTGGTGGAAAAACGCACCACCGGCCTGATGCAGCCAAAAAAGGCCAAGCAGATCGAAAAACACACCCGCGACGAGTTCCCGGACGGGATCGGTGAGCACGGCACCGACGCGCTGCGTTTCACCTTTGCCGCCCAGGCAACTACTGGCCGGGACATCAGCTTCGATCTCGAGCGGGTCAAAGGCTACCGCAACTTTTGCAACAAGCTCTGGAACGCCAGCCGCTTCGTGCTGATGCAGTGCGAGGGAGAGGACACGGGCACCGCTGACGAGCCGGTCACGCTGGATGCCGCCGACCGCTGGATAATCGGCGAACTGCAGGATTGCGAGGCAACAGTCACCAAGCACCTGGAGGACTACCGCTTCGACCTGGCCGCACAGTCGCTTTACGACTTCACCTGGAGCACTTATTGCGACTGGTATCTCGAGTTGACCAAGCCGGCGCTCAGGCACGGCGATGCCCAAGCACAGCGCGGCACCCGCCGGACGTTGGTACAGGTACTCGAGACCCTGTTGCGTCTGCTGCACCCCTTCGTTCCCTACATCACGGAAACCATCTGGCAGCGCGTGGCACCGTTGGCTGGACGCGCGCCCTCGTCCCAGGCGAGCATCATGACCGCGCCCTTCCCGGTGGCCGATCCCGCCAAGATCGATCCCGAGGCACGTGCGTCCATCGAATGGCTCAAGAGCTTCATTCTGGGGGTGCGCCGGATCCGCGCCGAGATGGACATCGCCCCAGGCAAGCCACTGCCGGTGCTGGTCACCGAAGCCAGTGACAACGATCAGCGGCGCATCGAGGAACTCGCCCCGCTGCTGACCAGCGTGGCCCGGATCGAATCGATCCAGGCCATTAGTGAGGAGCCACCGGAATCGGCCATGGCCTTGGTCGGCAAGATGCAGGTGCATATCCCGCTGGCGGGACTGATCGATGTGGAGGCCGAACTCGAGCGGCTAGGCAAGGCGATCGCGGGTATCGAGAAGCAAATCGAGAAAGCCCGCGGCAAGCTGGGGAATGCCAACTTCGTCGACCGGGCGCCGCAGGCCGTTGTCGATCAGGAGCGCGAGCGACTGGCCGGATTCGAGAGTGAACTCGACGAATTGAGCGGGCAGCGCGAGCGCATCCGGCGATTGGCCCAGTAAACCGGCTTGGCTTGGTCAACGACCGCGGCGGCGACCTTTCATGGCTCGCCTGGCCGCACGCTGGGCAAAGCGCTGCGGCTCGATGCCGGCGGCCAGGGATCGCGGCAGGGGCGAAGGCGTTCCAGCCATGCGCGAGGCCAGGTACTCGGCCAGCCACGCCGACCAAGTCAAACCTCGCGCCCCGTGCCCGGTACTCACCCACAGCCCCGGAGCCAGGCCGCCCACGATGGGCAATCGATCCGGCGTGGTTGCCCGCACCGAGGCGCGACCCTGCAGCGGAGAGGGGGCCGGCAGGTCCTTATCCAGGGACGGGGCGATCGAAGCCAGCCGGCGGCGATTTTCCTCATGTTCGGCGTCCTTGAGATCACGGCTGGCATCGCCCGGGTGAAAGCTCGCACCAAACAGGCGCCCTGTCCCCGGCAGGTCCACCGCGTAACCCTCGCGCATGATGGGGATCCCCGGCTTTAGCGGTGTCGTTTCTTGCGTGCGCCCTGTCCAGCTGACCTGACCGCGGCATGGCTCGATCCAGGGGGCCAACTCGCCGGCCAGTTCGGCGGTCTTGTCGCCGCCGGCGAGAACCACCTGGGCAAAAGGACCGTAGCAACGACCGTCGGTGGTCATAA
>JAABTF010000099.1 GCA_011389965.1 Halothiobacillus sp.
ATCGCCCCTTCTAGCCGCGCGCGTGCGCCAGCCGGGCCGCCCCGCGCGGGCCGGCGAAACCGATCGAACAGCCCCATGGATCACAGCCCCTTCGTGGTCGTCACGCGCACATGGCGCACGATGCGTCGTCCCTCGAGGGCCGCAATCTCGCGGTCCAGCGCCTCGATCGCCCGGTCGATCTCCGCCACGCTGCGGTAATCCACGGTCTTGCCGTCATAGCTGACGCGGGCCACGCCGGAGGAACGCTGCGCCGAGAGAGCGTCGCGGCGGGACTTCAGGTCAACGATTGTGGACATGCGGCCGGCCTTCTATCTTCAGGGTATCGCAGCATCCGGAGCCGGACATGTCAGAGGCCGTTGCCCGCATTCGCATTGAGCTCGAAGACACCGATCCTCTCGTCTGGCGCGAGCTGGATCTGCCAATGTCGACCACGTTGGCCGCGCTGCACGACATCATTCAGGTCGTGATGGATTGGTGGGACTCCCTCCGTGCCAAGAAGCGTGAGACAATTGACCGGCTGAAGTTTACACTTGAGGGCGCAGGTAGGAAACCGGTGCCCCGATGATGGTGGCAAGCTTGCCGAAAGCTCAGTGCGTGCGCGCTACCGTTTCCTGCGCTTTCGGCAGGGCTTGGTGCAAGCGCTCGGCACCGTCACGCGCGGCCTCTACGCGGATGTCCGCCGTCTGCACCGCACGGCTGCGACTACGCTCAGACCGACCCTTCACCGATGCCCCGAGATCATCGAGCGAGCGATACCGTTCATCATCGGGCCGGTTGAACCATTTCGACTACAAACGCCCGTGCCGCTCACCACGGCTCACATCCAGCCAACAGCCAGAACCGGCTGCGGAACTTCCGCAACGCCCAGCGGCATCGCTTCTTGACAGGCCCCGGAAGCCGCTCTCCCAGCTCTCGACCCGCCACCGGGAAACCGGGCCTACGCTGGCTCCAAAGACAAGTGGGGCGGAAGTTGGGCATTCGCTTCGCTGAGCGCTGAAGACTGTACCGCCGACCAGTCGTCCACGCGATAGAACAGACCAGACGACGGCGGTTTACCCAGCGACGACCTGCAATTGCATTCAGTTTTCTGAGACGATTAATACGTCAAGCTCCACCAATCTTTTGGTCAATGTTGCGGTAGCTTCTGCCAGTAAGCCAATTGCTGTCAGTGACCGCTCCTCAAGCAGGAGTACATTGGCAACTACCCCGGTCGAACGCGATTCAAGCAAACCAGTGTCAAGCATGTCCTGGACGTGACGACGAACGGTCTCGCGGGGCAAATCTGTGGCGAGAGCGATGGCACGACGCGACATCGGCATCACCTCGTTTCGCGCCATTCGCCGCTGGGCCCTTTCCTGGGCGGGCACTGAACGGTCTTGCAAGAAGCGTTGCATGGTCGCGGCCATCACCGTCACGAGGATCAGACGCTTCACGGGGTCGGGCGTGAAAAGGTCATGAACCACCCTGTCGATTTCCAGATGAGCCTGAAGAACGTGATAAGCCGTAAACCGTAGGTTCTGGCGAACTCCCGCATGATCGAGTTTGATCTTGGGTCTTGTTGCCATCGATACTTCACTCCCTTGATACTCACCGTGGTCTCATGGCTGGACCGCCAATTAAATTACCTCATCGCGTATGAGGCCTGTCGTGGCCCGACCCAATTCAGGTCGCGTTCATATTGATCGATAAATTTCCGGTTCGTAAAGTTTCAAGCATTGTAGGCCCGCCTGTCCGGCGAGGGCCCGATCAGGAGATTTAGGATGAAACTCAATTCGGTCACGCCGACCCCGCCGCCGACCCACGGTATGGGGTGCCTGTGCTGCACGCCATTTCTGCAGGACTTCACGCGTCGGGTCTCTGCCGATCTATCTCGCCGCGCGATGATGATGGGGCTCGGAGCCTCAGCCTCAGCGGTCGGGCTCGGTGTCTACGGCGATGCGCAGGCCCAAACCGAGGCTACTGCCGAAGGTCCTCGGCCAACGGTATTCGTGAACATACGCCTGTTTGACGGTCAGTCGGACGCGCTTCGCGATGGCGTGGCGGTCGTGGTGACGGGCGACAAGGTCGTGGCTGTTCAAGAAGCCGCAGCGCCGATGCCCGATGACGCTGAAGTCATCGATGGCCGTGGCGGGGTGCTGATGCCAGGATTGATTGATGCCCATTGGCATACAATTATGGCCGCCGTACCGCAGGGTGTCGCGCTGGCGGTCGATCCTGGCTACTTGCACATCGTCGCCGCCGAGGAGGCGGAGCGTACCTTGATGCGTGGGTTTACCTCGGTGCGTGATGCAGGGGGGCCGTCCTTTGCGTTGAAACGTGCCATTGACGAGGGTCAGGTACAGGGTCCGCGCATCTATCCGTCCGGTGCGATGATCTCGCAGACTTCGGGGCATGCCGACTTCCGGTCCGTCAACGAGCTTCCGCGCTTTCCATCGACGCCCGGCAGCCACCTCGAAAATGTTGGTGCCGGCATGATTGCTGACGGGCGTGACGAGGTTCTGCGCCGGGTACGCGAACAGCTCATGAAGGGTGCGACACAGATCAAGCTGATGGCTGGCGGCGGTGTGTCATCACCTTATGATTCGATCGAAGTCAACCAGTACACTGAAGAAGAACTGCGTGCCGCAGTCGAAGCCGCCTCCGACTACGGTACTTACGTCATGGTGCATGCCTATACTCCTCAGGCGATCCGCCGTGCGATCGCGGCCGGGGTGCGCTGCATCGAGCATGGACAGCTCACGGACGACGAAACCGCCGCGCTTATGGCCGAGTCGGGCACGATGTGGAGCTTGCAGCCCTTCTTCGACGATGAAGACGCGATCCCGTACACTGATCCAGAGTCCCGGGCAAAGCAGATCGCCGTGAGCGAAGGCACCGTCAGGGCCTATGAACTTGCCCAAAAGCATGGGATCGACGTTGCGTTCGGAACCGATGTCCTCTTCGATCCAAGCCTCGCCCTGCGCCAAGGCAAGCTTCTTAGCAAGATAGGCCAGTTCTACAGCAATTTCGAGGTCCTCAAGATGGCGACATCCGGTACCGCCCGTTACCTCGAAGCCTGCGGTACACGTAACCCCTATCCCGCTCCGCTGGGTGTGATCGAGGCTGGCGCCTGGGCGGACATGATCCTCGTCGATGGCGATCCGACAGATGATCTCAATCTCGTGGCCGATCCTGATCGCAACTTTCGTGTCATCATGAAAAACGGTGTACTGGCTAAGCATCGACATTGACGCCACAAGCACGGTTGCCACCATGAGCTGCTGCCGTTGCGTTCATCCTGCGGATGCTGTGAATCTTCTGGATTTGAAACGATCTGAATGTCCGCTACCGCCAGACTGGCTTGATTAGCTCGCATGTGCGGCGAATGTCGGTAATCCGCCCTTTCTCCCAATGGCCTTCATGGGCGCAGCGGATACGGAGCATGCACGGCGAACAACAAGAAGGCGGACGTAGCTGACCCTCGGACGTTCGCAAGAACAACCGACGTCACACCAGGATC
>JAABTF010000100.1 GCA_011389965.1 Halothiobacillus sp.
CGAGTCGATCGCCTGGAACGTCAGGTAGGCGGTCATCAGCTTGGTGATGCTCGCCGGCGGCACCGGACGATCCGCGTCTCGCTCCACGATGACCTGGTCGGTGGCGTAGTCCAGCAGCACGTAGGAGCGGGCCGAGAGGTCGGGTGCCCCCGGGGTGGGCAGCGCCGCCTGGGCGCTGGGCACCAGCGCGAACCAACCCACCAGCAGAAGGAGTACCGGCAGCAGCCAGCCCCGGTCATCACGTCGATCGATAGGCCGAGCCTTGATCATTACTTCACCACCATTTTTGCATCGTAAAAGCCAAGACGCCTGAGCCGATCGATCACGGCATCAAGCTCATTCTGTGAGGCGAGCGGCCCGACACGAACCCGCGTGAGACGGCCCGCCTCGGTCGTCACCGGGGCGATGCCCGCGCGATCCAGCCGCGAACGCACCGCATGGGCATTGCCCGCGTCGCTGAACGCGCCGATCTGGACGAAGACGTTCTCGCCCCAGCGGGCATTGGGCAGCGCGTCGCGCCCCCAGTTCCCTTGGCCGCGCCCGGAGCGACTGACCTCGGTCGTTGCAGCCGCCTGTCGCTGGCCGGGGCCGACCACCTCGATCTCCACCCGGGCGGTGCCCTTGGCGGTCATGTCGATCTTGTGCGCCGCGGCGTAGGACAGGTCGATCACGCGGTTGCCGACGAACGGGCCACGATCGTTGACGCGCACGACCACGCTCTTGCCGTTCTCCAGGTTGGTGACGCGCACATAAGCCGGCAGGCGCAGCGACTTGTGCGCCGCCGTCATCTGGTACATGTCGTAGGGCTCGCCCGAGGAGGTCGGCCTGCCGTGAAACTTGGTCCCGTACCAGGAGGCCACGCCGCGCTCGCGAAAGCCCGTGTTGCTGTCGAGAACCCGGTAGCGCTTGCCCAGCACCTTGTAGGTCTCGGGATTGCCGCGACTGGTCGGGGCCTCGGCGCGCGGCACGGCGTCCGCCGTGGCCACGCGGCCGGGTGACGGACTGCTCGAGCAGCCGGCCAATAGTGCCAAGGTCATGACCAACACCCCGGCTATCGCCATGGCGATCACCCCGCCGGCCGGTGCCGTGGGCCAAAGCGGAAGATTCCGAAAGTGGCGCGATCGCCGCCCGTTCACTTCAGCCCCCGTTACCCGCCCCGTCGTCGAGACGGGCCTCGATCGCCTGCGCCAGCTGCCAAACGGCGGAGGCATAAAGGACGCTGTGATTGTAACGGGTGATCACGTAGAAATTGTTCATCCCGACGTGATGCTCCACGCGATCGCCGTCGGTGAGGGTGAACAGCATCACCTTGAAGTCTTCCGGAATCGGCGCGTTCTCGGGCACCGTCACGCCACGCTCACGCAGTTCGCCCAGCGTGGTCTTGGGCGCCAGGTCACGGGCGCGATTGAGCAGGTCGTCGATCTCGGCCCCGTTGGCATCGACCTGGAACATTACCGGTTCGCCCTGCCCCCAGCCGTGCTCGACGAAGTAGTTGGCCACGCTGGCAAAGATGTCGTGATGGTTTTCCCACAGGTCGCGGCGACCGTCGCCGTCGCCGTCGACGGCGTAGTGGCGATAGCTCGACGGGATGAACTGCGGCATCCCCATGGCGCCGGCGTAGCTGCCCTCGGCCTTGTCCATCTGCAAATCTTCCTCGCCGGCCAGGCGAATGAAATCGATCATCTGCCCACGGAAAAACTCAGCCCGCCGGGGGTAGTCGAAGCCCAGCGTGGCCAGCGCGTCGATGACGCGATAACCCCCGGTGATGCGCCCGTAGTACGTCTCCACGCCGATGATCGCCGTGATCACGGCTGGTGACACGCCGTAGGTCTCCTCGATTGTCTCGAGCAACTCGGCGTGCTCGCGCATGAAAGCCACACCGCCCTGGATGCGCTGGTCGGTGAGGAAGATGGGGCGGTACTCGCCCCAGGTCTTCGATTCGGCCGGGCGGGTAATCGCATCGATGATCTTCTGCTGGTATTCGGCCCCGCCGATCCACTGCTCGACCTGCGCTCGCGGCACCCCGGTCTGTTCGACTGCCTGATCGACGAAGACCCGGACATCGTCGCGCTCGAGGTAATTACCGGCCAGTGCCGGCGCCGTCATGGCCGTCCCAGCGGTCGTCAACAGCAGGGCCATCAGCCCCGAGCGGAGACGACAAGAACCCCTTTCCCATGCGTGTTTCATTAAGGAACCTCTCGGTGATTTGGCAACGTCTCTGGCAGCCGGGCTTGCTCGCGATCTAGGCGCCGCATCGCAGGCGGGCTAACGGCCCGTCAAGAGGCGGCAACACCGAGCGCGAGCAAGCCCGGCTGCCCCAGCGGGCGGGCCGCCAAGGACCCACCTGCGGTGTTGCCGCCCTTGTGAAGGACACAGCCCTTCACCGCGGACGGCGTCTTGCATCTGGGCTCTTAGAGGCCCGCAGAGACGTCGCAAAATCATCAAGCGGTTCCTAACGGTCGTGCCCCAGAAAACTGCGTTGTGTGCGGATGCTCATCAGCATACCCAAACCCACCATGATGGTCACCAACGCCGTGCCGCCGTAACTGAGCAATGGCAGCGGCGCGCCGACCACTGGCAGCAGCCCCAGGACCATGCCCGCATTGACCAGCACGTAGACCATGAAGGTCATCGATATCGAGGCGGCCAACAGACGCCCCTCCACCGACTCGGCGTGCTCGGCGATGTACAGCCCGCGCCAGATCACGCCCAGGTAGAGAGCAAACAGCACCAGCAGGCCCATCAGGCCGAACTCCTCGGCGAACACCGCCAGAATGAAGTCGGTGGTTCCCTCCGGCAGAAAATTCAGGTGCGACTGGGTGCCCTGCAGCCAGCCCTTGCCCCAGACCCCGCCCGAGCCGATCGCGATCATCGACTGGATGGTGTGATAACCCGCCCCGAGAGGGTCACCCGCCGGGTTGAATAGCGTGAGCACCCGCTCTTTCTGGTAGGCATGCATGAAGAAGAACCACATCAGCGGCATGGCCGCCGCCGACAGGGCGAGAAAGCCGCCGATGTACCACCAGGACAGGCCGGCGAAGAACAGCACGAAGAGCCCCGAGGCCATGATCAGCAACGACGAACCCAGGTCGGGCTGGATGGCGATCAGCGTCGTGGGAATCATCACCGCCAGCATGGCCACCAGCACGTCCAGGGGCGCGGGCGGCAGCGGCCGACGCGCCAGAAACCAGGCGATGGTCATGGGCATGGCGACCTTCATCAGCTCGGCCGGCTGGAAGCGGATTATGCCGAGATCCAGCCAGCGCTGGGCGCCGCCACCCATGTCGCCGACCAGCCAGACGGCCACCAGCATCAAGACCACCGCGACGAAAAACCAGGGCGCCACGACGAAGAACCAGCGCTGCGGAATTTGGGCGATCGCCAGCATCAGAGCAAACCCCAGCCCCAGCCGCAGGATGCTGCGCTCGACCCAGGCAGCGCTCTG
>JAABTF010000101.1 GCA_011389965.1 Halothiobacillus sp.
GGCCGGCATCTCGGGATCGAAGAATGTCGACTCGAGGGCCGGGGAAAGCCGCTGGCGAATGCCGAAATGAACTGCCTTCATATTCCGTTCCAGTGTGCTCGACCTCGGCGGTCGAAGGGCGTCGTTGAGGCTTTGTGCGCCGCATCATACACAGGACCGCGGCACCTTGCTGCCTGGAGCAGGCGCTTGCCCGTCTTCACGGCCTACGGCTCTCGACTCAGGAGCTGATTTCGCGAACGAGCCGGAAACCCAGATTGAGGTCGAATTCATTCTCGTGACGCGGCGCGCGGGATCCGCTGCGACACGCGCCTGGCGGATCGAACCAGGACCCGCCGCGAACCGCGCGCAGCTTGCGGTGCTTGGCATTCAGGCTGCGATGCGGCCGATCACCCTGCCGGGCCCCGCCGGGATAGGACTCGCTCCAGTGGTCCTGGGTGAATTCCTGCACGTTACCGTGCACCTCACACAATCCCCAGGCATTGGGCGGCAGACTCATCACCTCGACCGGCCGGCCCAGGCCACACAAAAACCAGCCGCGGGTACAGTGCAGCCCGCCCGCGCAATTGACCTGCTCGCGGCGTATACGATCCCCGAAGCAGAACATCTGATCACTGCCCGCCCGGGCGGCATATTCCCACTCGGCCTCGGTGGGCAACCGGTAGGTTTGGCCGGTCTGCTCGCTCAACCACGCCGCGTACGCCTCGGCATCGTTGGCCGAGACATTGAACATGGGAAACTCGGGGTTGGTCCAGCTATAGGGACGCGGCCGACGGTGCTCGGTGGCATGCAGGAACGCCAAATATTCGCGGCGGCGGATCGCCCCACGGGTCATGGCGAAGGCCCGGGTGAAGCGGACCTCGTGGCGCGGCTGCTCACTCGCCCTGGCGCCGTGCTCGCCGGCCCGGCTACCCATCCAGAAGCCCCCGGGCGGGATCAAGGCCAGTTCCGGCGACGCGGTGCCATCCGGCATTCGGTCTTGGAATCGCGGCGGAAGGGCCAGCGCTCGCGCCGCTTCGGCCTGCCGTTCGACGCTCGCATCGGTCGATTCCGCTCGATCTGCCGCTGCGGCAAGCTGCATACACAACACCTCCAGGGACTTTCCCGTGCCGGCGCGCCCTTAGCAGGGCATGGTCCATGGCACGGGGCTGATATACTCCGCAAACTCGAAAATATTAGCATGCCCGCCGGACCGTACATGGAGCACACAGACATTCATCCTGACAACATCCTGAACATGGCCCGCCGGGTCATCGAGATCGAACAGGCGGCCATAAGCGGTCTGCCCACACGCCTCGACCAGACGTTCGTCGAGGCCTGCCGACTGATGCTTGCCTGCGAGGGCCGCGTGATCGTCACCGGGATGGGGAAGTCGGGCCACATCGGCGGCAAGATCGCTGCCACGCTGGCCAGTACGGGCACCCCCTCGTTCTTCGTGCATCCAGGCGAGGCCAGCCACGGCGATCTGGGAATGATCACCAGCCGCGACGTGGTCGTCGCCCTTTCCAACTCCGGCGAGACCGCCGAGATGCTGGCCATCCTGCCTGTGATCAAGCGGCTCGGCGTGCCGTTACTGGCCATGAGCGGCCGCCCGGGCTCGACATTGGCCCAAGCCGCCGACGTTCACCTTGACGTAAGTGTCGACCGTGAGGCCTGCCCGTTAAACCTGGCGCCCACCGCCAGCACCACCGCCACCCTGGTCATGGGCGACGCGCTGGCCGTCGCGCTGCTGGATGCCCGGGGCTTCCAGCCCGAGGACTTTGCGCTCTCGCATCCGGGGGGCTCGCTGGGGCGTCGCTTGCTCCTGCATGTCCGGGATGTCATGCATACCGGACAGTCGCTGCCGAAAGTCGGTCCGCGCCAGACCGTCAAGCAGGCACTGCTGATCATGTCCTCCGGTGGACTGGGCATGACGGCGGTGGTCGACGACGAGGACCCTGTGATAGGGCGTCTC
>JAABTF010000102.1 GCA_011389965.1 Halothiobacillus sp.
CGATCTGACTTCGATCTGGATTGCCCGATCGAACGGGTCATGACCCCCGATCCGCGTCATTGTGTGGCCAATCTGCTCGCTGCCGAGGCCATGAGCATCATGGAACGCGACCAGATCAATGGCCTGCTCGTGGTGGACGAGGAAAAACGCCTGGTCGGCGCGCTCAACATGCATGACTTGCTGCGAGCGGGGATGAGCTGATGACGAACCACGGCAACCCAACGGAACACGAAACCTGGTTTGATCGCGCCGCGGCGGTTCGCCTGCTCGTGCTGGATGTCGACGGGGTAATGACCGACGGTCGCCTGCATCTGACCGAATCCGGCGACGAGCACAAGATATTTCACAGCCGCGACGGTCACGGTATCAAGCTGATCCAATCACTGGGGGTCGACGTGGCCATCATCACAGGTCGCTCCTCCCCGGCAGTCAGCCGCCGCGCGGCCGACCTGGGCATTCAGCACGTGGTGCTCGGCGCGACCGACAAGGGACAGGCCATCGAAGAACTGGCGCAACTGCTCGACATCCCGCTGGCCCGGGTGGCGGCCATGGGCGACGACGTCCTCGACCTACCCATGCTCAACCGCGTCGGCCTGTCCACCACCGTGGCCGATGCGCCCGCGATGATGCGTGCCCGCGTCGACTGGGTCAGTCCCTTGCCCGGCGGTTACGGCGCCGTCCGTGCCTTGATCGACACGCTGATCGATGCCCAGGGCAAATGGGCCGAGATCCTGTCGCGACACAGCTGATGACGGCCCGCAGCTACAAGATCGGACTGGCGGTGAGCGCCCTGGCGTTGCTCGGCCTTCTCACATGGCACAACCTCTCCGGCCCGTCGTTCACCGCCACCGACTCGACCGACGGCTACGCCCAGCGCATCGACACGGGCGTCAGCTGGCAATATGACGAGAACGGCACCCTGACCTACCGCCTACAAACGCCACGGGCCACACATCTGGACGACCGCGGGGAATATCGCTTGATCGAACCCACGGCCATGCTCCTGGATGAAGACCCGGCCACCCCCCCTTGGACGCTCTCCGCCAAGCGCGGCACGATATTAGACCAGGGCGGCACCCTGAAGCTGGAACATGATGTCCATGCCCAACGCAATCCGGTCGAGGCCACGGGGCGACTTGAACTGCGCACCGAGCGCCTGTGGATCTACCCGAACGAACAACTGGCTCGCAGCGACACCCCAGGCAGACTAAGCGAGACGACCCGCACCGGCACCATCCGCTGGACCAGCGAAGCCGATCGCCTGGAACTCGACTGGGCGGCCAGACACCTCACGCAAACGGGGCGGGTACAGGACAATTATCGGCCGGGCAACCCACCCGCCCCCTGAACGCCCACAAAGTCGGCCGGACACCGCTGAGATCATGATGCATCGACAACGACACGAGGGAGGCCTCATGGCCCATC
>JAABTF010000103.1 GCA_011389965.1 Halothiobacillus sp.
GGTCCGGAGCAGGGAGTTGCCGTCGAGGGAGCGCGCCGAGGGGAGGGGGGAGTCTTGGCGCGAACCGTTTCCTGGCAACCCCGCTGTCCTAGGACTTCGTCCCTTAGACCGGTGGCTTTGCGTCCCCACCTTTCGGCGGGTTTGCCCTTGTCAGCGATTCCTTTTCTACGCCGACCCGGGCCAGGCTGCAATAGGTTTTTGGCGCGAACTGCCAGGAAGCGAGTGAAATTGTGATCGCTGTCACAGAATAACGGCTAAATCGGATAGCCGGGGGGCCGTGGGGGCGGAATGGCCGCAATTTTGTCGGCAAATCTTACAATCGCGCAAAAGCCGGCGATTGGAGGGGGGCAGAAAACCCTGTGAAACACATCGCTAACGGATTGTAATGCTTAAAACAATAGGGGTTTCCCTGAGTTTTGGGCCCGGCGTTGGCACGAAATGTGCATTTTCTGCTTTACATAAGGTTGGGGGGGCCAGCCTGGAGTCCAACACCAAGAAAGGGGCCCATTTCGGGCCCGGCATAAGCAAGAGCTCAACACGAGGGGAAATTCTAGATGATCATCAAGAAATTGAGGCCAGTCGTATTAGCGGCGGGCCTCGTAATCGGAGGAGGGGCGGCGTTTGCCGACTCGGTCTCGCCGGAGTCGTTCAAGACGACGCTGAACGTCGGCGAGTCTGAGACGATTACCAAGACCGTGACGGTCGATGAAAGTGTGACCACCGCGCGCGCCGACGTGTTCTTTCTCGTAGACACGTCGGGCTCGATGGGCGGCATCATCAACTCGGTCAAGGATAACGCCACGGATATCCTGTCCGGAACGGCGGGCTTCGGCGACGTGGCCTGGGGCGTGGGCAGTTACGAGGATTTTCCTGAACGCACCTGGGGCGGCCCCGACGATCTGCCGTGGCGACTGAACCAGGCGATCACGACGGACCAGTCTGACGTCCAGGCGGGGATCAATACCCTGGCCCTTGGATTTGGCAGAGACGGTCCCGAATCAAACCTCCATGCCCTCTTCGAGACGGCCACCAACGAGACCGTCGGCTGGCGGGGCGACTCGGCGCGGTTCATCGTCTGGTTTGGTGATGCGCGGGGGCATGATCCGGACACGACTTCCGGTTATCCCGGGCCGACCTTGATGCAGACCATCGACGCGCTGACCGGTGAACTGATCACGGTCATCGGGGTGAACTCCGGTAGTCTTGATTCCACGGGCCAGGCGACCGCCGTCACGGACGAGACCGGCGGAAGCTTGTTCGACATTAGGAGGGATCCGGGGAGTGACATTACGGCCGCAATCCTGGATTCCCTGACGGCCGCCTTCGCCACGTACAAATGCGTGTCGCTCGGGGTCAATGCGGTTCCTGGTGTAGGTGTGAGCGTTTCAGCCCCGCAGTGCGGGGAGTATGACCGCTCGGAAGCGCGTAACTTCGATTTCGACGTGACCTTCACCGGCGCGTCGGCCGGCGTGCATGACTTCACCATCGACGCCCTTGTCGATAGTGGCGTGGTGGCGACGGAATTCGACCGCATCACGGTGCGTGGCGACACCACCGCGGTGCCCGAGCCCGGTTCGCTGTTGCTGCTCGGTTCGATGCTGGGGGCGCTTGGCCTGGTGCGGCGCCGCAGGGCTGCCTGATTCGGCCGCATCCCCGGGATGCGGTGTTTACGCAGTGAAGGGGCGGCCTCACGGTCGCCCCTTCTTATTTGGTAGGCTCGCTCGGCTGTCAGATTCTTGCGACCAGCCGACGTGAGCCGCGTCGGCAGCCAACATCGGAGGGCGTGGAAAATGAGAATTATAACCAGGTGCGTCACTCGGGCCGGCATCGCATGGCTGGTGCTGGCGAGCAGCGCCGGACATGCGGCGCCGGTCCCGGGCGACCCGGTCCAGCCGGAGGCGTTCCAGGACTACACCGTGGAAACTGGAAACTCCAGGCTGGCGCGGGCGTTGAAACTGTTGAATGCCGGCGAGCCCGCCCAGGGCGAGGCCCTGGCGCGGGAGGTGCTGACGTCACAGCCGCGCTTGGCGGCCGCACATGAAGTCCTGGGCGCGGCGCTGGCCTTGCAAGGCGAGCTCGAGGAAGCAGCCGCGGCGTTGCAGCGCGCGGTGGAGCTCAATCCGGGCCAGGCGACGGCACACACCAAGCTGGGCGACATTGCGCTCGCGCAAGGCGACGTTCCCGCTGCGGTAAAGCACTTTGAGGCGGCTGTCGCCGCCGATTCGACCGAACGCCTCGCGCATCAACGCCTCGGGCTGCATTACGAGGGCCTGGGTCGATCGGAGCTGGCGATCCGGCACTTCGAGTCCGGCGTGATCGGGACGCCCGCCGATTATCTCGGCGTCAAGCTGAATCTCTCCAGGCTGTACGTCGCCGAGGGGCGCCTCGACGATGCCATTGAGCTGTTGCGGCCGTGGTCCGACGACCTGGATGCCCGCGCCGAAGTCCACCGTGTCCTCGGAATCGCGCACTACTCGGCCGGCGATCTGCCGTCGGCCATCCGGCACCTCCAGGCCGCCGTCAAGTTGAATCCTGCGGATACTGCAACATTTGCCCTGCTCGGGGAGGCCATCCGGCAGAGCGCGGATCCCGAGTCAGGCATCAGCGTCTACGAGGAGTTGATCAGCGGCGGCGATGCCGCGATCGGCGTGTACGGCGAGCTTGGCATGCTGTTGCAAGGCGAGGGCGAGTTCGAGCGCGCGGAGCGCGTTTACCGTGAGATGGTCGAGCGTTTCCCCGAGCGTACCGAGGGTTATTTCCTGTTGGGCGCGTTCTACGGATTCCGGACGCAGTACGACGACGCCTACGAGGTCTATCGGCGCGGCCTGGAGGTGGCGCCGGACAACGCCGGGCTGCTTCGAGGCGCCAGCGCGAGCGAACTGCGTCGGGGCAATGCGGAATCGGCGCTGGCGCTGGCTTTGCGCTTGCAAAAAGTCAGCCAGGATATTGGAGGAGACGCGTTCAACCGCGGCCTGATCTACGAGCGGCTGGAGGCGGCGGACCGGGCCGAGCAATCCTACCGGGAAGCCATCGAACTGCAGCCCGAGCATTGGCCGTCGCTGAATAACCTGGCGGTCATCCTGCTGCGCAGTGGTCGGCCAGGTGAAGGGCTCGCGCTCGCCGAGCGGGCGGCGTCTCTTGCCGGCAATAACCCGTTGGTGTTGCATACACTGGGTTGGGCGCAGCTTGAGCAGGGCCAGCTCAGCGAGGCAGTGACCTCTCTCAAGCGCGCGCTCGAAATCGATCCTGATGCGCCGACATTCAACTACCGCCTCGGTCGCGCTTACCTAGCCCAGGGCGATGTGAGCCGTGGACTGGACCGGATCCGGCGGGCCCTGGACCTGGACCCGGACTTCAGCGACGCGGCGGACGCGCGGGCGC
>JAABTF010000104.1 GCA_011389965.1 Halothiobacillus sp.
GAGTCGGTTGGTTGGCTATGCCGGCCATGCGGTACCTGCGTCGCTTTCACAATCGCACCGCCGCTACCTTCATTCCGACCCACGAGCAGGCCGAGGAGCTGGCACCGCTTGGCTTCGAGCGACTCGCCGTGCTGGGGCGCGGCGTGGATACCCAGCTTTTCCACCCCGGACGTCGTGACGAGCGGTTGCGCCGCGCCTGGGGAGTGCAGGCCGACGAGCCGGTATTGCTGCACGTCGGAAGGCTCGCCGCGGAGAAAAACCTCGACTTGCTGGTCACCGCGATGGAGCGCGCGCGGACGATCAATCCCTCCACCCGGCTGGTGATCGTTGGCGATGGCCCGGAGCGTCGTCACCTGGAGGCCGCGCTGCCGGAAGCGGTGTTCGCCGGCGTGCGACGTGGCGAGGATCTAGCGGCCCACTATGCCAGCGCCGACGGCTTCGTTTTTCCCAGTCAGACCGAGACCTTCGGCAACGTGGTGCTCGAGGCGATGGCCAGCGGCCTGCCCTGTCTGGCGTTCGACTACGCCGCCGGCCGATTGCTGATCGAGCCGGGACTCAACGGCCTGCTCGCCACACCGGGCGAGGCGGACGACTTTCTCGATCGTATCCCCCATCTCTTGACTGCCGACGCCCCGGCGCTGGGAGTGCGCGCGCGAGCCACGGCCCTGGGGCATGGCTGGGACGAGGTGGTCGATGCCTTTGAGGCCCGCTTGCTGTCGGCTGCCGGGCAATCGCTCTCGACCCACCGAAGCCCAGTCGAGGAGGAGCCAGCATGATCACCTTCCCTAGATTGTCCCGTCATCTTGGTCATTACCTGGCTTGGGAAGCCCTGATGACCGAGCGCTGCAATCGGATTCACCGCGTGGCGGTCATGCGGCGGTTGTTCGGCTGGGCCTCTCGCCTGGGGGATGGTGTCGGCTGGTATGCGCTGGCCGTGTGGATGCTGGCGACCCAGGGCATGCAGGCCGTGGTGCCGATGGGCATGATGCTCGCCTCGGCAGGGGTCGGTGTGCTGATCTACGTCACCATCAAACGCCACACCGCACGATTGCGCCCGCTGCATCGCAACCAGCGTATCGACGTGAGTGTCGCGCCGCTCGACCAGTACAGCTTCCCCTCCGGCCACACGCTGCACGCCGTGAATTTCGGCATCCAGCTGGCCGTCTTCCACCCGCCCCTAATATGGGTCGTGCTCCCCTTTGGCCTGATGGTGGCGGCTTCTCGCATGGTGCTTGGCCTGCATTATCTCTCCGATGTGCTGGTCGGGGCCTTGATCGGCCTGCTCTTGGCGTTGTTGTCCCTCTCCCTCCTTTGATCGCCTCCATTCCATGACATCGCCCGGTCGGCATTTCGATCGAGCTGGCTTCTGTCTATATAGGAAAAACAAAATGGCCCGCGGTGCGGGCGTTATGTCTGTCTTTTCCAGGCTTCTGCGTACGACGCATGAGGCTCATAAATGATCGTATCTTATTGTTAGTCTTTGCTTATACGGCGAAACGCCGGCATGGTTTTGCGGTATGCCTATAAAAACATGGTCTATATAAGCATTGCAGGCAAAGCCTTACCGGGGGTAAGGTTTTGTCTAGGGAACCGCTGCACGAATCGATGGTGCCTCTGGCTCGCGGGTTTGTTCGCAATCAAGGCGCCGGGGCGAAGACGGGCTCGTTGCCCTTCGAGAGCCGGTAACGACGAGTGCGGACAAACCCGCGAGCCCCGTTAGGGCGGGCCGCCAAGGGACCATCTGCGTCGTTGCGATGCTTGCGAATGGCGACGGCCATTCACTTCGCACCGCGCCTTGCATCTGGCCCCTTGGCGGTCCCGCAGAGGTACTATCGATTCGTGCAGAGGTTCCCTAGGTTTGAGCAGGAACGCGCTCGTGCTTGCTCAAGCGGCGAGAACAACCACAAAGGAGATAAGGGATGTCACAGAGCAGACAGGCGGCCACGCGCCGTCGACTACCCGTCATGGCCTTGGCCGCCGCGGGACTGGGGCTGGCGCTCACTGCCGGCACCGTCTCGGCCGAGGACGGCATGCAGCAGATGGAGCTGAGCCATGGGTCGATCATCGGGGCGACCTGCATGGGGTGCCACGGTTTCAAGGGCATGGGCAGCGGGGAGATTCCACGTCTGGCCGGGCTGCCCGAGGGGGTCACGGCGGGAAAAATGACCGCATACAAGTCGGGTTCCCAAGAAGGGACGGTGATGAACCGGATCGCCAAGGGCTACACGGACGAAGAGATCCAGGCGGTTGCCGCATTCTTCGCCAAACAGTGAGCCGTCCCGCTCTAAACCAAGGAACACGAGAGGTAACCCCATGAGTCTTTCCCGACGCGGATTTCTAAAACTTAGTGCGGCGATGGCCGGTGCCGGGGCGCTCGGCACGGCGGCCGGCTGCCAAGGCGACAATCCCTTGACCGAGGCCAAGCGCGTGGTCGTCATCGGTGGCGGCTTCGGCGGCGCGACGGCCGCCAAGTACGTCAAGCTGTTCGATCCCAATGTCGACGTCACCATGATCGACGGCAAGGCCAGCCACACCACATGCCCGTTCTCCAACCTGGTCATCGGTGGCCTCAAGGACATCGACGAGATCACGCATGACTTCACCGCGCTGGAGAAGCGCGGCGTGAACGTGGTCAAGGGCTGGGTCACCGGCATCGATGCCGAGGCAGGTGCGGTGACGCTCAAGGACGGCCGCAGCTACGAATACGATCGGCTGGTGGTCTCCCCGGGCATCGATTTCATCTACGACGCGATCGAGGGTTATTCCGAGGAAGTTGCCAATACCTCGATGCCGCACGCCTGGCAGGCCGGTGAGCAGACGCTGCTGCTGAGAAAGCAGCTCGAGGAAATGGAAGACGGCGGCACGTTCATCATGGCCGCACCGCCCAATCCGTTCCGCTGCCCGCCGGGGCCGTACGAGCGTGCCGCGCTGGTCGCCAACTACTTCAAGGAAAACAAGCCGAATTCTAAGGTTCTGATCCTCGATCCCAAGACCGGCTTCTCCAAGGAGCCGCTGTTCCGCGAAGGCTGGACCGCCAACTACGGCAACATGATCGAGTGGATCGGCGGCGACTTCGGTGGCGGTGTCGAGAAGGTCGACCCGGACACCATGACGGTCACCGCCGGCGGCACCGAGTACCAGGGTGACGTCATCAACGTCATCCCGCCGCAGAAGGCCGGCTGGATTGCCCACGAGGCGGGCCTGACCGACGATTCCGGCTGGTGCCCGATCAAGACCGGCACCTACGAGTCGACCATCCACCCGCGCGTGCACGTGATCGGTGACGCCTGCATCGGCTCGCCGCTGCCCAAGTCCGGTTACGCGGCCAACTCGCAGGCCAAGAACTGTGCCGCG
>JAABTF010000105.1 GCA_011389965.1 Halothiobacillus sp.
CACACACGCGGTGGTGGTGGCCCTGGTGGCACTGACGGTGGCCTGGCTGCTGGGAGAGCCGGCGGTGGAGCGGGCAGTTCTGGCCGCTGTGGTCATCAACGTCCTAGTGATCGAATTGCTCAACACCGCGATCGAGAACGTCGTCGACCGTGTTGGGACCGATCCCCACAAACTGTCCGGTCGCGCCAAGGATGTGGGCTCGGCGGCGGTTTTCATGGCCATTGTGCTGGCGGCGGTGGTATGGGGACTGTTGCTGCTCGGATAGCCGCTGATCTTGGCGTAGGCAATGACTCGCGCGAGTTCGCCGACGGGATGTCACTTCCGGGCGCCGGAGGGCTCCCTCGTGGTTGGCGTGGGCCATGGGCGGTCTCACCACGGCGCAGATCGATTCCTGGTGCGTGTCGCCTACTTCAACGCGAGGCACGTTTTCCCAGTCGACTGAGGATGAAGTAGACCACCGGCCAGGCGGCGAGGTTGCTGATCGCCCGCGACAGGTAGGTGGCCATGGAGACCAGGTCACCGGCCACTCCTTCCACCCACAGGGCCACTGCCAGGTAAAGCAGTGTGAAGCCGGCAATCAGCAGCGCCTGGGAGAGCAGGGGAGCGACGCCCAATCGCACCCGTAGCGAGAGCACCAGGAAGGCAGTCAGGGTGAACAGCAGGGCATTGAGGCCGAGCAGGCCATTTGTCGCCACATCCAGCAGCAGGCCCGCACACCAGGCGTATATCAACCCTGCCTGAGCGGGTCGATATAACGACCAGAAGATCACGGTCAGCAGCAACCATTGAGGGTTGTGAACGTGGACTTCCGGCGGTAGGGGCAACAGGGTCAGCACCAGCGCCACCAGGCTGCTGAGAATTATGGCGATCCAACTAGTCGACATCGGCTGCGTCCCCGCTCACATCGGGCCGTTCCGCCGCGATTTTTTCACCATCCGGCTGGCTGACAGGTGAATCCGGTGGTTCGGTGATCACCAAGACGTGGTCTAGCCGGGCGAGATCGGCAACGGGTTCAGCGAGTATGCGGACGAACCCCTGTGCCTCGTCGGTTTCGATGTCGGTAACTTGTGCCACCGGGAAGCCGCGGGGAAAGGCGGCGTCTATGCCCGAAGTGGTCAGCAGATCACCCGGGGCGATCTGGGTCCGCTCGGGTACGCGTTCGGCAATGAGCTCGTTTTCGCCCGTGCCGCGCAGAAGGGCGGTGCGCCCGGTGTCTCCAAGCAACACCGAGAGCATGTGATCGCGGGAGGTCACCTGGATGACGGTGGCGCCGGCCCGGGTGCTGCGGAGTACCTGTCCGACTACGCCATCCGCATCGATAACCGGATTGCCCGGCTTGATGTCGTCGGCAAGGCCGCGACCGATGGTGAAAAGGTTGCCTTGCGCGCGCGGGGGGTGGCCCACGCGGCGCGCCAGCAGCACGGCCGGTATCTCGGCCGCAGGGCCGCGGAGCATTTCCCGCAGCGCGTCGACCTCGCGCCGGAGGCTGACGAACTGCTGCATCTGGCCACGCAGCAGGGTGTTTTCTTCCCGGAGGCGCTCGAGTTCGGCGTGCAGCTGGTCGCGATCAGCGAACCACTGGAAGACCGAGTGGGTAAGCTCGATTGGCTGATGGATGACACGAATCACACCATCGGTGGCCCCACCCAGGCCGTTGTCCAGCTCGCTTACCCAGCGTGTGCCAATACGGTCGAGGCTCATCAGCGCGATGGAGACAACCACCAGAATCAGAAGCAGGTTGAATCCCGGTCGATGGCTGTCGAATAGCGCCATGGTCGGCGCCGTTACTCGTCAGCGAACAGGGTGTTGTTGCGCTGGTCGATCAGGTCCAGGACCTTGCCCCCGCCCCGAGCGACGCAAGTCAGCGGATTCTCCGCGACGACAACGGGCAGGCCGGTCTCTTCCATGATCAGTTTGTCGATATCACGTAGCAGCGCCCCGCCGCCGGTCAGCACGATGCCGCGCTCGGCGATGTCGGCGCCCAGTTCCGGCGGAGTTTGTTCGAGGGCGGCGCGTATGGCCTGGACGATGCCGAACAGCGGTTCCTGCAGGGCCTCGAGGATCTCGTTCGAATTGAGGGTGAAGCTGCGCGGCACGCCTTCGGCCAGATTGCGGCCCCTGACGTCGATCTCGCGTAGTTCCTTGCCCGGATAGGCGCTACCGATCTCCTTCTTGATCCGTTCGGCGGTGGCCTCGCCGATCAGGATGCCGTAGTGGCGGCGGACGAAGGCGATTATCGCCTCATCGAACTTGTCGCCGCCAACGCGGACCGAGGCGGAGTAGACGATGCCGTCCAGCGAGATCACGCCCACCTCGGAGGTGCCACCGCCGATGTCGACCACCATCGAGCCCCGCGGTTCGTCGACATCCACACCGGCGCCGATGGCGGCGGCCATGGGCTCCTCGATGATGAAGGCGCGTCGGGCCCCGGCGGAGAGTACGGATTCGCGGATGGCGCGGCGCTCGACCTGGGTGGCGCCCACGGGCACGCAGACCAGTACCCGCGGGCTGGGACGGAACCAATGCGATGAGTGCACCTTCTTGATGAAGTGCTGCAGCATCTTCTCCGTGACGTGAAAGTCGGCAATCACGCCGTCACGCAGCGGTCGGACTGCATGGATCGACTTCGGGGTGCGGCCGACCATCTGCTTGGCCTCGTTGCCGTAGGCCTGGATCACCGTCTGGCCCCCGTCGTTGCGGAGGGCGACCACCGAGGGTTCGTCCAGGACGATGCCGCGACCGGACACGTAAATCAGTGTGTTCGCTGTGCCGAGATCGATGGAGAGATCGGTGGAGAAGATGCCGCGAAAGCCTTTGAACATGGGGGAGGTAACCGCTGGTGTCTGGTGTAAGGGATAGCTTGGTGGTTTGGTCGTGCGCCGATCTCGCCCAAGTGAGGGCGATGGCGCCTGAGTCCTTTCCTGTTTCCCGGTGCCGGCTGTCTGCGCTGAGGGCGATTTCCATCGCAGTTTAGCACCGTAAAATAAGCCGATAAGGTAGCAACATGCGCGTGCCTAAGCAAGCGCGCCTGTGATAGGCTTCGCGCAAGATTTTCGTTGCCGGGATGCCAACCGGGGGCGGCGGCACATCTCCCTGCCCCACGGGTCTGGCCGCGTCCGTTGGCGGTCCCATGTCAGCACCGCACCCACGTCAAAACGAACATGCTTGAGGGGTTACGACCATGTCGTTGACCAATGACCAATTGCAGGCCGTGGCTCATCTGGCCCGCATCGCCATTGAGCCGGACTGGACCGATGCCCTGCGCTCGGATCTCAACGCGATCCTGGAGCAGGCCGACCAGCTTGATGACCCGCGCTTGAACCAGTTGGAGCCGATG
>JAABTF010000043.1 GCA_011389965.1 Halothiobacillus sp.
TCGGCCCAACCGCTCGACGAGACGCGCCTGATGACGGCCGAGCCGGTCACGGTGGTGCTGAGCAAGAACGGCTGGATCCGTGCGGCCAAGGGACATGATGTCGATCCCGAGTCGTTGTCCTACAAGTCCGGGGACGCCTACCAGGCCCATGTGGCGGGACGTTCGACGCAATCGGTGGTGGTGTTCGACGACACCGGCCGGGCCTATACCCTGGCAACGCACACACTGCCGTCGGCGCGTGGTCAGGGTGAGCCGGTAACCGGGCGCGTCAGTCCTCCATCCGGGGCCCGTTTCACCGCCCTGGCCATGGGAGAGCCCGAACAGCGGATTTTCCTCTGGTCACCGGCGGGCTACGGCTTCGTCACATCCATGGAAGAACTGGTCGGCCGGCAACGTGCCGGCAAGCAGGTGATCACCTTGCCCAAGGGGCAGTCTCCCGGCGCCCCGGTTTTGCTGGGCAAGGACTTCAGCCGCCTGGCGGTGGCCACCAGTGATGGCCACGTGCTGGTGATCGATGCCGAGGAGTTGCCGGAAATGGCAAAGGGCAAGGGCCGAAAACTGGTGGCCCTGAAGGGCGCTGTCGAGGTGGTCGCCGTCACGGGGTTGGCCGCAGACGATGCCCTGAAGGTCACCGCGGGCGGCCGAAGCATGACCATCAAGCCCACCGATGTCGACCTGTATCAAGGCAAGCGGGCCACTCGGGGGCGCAGTCTGCCCAGAGGGTTGACCCGCGTCGATGCCCTGTCGGCCGAAGCGAGACGCTAAAACCGGGCCGCGGCCTACTGTGGGGAACCGGCGTTCTCGGGCATGGTCTGAATCCCGGTTGATACGGCTTGAAAACCCACCGCCGTACCCCATATCAGGGTAGAGTTCCGTCATCCGCGGCATGGCGCCGCGCCCCCGCCCCAACGGGCAACCTGAGTTCAGAGGTAGAAATGAAACGCATTGGCTTGTTCCTTTTGACCAACCTGGCGGTGATCGTCGTACTGATGATCGTCTGGTTCGTGCTTTCCAGTGTCTTCGGCCTGGGCGCGACCATGGATTACCAGGCCGGCACCATCAACCTCACTTCCACGCTGGTGTTGGCGGCGGTCTTCGGTTTTGGCGGTTCGCTGATTTCGTTGCTCATTTCCAAGTGGATGGCGAAGAGGAGTGTGGGCGCCAAGGTGATCGAAAGCCCCCGCACCGAGGGTGAGCAATGGTTGGTGAGCACGGTTCAGCGCCTGGCGCGGCAGGCAGGCATTGGCATGCCGGAGGTGGCGATCTACGATTCCCCGGAGATCAATGCCTTTGCCACGGGGGCCAATCGCAACAAGGCCCTGGTAGCCGTTTCCACGGGCTTGCTGTCGAACATGACTCGTGACGAGGCCGAGGCGGTACTCGCCCATGAGGTGGGCCATATCGCCAATGGCGACATGATCACCTTGACCCTCATCCAAGGCGTGGTGAACACCTTCGTGATCTTCTTTGCCCGCATCGTCGGCTTTTTTGTCGATCGCGTGCTGCTCAAGAACGAGGAAGGGCCAGGGATCGGCTTTTTCGTCACCACGATCGTCGCCGAGATCGTCTTCGGCATCCTGGCGAGCACGATCGTGTTGTGGTTCTCCCGTCAGCGCGAATTCCGCGCCGACGACGCGGGCGCCCGTTTGGCCGGCCGCGAGAAGATGATCGCTGCCCTCGAGCGTCTCAAGCTCAACTACGACCGGCCCTCCGACCTGCCGGCGCAGATGACCGCCTTCGGCATTTTCGGTCGCCTGGGCCGCGGCAGCAGCTTCGGTCGGCTGTTCATGTCGCATCCGCCGCTGGACGAACGGATCGCCGCCTTGCGTGCGGGCAGCGGCCAGGCCCAGACGGTCTGATCGAGCGTTCGTTCACCGATATTGAATCCTCGTCCCGGGGCGAGGAGAATCCCGATCAAGGGTCGGGGAAAGGCCCGCTTCGAGCGGGCTTTTTCTCGCTGCGAAACCTACTTGTGCCGGAGCGATCCGGTGATGGAGATGCGTGATGGAAGTCCTGTTCCTGTTCGTGCCGCTTAGCATGCTGGTCGTAGCGGGGCTGGTCTGGGCCGCATTCTGGGCGATTCGAAACAATCAGTATGAAGACCTGGAGGGCCCCGCGCACCGCATCCTGATGGATGACGATGACCCCCGCATTCCCACCAACCAGGACGAACACTCTGTTGCGGACGGCGGCGCAGAGGATTCTTCCGGCCCATCCAATCAGGCGGGCAAGCACCGGAAATAACCGGCGAATAACCCTGGCTGGACTAGTGACTTTCCCCAGAGGCTGGTTTACGATATCGGCAGTTACAGGAGGAGCCTGACCATGAAAGAATTATTCAACTTCGACAACTTCGCCTTCACGTTCATCATCGCCCTGATTGCATTTTCCTGGCTGAGCTTTTTGAGCGTGATTTTCTTCGGGTAAATCGAGTGCGCCCGCAAGGCGCCAGCTTGTTCCCGACGAAAAAAATCCACCGCGTTGCGGTGGATTTTTTTGTGCCGCCTAGGTCTCTGTCCGCCGCGGCCCATGGCCCCGTGCCGGCGGTGATCAGGCCGGCTGGGGCAGGGCGGTCCGCAGTTTCTTGAGCGCGGCCGTCTCGATCTGGCGAATACGTTCGGCTGAGACACTGTACTCGTCTGCCAGCGTCTGGAGGGTCGCCTTGGGCTCGTCGAGCCATCGCCGGGAGAGGATGTCGCGGCTGCGTTCGTCCAGCGTCGAGAGCGCCTCGGTCATCGCGTCGACTCGGTCGTCATCGTCTCGCTTGGAGGCGATGTCTTCCACTGACAACGCGTCATGGTCGATCAGGATCTGTTCGTACGACGGGCCGTTGCCCTCCTCGTTGCCTTCATAGGCAGGCGTGTCGAGCGCCATGTCGCGACCGTAAAGGCGAGCCTCCATGGTCATGACCTCCCGTTCCGGGACGTTCAACTCCTCGGCAACCGCCTCGGCCTCGGCCTTGTTGAACCAGCCGATCGAATTCTTCATTTGCCGCATCTTGAAGAACAGCTTGCGCTGCGCCTTGGTGGTCGCCACCTTGACGATGCGCCAGTTCTTGAGGATGTATTCATGGATCTCGGCACGAATCCAGTGAACGGCAAAAGTCACCAGGCGGACCTTCTGGTCCGGGTCAAAGCGCTTGACCGCTTTCATCAGGCCGATGTTGCCTTCCTGAATCAGGTCGGCCAGAGGCAGCCCATAACCGCGATAGCTGCGGGCCACGTGGATCACGAAACGCAGATTGCCTAGCACCAGCTTCTGGGCGGCCTGAAGGTCGCCCTTGTCCTTGAGATCCCGGCCAAGGGTTTGCTCTTCCTCGACGCTCAGCACTGGCAGGCGCCGTACCTCGCTGAGGTACTGCGACAGGGAGTCGCCGATCACCGGCATGGTCATGCCGGCCCGGCCCGCCCCGATCGCCTCGCGGATATTTGGAGCCTGGTTGCTTGCTGTCTGCATCATCTCGCCTCGCTGCAAGTATCCCAATATTGTCACCACCTAGTATTTTAGCACTCGGGTGGTAAGAGTGCTAAATGCGGGGTGAGTTCCCTGCAAGGCACCGAAGAGTAATACACCCCCGGGCGATTTTCCGGTGCCCCGAGACGGGGACGTTTAAGGGGTGCTCAGCCGACCGATATAGAAGCGGCCGATCACCTGGGCCGAAAGCCATCCCAGCAGGCCGCCGGCCACCAGCAGCAGTACGATCAGCATGGGGTCGGTCTGCGGTTCGATCGCCGCGCCGTAGGAACTCGCAAACCGCTCCATGGGACCGGATACCACACTCAGCGCAGCACTCACCAAGGCCGCCGCGATGGCGCCACCCAACAATCCAGTCAGGGTGCCGTCGTACAGCAGCGGTCGCAGCATGTAGCGCTCGGTACCGCCGATGAGTGCGATCAGCGCGATTTCGCGGCGGCGTTCGTGCAATTCCAGCCGCAGGGTATTTCCTACCACGAAGACGACCGTTAGGCCGAGTAGCGCCAGTAGCCACCAGCCCAGTTCCTGGAAAAAGCCTCGAATCTGCTCTAGGCGTTCGATCCAGTCTCCGCCGGAAGAAACCTCTGCCACAGCGGGCTTTTGCGCCAATCCCTCGGCCAGCGTCAGGCGTGTCTCGAGTTGCACGTCGGTCAAGGTCAGCTCGAGCACGTAGGGCAGGGGGGAGTGAGTCATCGAATCCAGCCCTTCGATCTGCAGCCGCTTGGCCAGTGTCTGCATGCCTTCCTGCGGGGTGATCACCTTCTGATCGGCGACCGTTGCCTGGCCATCGAGCCAGTCACGCAGCTCCTGGCGCTCGCCGGCTCCGGCACCGGGCTCGAGATAGACGTCCATGCGTGCCGCATCCGCCATCCAGAGGGCGCCGATACGTTCGACCTGATGGCCCAGCGTCATCACCAGTGCCGGCAGGCTGAGAACGACGCCCAGCACCAGAATGGTTGCCCAAGCCCCTACTGGTCGCTTGATCAGACGGGCGAATGCGCCTCGCAGGCATTGCTGGTGGTGGCGCTGCCAGGCGGCCAGGGGGCGGCTGCTCTTGCCCCGGGTGGCGCGGGTCTCCAGCGGTGATTGCGGTTTCATGTTCCCGCCTCCTCGAAGCCGCTGATCCGCCCCTGGTTGAGCGCGATGCGCGGAACGGGATATTGCTTGAGCAGATCGATGTCGTGACTGGCGATCAGCACCGTCACGCCGACGGCGTGAAATTCAAAGAACCGGTCGAAAATGTCGCGCGACAGTTCCGGATCCAGGTTGCCGGTGGGTTCGTCGGCCAACAGGATGCGCGGACGGTTGACCAGCGCGCGGGCGATGTTCACCCGCTGCTGTTCGCCCCCGGAAAGCTCGTGGATCTGTGCTCGCTGGCGTCCGAGCAGTCCCACCTTGTCGAGGGCGGCATCCACGCGGCGACGGACGTCTCCGGGCAGGTAGCCCGAGACCTGAAGTGGCAGAGCGACATTGTCGAACACCCGCCGATCGGCGAGCAGGTGGTGGTCCTGGAACACCACGCCGATCTGGCGGCGCAGCTTGGGGTACTGGTGGCGGCCCATCTTGCCGAGGTCGTAGCCACCGATCAGCACCTTGCCCGACGTGGGGCGGTCCAGGACCGGAATTAGCCGCAACAAAGTGGATTTGCCGGCGCCCGAGTGTCCGGTCAGAAAGGCCATGCGCCCGGCGGGCAGACGAAAGCTGATGTCCTGTAGGCCGAACTGGCCGTTGGCATAGCGGCGGGAGACGTTGGCGAACTCGATCATCGCGACGGAACCCTCGGGAAGCCTACGGCGCGGTCCGATTGCGGCGTCGCCTGCGCGTTCGCTCCTGCCGATGTGTCGGCGGCAAATCGGGATGCGTGCAATGCACCGGAGCAGGACAGGCCAAGGATGGCTTGCTTGCGCCTATCTGCTTGATATGTCTCGTCGCTCACTGCGCGGCTCCTTGCACTCGAACTTGCTCGTGACGGTTTTCGACGGTGCTCTCAGCCTGGCTGGCGGTCGAGCAGGGCATCGACGAAGGCTGCCGGTTCGAAGGGGCGCAAATCCTCGGAGCTTTCGCCCACCCCGATGAAATGGATCGGCAGGCCCAGTTCGTCGGCGATGGCGAAAACGATGCCGCCCTTGGCTGTGCCGTCGAGTTTGGTCACGATCAGGCCGGTAAGCTTGACCGCCTGGTTGAACTGCCGTGCCTGGACCAGGCCGTTCTGCCCGATACTGGCATCGATCACCAGCAGGACCTCGTCGGGAGCATCCGGCTCGGCCTTGCCGATCACCCGGATCAGCTTGCCCAGCTCGTCCATCAGGCCCGATTGAGTGTGCAGGCGCCCGGCGGTATCCACGATCAAAATATCGCTTCCGCGGGCCTTGGCGGAGGTCACGGCGTCGAAAGCCACCGAGGCGGGGTCTCCCCGACCCGGCTCGCCGATCACGCGTACGTCGTTACGCTCGCCCCAGTGGATCAGTTGCTCCACGGCGGCGGCACGGAAGGTGTCTGCTGCGGCGAGCATGACCTCGCGTCCCTGCCGCTTGAAGCGATAGGCGAGCTTGCCGATGCTGGTGGTCTTGCCGCCGCCATTGATGCCGCAGACCACCATCACGTGGGGGCGGCCCGGCTGTCGACGCTCGATCGGCTGCGGCGGCTGGACCGCCTCCAGCCGCTGCACCATCAATCGCCAGAGTGATTCGAACAGGTGTTCCGGGTCATTGACCTGCTTGCGATTGACCTCACGGGTCAGCTCATCGATCAAGGCAGCGGTGGTGGCCTGGCCGACGTCGGCCATGATCAATCGGGTTTCCAGTTCCTCGAGCAGTTCATCGTCGATCTGTTTCTTGCCTAGGAACAGGTCGCCCAACCCTTCGGTCAGTCCGGATCGGGTCTTGGCCAGACGACTGAACAGTGACCCCGAGCCTTGCGGCTTTTCGGTCCCGGAGGTGGTGTCGGTTGGTTGACGCTTTGCCGGGGGCGGGGTCGGCGCTTTTTCGGTTACCGCCGTGGGGTGCTCTGGCGCAGCGGAAGGTTCGGTCTCCTCGGTCGGCGTCGCCGCATCGGCCGATTCGGCCTCTCTTGCTGCGTCGTTTACGGGCCGATCCTCTCCTGCGATGGCTTCGTTGTCGGCCTCGGGGGTTTGTATCTTGCGCTTCTTGCGCTTGAGAAATCCGAACATGGATCGATA
This sequence comes from Halothiobacillus sp., assembly GCA_011389965.1. GTDB lineage: Bacteria > Pseudomonadota > Gammaproteobacteria > Halothiobacillales > Halothiobacillaceae > Guyparkeria. Next base: position 6,653 of record JAABTF010000043.1, read on the forward strand.
TTACCTGGGTTCGCGTGAGAAGACCTGTAAGTGCTTCGCCGAATTCGTTTCGATCAGAGAAGCGGACGCGGCCCGCGCCATGGCCCCGACAAGGGCCCTTGAGTTTATCATGCACCGATTCCCGATCGGCCCTCGTTGCGGCCGACGGCAGTGTGGAATGTTCAGGAGACCGACATGGCCAGTACCGGAAAGGGACGGCGGCCGGCCCGTGGCGAACAGGTCCGGATCATCGGCGGGCAATGGCGTTCGCGCCGGTTGCGATTTCCGCCTGCGCGCGACTTGCGACCGACCCCGGATCGCGTTCGCGAGACCCTGTTCAACTGGCTGGGGCAACGGATTACCGACTGGCGGGTGCTGGATCTGTTTGCCGGCAGTGGGGTGCTCGGCTTCGAGGCACTCTCGCGAGGGGCCGCGTGGGTGGGATTCGTCGAGCAGTCACCCCGAGTCGCGCGGCGGCTGGCCGAGAATCTCGAGCTTCTCGGTGCCGGCGCGGAGCAATTCGATGTCTGGACCATGGATGCGTTGCGCTGGCTGGCGAATCCGCCGGGCAGGCTGGATGCAGAAATCGACTTGGTGTTCCTCGACCCGCCGTTCCGGCAGCCTCGGCTCTTGCAAACGGCATTGGACCGACTGGCCCAGACCGATTGGCTGGCCAAGGGGGCGCGGGTGTTCGTGGAGAGTGGGGCAGTGGAGGCGCTGCGGTTGCCACCGGGCTTTGTCGTTCAGCGGGAGACGCAGGCTGGCGAGAGCCACTCTCTGTTGTTGGAATGGGTCGGTTAGTTCGCGTTCCGGCCGGCCGGAGGCGTTCGTCGGTCAGGCGTCGCCCAGCGAGCGCCCTCGATTGTGAGTCTCGTGAGCACTGCCGCTGGCCGAGTAGAGAGAGCCGGCCGGCTCTTCGCGCTGGGTGAGAAAGTCGATCCGCTCGCCGAGAAAATGATCGATGCGGCGGAGTGCCATCAGGTTTTGCTCGGAAAGGTCGCGAAAACGCTTGGCCGCTTCCGCCAGCGAGCGCCAACGTTCCAGCGAGGTCTCCCCGGCGTGGTCTCGAATGGCCGTTTCGATGTCGGACTCGGCTACGCCCTCCAGCCAGGCCAGCCGTCTGGATTCGGCCTCGGCCAGTGCCTCGTTGAGCTGGCGTATTTGGGCGAACACTTGCTCGAAGGCATCGATCGGTGGTGTGCTCCGTTCCCGGAGCAACGCTGCCAGTCGCTCGTGCTGTTCGAGCAGGGCTTCGGCTTGCGAGTGCAAGGGCTCAAGCCAGTCGGGTGGAGTCGATTCCAGGTCTTTCGCGGTCATCTCGTTTCCCTGGGGTCATAGGAGGATGGGCCGTGTGTCTGTCTCGGCAGTCTTCTGGGCGAAGCATACCGGCCGACCTGTGGCAAAAGAAGCACCCATGCCGCATCGCCGTCATATCCATCAGGTGGGCAAAACGAACCACCCCGGCAAGGCGAAGACCCTGCCGGGGTGAAATACTGCTTCGGAGCGCCTAGTCGAGTGTCCGTGGACAGTCTCCATTGAGGTGTCAGGTGCCCTGATGCTAGAGAGACTTAAATTACAGGCTTTCGAAGGCGCGTAACCGTTCGGCGATCTTGTCGGAGTCGATCTGATACTCGCCCTGACTGATCAGGGTCTTGATTCGATCGACCTTGGCCTGATCGAAGGGTGCCGCATCTGTAAGGCCCTCACTCAGCCCCTGGAGCTGGGTGGCGCCTTTGGAGAGTGTCACGGCATCATCCTCCTTAATGGCCGCTTGGGCACTATCGGCAGAACGCTGGAGATCGCCCTTGGCCTCGGCGCGGCCTCGGGATGAGTCCACCGACGCATTCGGGCCCAGGTTGCGCGGGCCAAAGCCATTGATTTCGTTTGCCATGATGTGATCCTTAACTCTGTCTGGGACCGATCGCCGAGCTGCTCAAGCCAAGACCGGCAGCGGGCTGGATAGGTTAACGCATGTTCCCGTTGCCCTTTAAATCGGCAGCCTTCCAAAGAACTTTAGTGCTGCCTGAAATTCTTTTTTCTCAGCCGCCGATGGCCTCTACCGTGCGATTGTCGATGACGATGGTCTCGATCTCTTTTCCCGAGCTGGTATTCCTGACGCGTACCCGCTGGCCGACCCCGGCACGCCCCTGGACTTCGCCGGTCGATCCCACGACCAGGCCGCCGCCACCCGACCTTATCGCCACGATGTCCCCACGTGTGACCACCGCGTTGACTCCGATGGTTCGTTGCGTCACTAGCTCGCCGGACTGCAGTGGTCGGGTCACTGCCATGCCGACCAGTTGCGATGCGTCCTGATAATAGGCGCCACGCGCTCGATTCGCGTCGACCGTCGATAGGGTCAGATCGGATGCCGTGATCACGTCGCCCGTGGCCAGTGGACGGGTCACGACGACGGCCGATTCCCGGCGCGTGAGTTCCACGGGGACGAAGATGCGCCAGGGCGAGGTGCCGTGGCAGCTTACCTTGACCGTCTGCCGGCCGCGGTTGACGTTGAGCGGGCGGCCCTCGTTGATCTCCAGCGACTGATCACAAACCGCCAGCCGTAGACGCGGGTCGAGCCGGCCGGAATGGAAACTCACCTGCCCGTGACCGGTGGCGCGTTGCGCGTCCAGGTAGGCGTTCATGGCCTCGGCGACTTGTTCTTGGACGCTGACCGCGCTGGCCCATGACGGCATGGCTGCCAGCAGGGCGGCTGTCAGCACGAGGCGCGTGAGGTGTCGCCGATATCCTGTTTTGTGGTGGCCTGGAGGCGGGTGGTCGCGTGAAACGTGAATCATGTCGGGATGGATAGCTCGAGGTCGGTTTTGACGTGCTGGCGAATCAAGCATGATGCGTGCCACGACAGTTTCGCTGCCGTCAGGGGCGGGCAGGCTTGCCTCATCTGCGCTACCATGCGTCAGGATGGGCTCGCCCCAGACCGAGAGCAGCGAAAGATAGGTTTTCGGGTGGTCACTGAATAACTGTGTTTAGAGATTCTCTCTGCGGTGCGAAGATCCCCTAAAGATCGCCCGGCCTAGGCCGATATACCGACCGAAAGCCGAGTCAGAGTTCTCAGCGCAACCCGCGAAATTTGCCACTTGAGGCAGGACTAGCCGTGAATAACAACGTGATGTCATCAGTCGATTCCCGTACCAAGCTCGCCGGTCGCAACCGCCTGGAGTTGCTGGTCTTCGGGCTGGGAAACGATCAGCGTTTCGGGATCAATGTTTTCAAGGTCCGCGAAGTCATTCGTTGTCCCAAGCTGACGGATGTCCCCTATTCGGATAGTTCGATTCGCGGGATTGCCGATGTCCGAGGACACACCATCACCGTCATCGATTTGTCGGAAGCCATTGGCAAGGGCCGGATGACCGATGAGCAGGTGGATAACGCTTTCGTCATCATCACGGAATACAACCGTGCCGTGCAGGGTTTCCTGGTGCATTCGGTCGACCGGATCGTCAACCTCTCCTGGAAGGAAGTGTTGACGCCCCCGAGCGGCACCAACAATTCCAACTTCCTCACGGCCGTGGCGCGGATTGACAAGCAGTTGGTGGAGATCATCGACGTCGAGCAGATTTTCGCCCGGGTGGTCGGCGTGACCGACACGGTCTCCGATGACGTGATCGGCGAATATGGCGACATAGCCAAGGTCAGCGACCTGGTTTTGGTGGTAGACGATTCCGTCGTGGCCCGAAAGCAGGTGGAAAGCACGCTCGAGCAGATGCATCTCAACTCGGTGGTCGCCAAGAACGGTCAGGAGGCGATCGACACGCTCAGACGCTGGAAGGAAAAGCAGCCTGAGCAACTCGAAAGGCTGGCCATGGTGGTGTCGGATATCGAGATGCCCACGATGGACGGTTACACGTTCACGTCGTTGATCCGGCAGGATCCCCAGCTCAAGGGCATCTACGTCATTCTGCACTCCTCGCTCAGTGGCGTGTTTAACGAGACGATGGTCAAGCGGGTGGGTGCTGATCGCTTCATACCGAAATTCCATCCGGATGACCTTGCCCGAGTGGTCGGGGAAGCGCTTTCACGGCACGAAATGCACCATGCCGTGAACGAGGGTTGAGAGCCGGTATGAAGGCAGATACCTTCGGCCGATTCTGCTCGTTTCTGGAGCAGCACAGCGGTATCTTGCTCAGCCGAGACAAGCAGTACCTGGTTGAAACACGCCTTTCGCGCGTGGCCCGGGCGCAGGGCCACGCCTCGGTCGAGTCTCTGATCGAGACGCTACTTAATCGACGTGACCGAAGCCTCGCCCGGGAAGTGGTCGATGCGATGACTACCAATGAGACATTGTGGTTTCGTGATGTATACCCCTTCGCTGCGTTGGAAAAGAAATTCTTCCCCGAGGCTGTGGCGGCGAAAAAGTCGAACTACCGCATCTGGTCGGCTGCCTGCTCGACCGGCCAGGAAGCCTTTTCCATCAGCATGATCGCCGAGGAACAGCGGGTGCCGTTCAGCCTGGATATCGTGGGTACCGATCTTTCCGAAGAGGTGATCGCCAAGGCCCGTGAAGGCATTTTCGATGACCTTTCGCTGGGACGCGGCCTGTCGCCGGAGCGGAAGCGTCAATTTTTCGTCAAGGCTCCGTCTGGCTGGAAGGTGGCGCCGCAGATCAGTCGACGCACACAGTTCAAGGTGGGCAACCTGCTTGAATTGCGGCCCGAGAGCCGTCGCTACGACCTTGTCTTCTGCCGCAATGTGCTGATCTACTTTTCCCGCGAGACCAAGGCTAAGATCATCAACCGTATTGCTGACACGTTGGCGCCGGGCGGCTATTTGCTTCTGGGCGCCTCCGAATCCCTTACGCAGCTGAGTGATCGCTTTACCGCCGAACGACTGCCTACCGGTGGCACGGCCTATCGTCTGAAGGACTAATCCCCCATCCCGTTCTTTGGGCTGTTCTGCCCGGATACCAAAAACTGGCACGCTTCTCGCTTAAACCCTCGTCACTAACGATGTGTCGAGGGTTTTTTCGATGTCGATTATTAACGACCGCATTTTCGGTATTCACGACGATGCCCTGATGCTCCAGGAGCGCAATCTCAAGTTGCGCGCCGAGAATATCGCCAATGCCGATACCCCGGGCTACAAGGCTCGGGCAATGTCGTTCGATCGCGCGATGGAGTCTGCCCTGCAGACCAAGTCCGGCACTGGACCGGGTGCGGCAGGAAGGCTGATGACCAATGACCCGCGTCAGATCGGTGGCGCTGCATCCTCCTCTTCATCCGTGCAGAAGGGCTATTCCATCCCGGACCAGCCGGCACTGGATGGCAATACCGTGGATCTCGACAAGGAGCGGGTGGGGTATACCCAGGATGCCGTGGGCTATCAGACCACGTTGTCGTTTCTCAACAGTCGCATCTCCGGCATCAAGAGCGCTCTCAAGGGTCAGTAAGAATCAATAACGCCGATGCATTCCACTACATTTGTGCAAGACAAGGCAGGTGACAAATGAGCTTGTATGACGTCTTCAATATCTCGTCGTCCGCCATGGCGGCTCAGTCGACCCGGCTGAACACCACGGCCTCTAACCTGGCCAACGCCAACGTGGATGCCGGTTCGCCGGAAGAGGCCTATCGTTCGCGCCAACCGGTATTCCAGACCGTTCTGGAGCAGAACGGTGGACGCGGGGTGCGGGTGGCCGGCATCACCGAATCCCAGGCCCAGCCGGCGGCGAAACACGACCCCGGTAACCCAATGGCCGATGAAAACGGCTACGTGTATAGCTCGAACGTCAACCCCGTCGAGGAGATGGTCAATATGTTGTCGGCTTCTCGGACCTACCAGACCAACGTCCAGGTAATGGACACCACCAAGCAGCTCGCCATGCGCACGCTGCAACTGGGGCAGGGGCAGTAAGCCTTAAAACGACAGGAGGCACGACATGGCCAGCTCGGTAACCAATGACATCTATTCCGATCTCGGGCTCGCGGCGAACAAGAGCAGCAAGAGCGAGAACAAGCAGAACCTGGATCAGACGGATTTTCTCAAGCTGCTTACCAAGCAGATGGAAAACCAGGATCCCATGAAGCCGATGGACAACACGCAGTTCGTCGCGCAGATGGCCCAGTTCTCTTCACTCGAGGGCATGACCCAGCTAAACGAGACCGTCTCTGGGTTTGAAGAATCGGTGCAGTCGAACCAGGTGATGCAGGCCTCAGGGCTGGTCGGCAAGGCGGCGATGGTCAAGGGCGACACGGCTCAGATGTACAGCATGCAGCAAGCCGATGGCAGTAGCCTGCCCTCTGGCATTCTGGGTGCCGTGGACGTGCCTCCTGGCGCGTCCAAGATGAGCGTGGAGATCACCAATGCCAGTGGTCAAGTGGTCAAGACGGTGGACGTGCCGGTCGATGGCAACGATCGGCAATCGTTCTCCTGGGATGGGCGGTTGGCCGATGGTCGGCCGGCACCGGAGGGTAACTACAAAGTGAACGCGAACGCCACGGTGGACGGAAAAGGGCAGGCGCCCCAGACCTACGTCGGGGCGGTGATCAGCAGTGTGGGCGTGACCAAGAACGGTCCGGAATTGAATCTCGACGGTTTGTCTGCGGTCAAGCTCTCGGATATTGTCGAAATCATTAACTAATCGGAGGACGAGTCATGTCGTTCAATACCTCCATCAGCGGCCTGAACGCCGCACAGAAAGACCTCTCGGTGACGGGCAACAACATCGCCAACGCCAAGTCCACCGGCTTTAAGAAGTCGCGGGCGGAGTTCGGTGACATCTATGCCGTCAGTGCCTTCGGCAATAGCAAGACCGCCGTGGGGCAGGGTGTCATCAATCAGGCGGTGACCCAGCAGTTCTCGCAGGGCAATCTCGAGTTCACCGACAACTCGCTCGACTTGGCGATTTCCGGCCAGGGCTTCTTCGCCTTCCAGCCGTCGTTGGATTCGAATGAGTCGGTCTTCAGCCGTGCAGGCGCACTGGGTGTGAACAAGGATGGTTACTTGGTCAATCAGGCCGGGGAATATCTCAAGGCGCTGCCGGTAAACGAGAACGGCACGCTGCAATCGACCTCGCTCGCCACTTCCACTGCGGTTCAGTTGCCGGTCGCGGCAGGCGCTCCGCAGGCGACCACTGAAGCGAGCCTTTCTCTAAATCTTCCCGCGGGGGCTGAAGCGCCACCTGTCGTTGCCTTCGATCCGGGTAATCCGGATTCTTATAACCAAGCAAACTCTCAGAGAATTTATGATTCGTTGGGCAACCCAACCACTTTGACCAGCTATTTCGTGAAGCAGGATCCTGCCACTAACCCCGATAATCAATGGGAGATCTATTACCA
>JAABTF010000106.1 GCA_011389965.1 Halothiobacillus sp.
GTCGAAGGTCGCCTTCTTGAGCTCCTCCGGCGCCAGGCAGAGCAGCTCGGCGGTCGCGGGCGTGTCGATCCCGAGCAGGTAACACAGGGCGGGCAGGTTGCGACGCTGCTCCGGCGGCAGCGCATCGGCGAGCGTCGACAGCTTCTTGTCGGGCGACGTTTCCCGGTTCAGCCCGAGACGGCCCTGCAACTCCTCGACGATGGGCAGCATGGTCGAGTGCCGGTGAAACGCGGAGCCGTAGAACCGGACGAGGGTCGCATCCTCCTCGGCGACTTGCTGGTTGAAGCTGTGAAGGATGCGCGATTTCCCGACACCGGCCTCTCCGCTGAGCATCAGGACCTGACCGTCGCCGTTCTTGGCGGCCGACCAGTGCTGGCGGATCAGGCCGAGCTCGGCGTCGCGCCCGATCAGCGGCTTGGCGTTCCGCCCCCGGCTGTCCGAGACCGTCGTGCCATCGAAAACGTCGCCCGTGACCTCAAAGCAGGTGACCGGTTTCGAAAAGCCCTTGAGCGACCGCGGCCCGAGCTCGTCGAAATGAAAGAGGTCTCTTGTGAGCCTGTACGTCGCGTCGCTGACCACGATCTGGCCGGGCTCGGCGATGCCCTGCAGTCGCGCGGCAAGGTTGGGGACATCGCCGATGACCGAGATTTTCTCGCCCGACGCCCCCGCACCGTCACTGCCCACCACCACCTGGCCGGTATCGATGCCGATGCGCAGGTTCAGTCTCACGTTCAGCGTGGCGAACTCGGCCTTGCCGCCGGTGATCGCCGTCAGCATCTCGGTGGCCGCGCGGATGGCGCTGGCGGTGGCATGCTCGTGGGCGACAGGGTAGCCGAACATCACGTTGATGCCGTCACCGAGGAATTGCATCACCGTCCCGTCATGGCGCTTCACGATGTCGCTGCAGATCGAGCGATAGGTGGCAAGGATGCTGCGCAGGTCCTCCGGGTCGAGCTCGGCGGCCAGCTGGGTGGAGCCGACGAGATCGCAGAAGAGGACGGTCAACTGGCGGCGTTCGGCCGCCGCGAAGCCAAGCTCGGCGGCCTGAGCGTCCGCAACCGGCCCGCTATCCGTCCGACCGGGCGGGGCGCCGCTGTCGCCGCCGTGCGCGGGGTTGTGCGCGACCTCTGGTTTGCGTCCCTTGTCGGCCGATGCCGCCGCGCTCGCCCCGCATTCCGGACAGAAGCGATGTGACGGCTCCAGAAGGTTGCCGCATGCGCCACAAGTCAACACGACAGGCAGCCTGTTCCCGCACTGGTCACAGAACTTCGCCTCATCGCTGCAGCTGTGGTCGCACGCCTCGCATCGGGTCAGGGGGGATGATCTCCTGCTTCGATTTACGTAGCGTCATCATCGTCCAGAACGCCAGCGATGAGCAAGCCAAGACTGCCGGATGCGCCAGTCATCAGGTCGGCGATGTCAGGAAATCCGGCAGCGCCGGGACCTCACCGCCCCCCTTGTGGTGCGATCCTCCCGGATCAGTGGAAAGCCTCGATCGGATGCACGTCGTGCAAACGGGGCACATGACCGCGCGCGTCGCTGCGTCGTCATGGAAACCACCGCGCCCGGGAGGCCTGCGATACCGCATATCGGAGCGTCCGAACGACCGCGTCGGCTCCGCCGACTCCCGGTGCCGGGGGTGGTGTCCTCGATTGTGGTGGCAATTTTCAGGTGCCGTGATCTCCCTGGCGGTGGCCGCCGTCGGTTGGGTGGGTTTCACCTCACCCGGAGATTGAGCCGCCCTCGAATTTCCACCAACTCCGCGACAGGACCCCGCCTGCCCCCGCTATATTCAACAAATCACCGGGGGCTCGGTTCCGACATGCCCTCACCCTCCGCGCATCACGCAGAAAGCTCGCCATTCCGCAATCGATGGGCGGACCGCCCATCACCCCGGCAACGCCGCGTGCCGGCGCAGCGGAAAAAGGATCGGGACCCCCTTCGGCCGGGCCGAGACCGTGGGCGGCCTGGCGCAGACGGTCCACCGTGGCCTCGACAGGGTCCGCGCGCGGTTCCAGATCACCATGGCGGTCTGCCAAATCGCAAGAGCGCCGAAGCTCCTGGCGGGCTGAAAGACGCGGCACCCAAGCCCTGACGTCCGCCTCCACTTCGAAACGCGCCGGCAGGAAAAACGTCCGTCCAGCCGCACTCTTCGGCAAGCTGCCAGGATGGAGACTCTTGCGCGAATTCGTGCTAGCATGCATTGCCCGCGTGTTGCCGGCAACCTGACGACGCAACGGCGCTCGATTGGAAATTAAGAGTTACGGCCGAATCCGGACGTGCACGGGTCTACCTGAATTTCATCATTCATCATTTCGCGGATGATGCACCAGAAGTGTACTGAAAATGGAAATATGGAAAGTGAAGCTTGCGGTCCTGCGTGGTATTGTCTGTAATTTTCCAATTGGATTGAGTGATTGTGCACATACCCGATGAGTTCATCAACGGCAGCCATGTCCGGCGAGATTGGGTGGACCTGCGCGATCAGCCGTATCTTCCGAGCCTGTCCGTCCTGAGAGACGCTGTCGCCCTCGAACCGCGGCTCATGGTCGCCCGCTCCGCGCCCGAGCTGAAGAAGCCGGTTTTCGGGGTGCGCCACCAGAAGTCGACGCAGCGCTGCGTCGGCTATGCGCTCGCGGCGCTCATAGACATCCAGCGCAGCCTGCAATGGCTCAGGCGCACCGACGGGGCGGCCCTCGCGGCGGCAGACCCTCAACGGATCCGCATGGATATCGCCAGCGCGGACATGCTCTATCGCATGGCGTTCTTCCATGATCGCTATCCCGACCCGACCACCGACGATGGCGTCGAGGGCATCCGCTCCCTGCGCTCGGCGATCAAGGGGTTTTATCACCATGGCGCGTGTCTCGATTGGCCGAAGGACACCCGACCGACCGAGAAGGGCCGTTGGCAGAGCACCGCCTACCTGCCGGAGAGTCCCGACAACGAGAGCCTCTTTCCCGACGTGGAGCAGGCCAAGGCGGCGCGCAGCATCGGTCTGGGCGCCTATTTCCGGCTCGCCTCCGTTCTCAACCACTACCACGCCGCGCTGAACGACGCCGAGGCCGTGCTCTGCACCGCCAATATCCACGATGGCTGGGCGAGCGCCGTGCCGGAGAATCACGGAAAGATCGCCTGGCCGCCGAAACAGGGCAAGTGGGGCACACATGCCGTCGTGCTGACCGGCTACGACGAAGACGGCTTTCATGTCCTGAACTCCTGGGGTGCCGAATGGGGCGGCTACAAGGAGCAGGCGGGCATCGGGCTCTGGCATTACGAGGACTGGGCGCACAACGTAGTCAATGGATGGGTAC
>JAABTF010000107.1 GCA_011389965.1 Halothiobacillus sp.
CCGGAGCGGATCGTCGGGTCACCGGGGGCGATCAAGGGATGGCCGGTCTCAGCACGATGCGCCTCGACCTTGGGATGACGGTCGCGTTTATAGCCTTCGACCAGCACGAGGTCGACAGGCGCCAGCTTTGCCAGCAGCGCCTCCAATGTTGGCTCCTCCACGTCGCGCAGTTCATGCATCAGCGCAAAACGCTTGCGCGAGGCCAGCAGCACCTCGGATGCGCCGGCGACGCGGTGGCGGTGGCTGTCCTTGCCGGGGTGGTCCACATCGAAGCTGTGATGCGCGTGCTTCACCGTCGAGACGCTCAGCCCGCGTGCCGTGATGTCGGCCACCAGCCGTTCCATCAGCCCGGTCTTGCCCGCGTTCTTCCAGCCGGTGACCCCATAGAGCCTCATGCCATCGCCTTTGCCGCTTCGAGGTCTTCGGGCGTGTTCACGTTGAAGAACGGATCGCCCGTGTCGGTGAGGAACACCGCCTCGCGGCCACCGTGTTTTTCGGTCCAGATGACGACTTTCTTGATCCCGTCCTCCAGCGCGGCGCGCAGATCGGCCCGCAGGGCGACGGGCCAGAGGCCGAATGTCGGGTGCCGGATCAGGCCGGATGTGCTCATCGACTTGGTGCGTTCGGCGCCCCTTGGTGTCGCGGCAAGAACCAGCGGGTGGGCCATGCCCTCGGCCGTTTCCTCCAGATGCGCCACCAACGTCCTGGGAAAGAATGGCGTGTCTGCGGCCACGGTGACGATGCTTTCGGCGCCCTGCCCCGCCGCCCAGTCAAGCCCGGCCAGCACACCCGCCAACGGGCCCGGTCTGCCGGCAACGCTGTCGGGCACCACGGGCAGCCCGAACGCGGCGAAGCGGTCCGGATCACCATTGGCGTTGAGCGCCATCGCGCCCACTTGCGGCTGCAACCGGTCAATGACCTGCTGTAACAGTGTCTGGCCCCCAAGCTCGAGCAACGCCTTGTCGCCGCCGCCCATCCGGGTCGCACGGCCACCGGCAAGGATCACCCCCAGGGGCCGGGTCATTCGGCGCTCTTCCTGCGGGATTTGCGGCTTTCGTCGGGCACCGTTTCGGGGTCGATGTCGCGCACCAGGCGCTCTTCACCGGCCAGGCAGATGAAGCGTTTGCCCCGCATCCGGCCGATGCAGGTGAGGCCCACCTGCCGCGCAATCTCGACGCCCCAGGCGGTGAATCCCGACCGGGAGGCCAGCACCGGAATGCCCATCAGCGCCGTCTTGATCACCATCTCGGAGGTGAGCCGCCCGGTGGTGTAGAGAATTTTGTCTTGCGGGCTGATGCCCTCGCGAAACATCCAACCCGCGATCTTGTCGACCGCGTTGTGGCGTCCGACATCCTCCATGTAGACCAAGGGGCGGTCCTGCTCACAAAGCACGGTGCCGTGGATCGCCCCCGCTTCGAGGTAAAGCGACGGCGTCGTGTTGATCTTGTGGGCCAGCGTATAGAGCCAGGAGGTGCGCAGTTCGGTCTGCGGCAGCACAACAGTCTCCAAGCCCTCCATCATGTCGCCAAAGACAGTTCCGACCGCACAGCCGCTGGTGCGGGTTTTCTTGCGCACCTTGTCCTCATAGCTGGTCTGGCGGTCTGTCCGCACCACGACGACCTGCAGATCGTCGTCGTAATCGACCTGCGTGACAACATCATCGGCCAGGAGCATCCCCTGATTGCGCAGGAACCCCACGGCCAGGTATTCCGGATAATCGCCAATCGTCATCGCGGTGACGATTTCCTGGCTGTTGAGATAGATCGTCAGGGGCCGCTCCTCGACCACGCTGATCTCGGTCTCGGCCCCGATGTGGTCGGACCCCACGACACGGCGCGTCAGGCGGGACGCGCCCGGCTCAGGGGCAATCAGATAGTCGCGCAGCGCATCGTCAGGCATTGATTGCATCTTTCTTCGTCCAAGGCTACGCCGGCTCTGTTCACAACAGACGAGGCACAGTGATGGCGGCAGGATCCGCAATGTCAAGCTACTGGCGCGGTCTCCGTGACGGGGCACCGTTCCTGGTCGTCATCATTCCGTTTGCCATGCTATTCGGCGTTCTTGCAACCGAAGCCGGGCTGCCGCTGCATGAAACACTGGGCTTTTCCGTGGTCGTCATCGCCGGGGCGGCACAGTTCACCGCGCTTCAGCTTCTGAACGAGAACGCCCCGACCCTTGTGGTGATCGCCTCGGCACTGGCGGTAAACCTCCGTATGGCGATGTATTCGGCCTCGATCACGCCGCATCTGGGACGATTGCCGCTCTGGAAACGCGGGGTCGTGGCGTATTTCCTTGTCGATCAAACCTATGCGCAGGCGATCCTCGATTACGAAAAGATCCCGAACCAAACCAGCAGCGAGAAATTCGCCTATTTCATGGGGGTCATGAGCCCGATCTGCCCGCCCTGGTACGTCTTCACCTTGGTTGGCGCGCTGGTCGGCGAAACCATTCCCGAAAACCTTGGGCTTGATTTCGCGCTGCCCATCGCGTTTCTGGCGATGGTCGGGCCGATGATGCGCACCCCGGCGCACCGGATCGCGGCGCTGGTCGCGGTGATCCTCGCGCTGGCCTTTGCATGGCTGCCCTTCAACACGGGCCTCCTTGTGGCCGGGCTGGGCGGCATGATCGCGGGCGCACAGGCAGAACTGCGGCTGGGGGTTGCGCCATGAGCGGCTCTGCCGAAGTCTGGGCCGTCATCGTGGCACTGGGGCTGGGCAGCTTTGGCCTCCGCTTCGTGTTTCTGGGTCTCGTCGGGGACCGTGCGATGCCCGACTGGGTGTTGCGGCACCTGCGGTACACGGCGGTGGCTGTGCTGCCGGCCCTCGTCGCGCCGCTCGTGGTCTGGCCCAACGCCACGGATGGCGATCCGGACCCGGCCCGTCTTGCGGCCGCGATAGCGACCGTGACTGTCGGGTACCTCACCAGGAACGTGTTTGCGGGGATGGGCGTTGGCGCGGCGACCCTGATCGGGCTGACCGCGCTGCTCTGACCCGGATCAGTCGGAGTCGTTGACACTCTCGAACTGCGCGATGGCAACGGATTTGTCATCATCGTCATTCTCGAACACACGGGTCGTGGTCACGCCTGGCAGCTCGTCGAACTGGTTCATCAGGTTTTTCGGGAACCAGGTCGACCGGATCGAGTCGAACCCCGGCAATTGGCGCAAAAGTCCCGACGTGCTGACCGTGCATCGCGCCGATGCAACGCGGCCGTTGGACATGGCAAGCCGCAGCGCCTGCTCTGCCACCGCCGGTGACACCTCGATCCGCTGG
>JAABTF010000108.1 GCA_011389965.1 Halothiobacillus sp.
CCTGCTGATCGGGGCGTTGTCGCTGATGGTCATGTTGCTGCCGGGCATCGATCCGACCAGCCTGGTCCGGGCGATGATCTCCGGTGTGCGACCTTCGGTGCTGGTAGCGGTGCCGATGTTCATCCTGGCCGCCGACATCATGACCAAGGGGCATACGGCCAACCGCTTGCTCGACCTGGTTCACGCCTTCATCGGCCACCGACGTGGCGGGCTACCGATTACTACCGCCGTCTCTTGCACGCTGTTCGGCGCGGTCTCCGGCTCGACCCAGGCCACCGTGGTGGCTATCGGGTCGGCCCTTCGGCCCAAGATGCTGAAAGCGGGTTACAAGGACAGTTTCACCATGGCACTGCTGGTGAACTCTTCCGATATTGCCTTGCTGATTCCGCCGTCGATCGCGGCGATCATCTACGGCGTGGCGGCGAGCGAGTCGGTGGGCGAGCTGTTCATCGCCGGCATCGGCCCCGGTGTGCTGATCATGGTGATGTTCTCGATCTACAGTTGGTGGATTTCGAAGAAACTCGACATCCCGCTGGGCGAGCGCGTCGGCTGGGCCGGCCGGCTGCGCGCACTACGTGGCGCGATCCTGCCGATGGGCTTCCCTGCGGTGGTCCTCGGCGGGATCTATTCCGGCTTGTTCAGCCCCACCGAGGCGGCGGCCATGTCGGTGTTCTACGCCCTGATCATCGAGATGCTGGTCTATCGCTCGGTCAAGTGGCGTGATCTGCCGTCGATAGCGCTGTCCACCGGCCTGATTACGGCCGTTGTCTTCATCCTGGTCGGAGCGGGACAGGCGTTCTCCTGGGTCCTCTCGATGGCGCAGATCCCCACCGAGGTGCTCGGCCCGATTCTGGATACGGTCGCGGACAACCCCACCCTGCTGCTGGTGGTGATCTCGGTTTCCTTCTTTGTCGCCTGCATGTTCGTCGACCCGATCGTGGCGATCTTCGTCCTCACGCCCATCTTCATCCCAGCGATCGATGCCTCCGGGGTCGACCCCATCCTGGTGGGCACGCTGGTGGTCCTGCAGTCGGCCATCGGCTCGGCCACGCCACCGTTCGGCTACGACATCTTCACCGCCATGGCGGTGTTCCGACGACCCTATATGGAGATCGTCAAGGGCACGCCGCCATTCATCATCATGCTGCTAGCGACGACGGTGCTGTTGATCATGTTCCCGCAGATAGCGCTGTTCTTGCGAGATCTGGCCTTCCGCTGACGGCGAAGGGCAATCCCGGGGAGCCCCTGGGGTCAGTCGGCCTGCATGCGACGCCTGGCCTCGGCCAGGCGTTCTTTCGTTCCCACGTCCAGCCAATCGCCGCGATGGTGTTCACCGCAACCGTGCCCTTGCGCGATCTGTTCGCGCAGTAGCGGCCCCAGCGCTCGCGGGCCGGGCGGCAGGTCGTCGAACAGGGCACGGTCGAACAGGCCGATGCCGGAATAAGTCAGAGCCCGGTCCTTGTCGGCGAGCAGCCGGCCCGTCTCATCCAGGGCGAAATCGCCTTGCGGGTGATGGGTGGGGTTGTCCACCAGCACCAGGTGGAAGCGGCAGTCGGCTGGCAGATCGCGTTCGGCCAGTGCCCGGTAGTCGATGTCCGAGAGCACGTCGCCATTGATCAGCAAGAAACGCTGGCTCAACCGGTCCAGGGCATGCTGGATGCCGCCGGCAGTCTCTAGTGCTTCTTCGGCTCGCTGGCCTTCCACCGAGTACTCGATCGTCACTCCCCAGCGGGCTCCGTTCCCCAGGTGCTCGCGGATGCGTTGGCCCAGGTGTGCGGTATTGATCACCACTCGCTGGATACCCGCCTCGGCGAGGCGTTCGAGGTGATGCTCGATCAAGGGCTTCCCACCCACCTCCAGCAGTGGCTTGGGCGTGTGGTCGGTCAATGGGCGCAGCCGTTCGCCGCGGCCGGCGGCCAGGATCATGGCCGACATCTCCTTCATTTCCTTACCTCCGGTTCCAGTCCCGCGATCAGGGGGCGCAATGGCTCGAGACCCGGCGCCCGGTCGATGGCCCATTGCAGGTGGCGCCAGGTCAGCGGGAGGTCGTCGAGGTAGCCATGCTTGCCATCGCGCAGGCTCAGGCGGGCGAAGATTCCCAGCACCTTGAGGTGGCGCTGCACGGCGACCCAGGCCAGGTCCTCGGTAAATGCCTTGCGGCTGGCCGTGGTCAGGCCGGACGTCGTGGCGGCCTGCCAGAAGGCGTCGATCTCACGCTCGATCCACTCGGCCGGCCAGTCGATGTAGCTGTCACGCAGCAATGAGACCAGGTCGTAAGGCAGCGGGCCGGCGACGGCGTCCTGAAAGTCGATGATCGCCCAGGTGTCGTCGACCGGCATCAGGTTGCGGCTGTGGTAGTCGCGGTGAACGAAGACCGGCTCCATGCCCGTCAGTCGCTGCGCGATCGCGTCGGTCATCTCGTCCCACTGCCGACGCTGGCGCTCGGACCAGTCAACGGCCTTCAGTCGTCCCCGGTACCACTGGTCGAACAACTGCATTTCCGATGTCAGCCGCTGGCTGTCGAAGGCGGGGAGCCCGTGCGTGTCGACCTGCGCCAGCGGGACGAGCTGCGCGCGGCAGGCGGCGAGTGCCTCGGCCCTCGCGGGCTGGTCGGCGCGTGCCTGCCAGGAAAACAGGGTGTCGGTGCCGAGATCATCGAGCAGCAGAAAGCCCTGGGCAATATCGCGGGCATGAATGCGCGGCACCGGCAGATCGGCGGCTTGGAGGCGGGCGTGCACGTCCAGAAAGGCGTCGAGCGGTTCTCGGTCCGGCGGCGAATCCATCACGATCCGGCTGCGCCCTTCCGGAGATGCCGCCCGCCAGTAACGCCGATTGCTGGCATCGCTGGAGGCGGCGGTTAGCGCCCCGAAATCGGGGGCGTGCCGATGGAGGAAGGCTTGCGCCTGGTCGCGGCGGGGATCGGTGTGGGCGGTGTCGGCCATCGGGGGCGGCGTTCCTGGGCTGCGCATGAGTGGCAAGGGACGTGCGGAGGGAAACCTTTGGGTCGATACTGGGGTCTCAAGTTCCAAAGCACGGCCGGTACGGATGACGATTCTAACCGCCGGGAGGTTGCGGCTGCACCCGACACCCGGATTACCGCATTGTCACAACCAACCTGGAGAGACCCGTATGTCTTATCGAATGCGTCCGCGGCGTGCCCCGCGCGAGAACGAGGTCACCGATCCGCACCTGGCTCTCAGTCGACCGGCACGGCGTGCCTTCATCCGTTCGGTG
>JAABTF010000017.1:2500-42336 GCA_011389965.1 Halothiobacillus sp.
AATCAACCGAGATTCCCCTAGTAGCGGCGAGCGAACGGGGAGTAGCCCATCAAGCGCCTTTAGAGTTAGTGGAACAGTCTGGAAAGTCTGGCCATAGCGGGTGAAAGCCCCGTACACGAAAGCTCTTTTGGCGTGATGTCGAGTAGGGCGGGACACGTGGAATCCTGTCTGAATATGGGGGGACCATCCTCCAAGGCTAAATACTCCTTACCGACCGATAGTGAACCAGTACCGTGAGGGAAAGGCGAAAAGAACCCCGGCGAGGGGAGTGAAATAGAACCTGAAACCGTGTGCGTACAAGCAGTAGGAGCAGACTTGTTCTGTGACTGCGTACCTTTTGTATAATGGGTCAGCGACTTACTGATCGTGGCAAGCTTAACCGAGTAGGGGAGGCGTAGCGAAAGCGAGTCTGAACAGGGCGTTCAGTCGCGGTCAGTAGACCCGAAACCGGCGCGATCTACCCATGGCCAGGGTGAAGGTCAGGTAATACTGACTGGAGGCCCGAACCCACTAATGTTGAAAAATTAGGGGATGAGCTGTGGGTCGGAGTGAAAGGCTAATCAAGCCCGGAGATAGCTGGTTCTCCTCGAAAGCTATTTAGGTAGCGCCTCATGTCTCACTCTCGGGGGTAGAGCACTGTTATGGCTAGGGGGTCATCCCGACTTACCAAACCATGGCAAACTCCGAATACCGAGAAGTGCAATCATGGGAGACACACAGTGGGTGCTAACGTCCATTGTGGAGAGGGAAACAACCCAGACCGCCAGCTAAGGCCCCCAAATGTGTGCTAAGTGGGAAACGATGTGGGAAGGCAGAGACAGCCAGGAGGTTGGCTTAGAAGCAGCCATCCTTTAAAGAAAGCGTAATAGCTCACTGGTCAAGTCGGCCTGCGCGGAAGATTTACCGGGGCTCAAGCACACTGCCGAAGCTGCGGATGCCGTAAGGCATGGTAGAGGAGCGTTCCGTAGGCCGTTGAAGGTGGACTGTGAGGTCTGCTGGAGGTATCGGAAGTGCGAATGCTGACATGAGTAACGATAATACGAGTGAAAACCTCGTACGCCGAAAGTCCAAGGTTTCCTGCGCAACGCTAATCGGCGCAGGGTGAGTCGGCCCCTAAGGCGAGGCTGAGAAGCGTAGTCGATGGGAAGCAGGTTAATATTCCTGCACCGACCGTTATTGCGATGGGGGGACGGAGAAGGCTAGATCAGCCGGCAGATGGTGTCCGGTTTAAGCCCGTAGGCGGATCTCTTAGGCAAATCCGGGAGATCAACGCCGAGAGGTGATGACGAGCTCCCAAGGGAGCGAAGTGATTGATGCCAGGCTTCCAGGAAAAGCCTCTAAGCTTCAGATAACGGTTGACCGTACCCCAAACCGACACAGGTGGACTGGATGAGAATTCCAAGGCGTTGAGAGAACTCGGGTGAAGGAACTAGGCAAAATAGCACCGTAACTTCGGGAGAAGGTGCGCCCCCGGTACGTGAAGCGACTTGCTCGCCGAGCGGAAGGGGGTTGCAGTGACCAGGCCGCTGCGACTGTTTATCAAAAACACAGCACTCTGCAAACTCGAAAGAGGACGTATAGGGTGTGACGCCTGCCCGGTGCCGGAAGGTTAATTGATGGGGTTATCTTCGGAGAAGCCCTTGATCGAAGCCCCGGTAAACGGCGGCCGTAACTATAACGGTCCTAAGGTAGCGAAATTCCTTGTCGGGTAAGTTCCGACCTGCACGAATGGCGTAACGACGGCGGCGCTGTCTCCACCCGAGACTCAGTGAAATTGAAATCGCTGTGAAGATGCAGTGTACCCGCGGCAAGACGGAAAGACCCCGTGAACCTTTACTACAGCTTTGCACTGAATACTGAACCTACTTGTGTAGGATAGGTGGGAGGCTTCGAAACCCGGACGCCAGTTCGGGTGGAGCCAACCTTGAAATACCACCCTGGTATGTTTGGTGTTCTAACCCAGGTCCCTTATCGGGATCGGGAACCGTGCATGGTGGGTAGTTTGACTGGGGCGGTCTCCTCCGAAAGCGTAACAGAGGAGCACGAAGGTTGGCTAAGCACGGTCGGAAATCGTGCGGTTAGTGCAAGAGCATAAGCCAGCTTGACTGTGAGACAGACACGTCGAACAGGGTCGAAAGACGGTTCTAGTGATCCGGTGGTTCTGTATGGAAGGGCCATCGCTCAACGGATAAAAGGTACTCCGGGGATAACAGGCTGATACTGCCCAAGAGTCCATATCGACGGCAGTGTTTGGCACCTCGATGTCGGCTCATCACATCCTGGGGCTGAAGCAGGTCCCAAGGGTATGGCTGTTCGCCATTTAAAGTGGTACGCGAGCTGGGTTCAGAACGTCGTGAGACAGTTCGGTCCCTATCTGCCGTGGGCGTTGGAGATTTGAGGGAATCTGTCCTTAGTACGAGAGGACCGGGATGGACGAACCTCTGGTGTTCCGGTTGTCACGCCAGTGGCACTGCCGGGTAGCTAAGTTCGGATTGGATAACCGCTGAAAGCATCTAAGCGGGAAGCCAACCCCAAGATGAGATCTCCCCGGGGCTTCGAGCCCCCTGAAGGGCCGTGGAAGACCACCACGTTGATAGGCGGGATGTGGAAGTGCAGTAATGCATGCAGCTAACCCGTACTAATTACCCGTGTGGCTTGACCATATAACGCCAAAGCAACACACATAGATACAACACCCGCATTCGCTTTACACCGGCCCGCCTTTTGGCGGGTCGGACCCCCTTTGCCTGGCGTCCATAGAGCGGTGGAACCACCTGTTCCCATCCCGAACACAGCAGTGAAACGCCGCATCGCCGATGATAGTGTGGGGTCTCCCCATGTGAAAGTAGGTCAACGCCAGGCTCCCCATTTGAAAACCCCCGTATGCCGTTAAGGCTGCGGGGGTTTTGTCATTTGGTGGCTCGGCACCTCTCAACGCCCCCGGACGCATCCAATCGGGACGGCGCTAAACTCGGCTGTCCACTAACATACGGTCCGGGAAAGCGCTACGAAGCCCGGCAGACACCGATATCAAAGACAAAAGTCCCGTTCCGGTTAACCTCAGACGGGGCTTTCTGCGTTTGTGACCACAAAAGATGTGGAATATTCCTACATGCGGCGGCGATTTTGCCCATAGGCGCAGTGCAGGCGCTGCGCTAGTCTGCGCCTGTCCCACGTTTACAAGGAAGTAGGATGGTGAAGGGATTCAACCTCGGTTTTTCCAGCATGGGGTTCGCGTTGGTGTTGCTCCTGTTCAATGCACCCGTAGGGTCGGCGAATGTCGTCGATATCAATCGGGTGACGGTGGAACAGTTGGCGGCATTCGATGGAATCGGCCCGGTGTACGCAGAACGGATCGTGATGCATCGGGAAACCCATGGTGGCTTCGATTCGGTGTCGGATCTTGGTGCCGTGTGGGGCATCAGCAAGAAGGCGATCGCCCGTCTCCAGGACCTGGTCTCGGTCGATCCATGAGTGACTCCCCTGTGTGTTGTTTTGCCCCGGTTGATCCGGGGTTTTTTGCGTGGGGCCCACCACTTTGATCGCAAGTCGGGGTGACGGATCCATTTGCTCAGTGCCTCGCTGTGGGACGCGTTTTCTGCAGGAATGACATCCTGTCAGATGTGCGCGACAATGGCGGTTTTCCACCGTTTGATCTGCTGATTGGGCCGTCATGAATCTGCATGAGTATCAGGCCAAGGCACTGCTATCCGATTACGGAGTGGCGGTGCCTGCCGGGCTGTTGTTGACCACGTCTTCCGACAAAACCGTCGTCGAAGAGCATCTACCGGAAAGCCAGCCAGGTCGCTGGGTCGTCAAGGCCCAGGTGCACAGCGGTGCGCGTGGCAAGGCCGGCGGTGTCCGACTGGCCGAGGGTGTTTCGGCAGTACAGGAAGCGGCGCATGCCATGCTGGGCACCCGGCTGGTGACCCACCAGAGCGGCCCTGACGGCCTGCCGGTCGAGGCGGTCCTGGTGGAACCTGCCGCGGCCATCGCGCGGGAGTGTTATCTTGCCCTTACCGTCGATCGCGAGCTTGAGCGCGCGGTCATGATCGCGTCATCCCAAGGGGGGATGGATATCGAAACGGTGGCGCGGACATCTCCGGAGAGCATCCGCCGCTGCGTGATCAACCCTACCGTGGGTCTGGCCGCGTATCAGGCCCGTGATCTGGCATTCTCCCTCGGCCTCGAAGGAACCCAGATCAAGGCGTTCGTCACAATGGCGCTCAATTTGTATCGCGCCTTTGTCGAACGGGATGCAGCCTTGATCGAAATCAATCCTCTGGCCGTACTGGATGACGGCAATCTCTCGGTGGTCGATGCCAAGGTAGCACTGGACGATAATGCCGGTTATCGGCAGCCCGAGTGGTGGGCCCGGCGGGATGTGAATCAGGAAGACCCGGCCGAGCGCAAGGCGATCGAGCATGGTCTCAACTACGTCTCCCTGGACGGCAACATTGCCTGCATGGTGAATGGCGCTGGCCTTGCGATGGCGACCATGGATCTGATCAAGCATGCCGGCGGCTCGCCGGCCAACTTTCTGGACGTCGGCGGTGGCACGTCGGCCGAGAAGGTCACCGCCGCGTTCAAGCTGATCCTGGAAAATGCCCGGGTGGACGCCATTCTGGTCAACATCTTCGGCGGCATTGTCCGCTGTGACCTGATTGCGGAAGGTATCATCGAGGCGGCCCGCGAGGTCTCGCTCGAGGTGCCGACCGTGGTCCGCCTGGCCGGGACAAACGCCGAACAGGGGCGACGCATGCTGGCGCAATCCGGTCTCCAATTGACCGCTGAGGACGACTTGGCATCCGCAGCGCGCGCCGTCGTGGCACTGGCCGAGAAACACGGGGAGGCCGCCAAGGCATGAGCATTTTGGTCGATGACGACACGCGCGTGATCTGTCAGGGATTCACGGGCAAGCAAGGCACCTTTCACTCGGAGCAGGCGCTGGCATACGGCACTCGTATGGTGGGCGGTGTTACCCCGGGCAAAGGGGGGCAGACCCATCTGGGCCTGCCGGTATTCGATACCGTTGCCGCGGCGGTGCGGCAAACGGGGGCGCAGGCCAGCATGATCTACGTGCCGGCACCCTTCGCGGCCGACTCGATCCTGGAGGCCGCGGCTGCCGGCATCGAGGTGATCGCCTGCATCACGGAAGGCATCCCCGTGCTCGAAATGCTCAAGGTCAAGGCGGTGCTGGCGCAGGATTACCCGGATGTGAGCCTGATCGGCCCGAACTGTCCCGGCCTGATCACGCCGAATGGCTGCAAGATCGGCATCATGCCGGGGGCAATCCATCAAAAGGGCTGCGTCGGCATCGTGTCGCGCTCGGGGACGCTTACCTACGAGGCGGTCGCTCAAACCACGGCAGCCGGCCTGGGTCAGAGCACCTGTGTGGGTATCGGTGGCGACCCGATTGGCGGTCTGGATTTTGTCGATTGCCTGGCCCGTTTCGCCGACGATCCGCAGACCGAGCTGGTGCTGATGGTGGGCGAGATCGGCGGTGGCGCCGAAGAGGCGGCAGCGGAATTCATTCGGCAGGGGTATCCCAAGCCCGTGGTCGCCTATATCGCTGGAGCAACGGCCCCTGCCGACAAACGGATGGGACATGCCGGCGCGGTGATCGCCGGCGGCCAGGGCACGGCGGCAGCCAAGTGCCAGGCGCTGAGCGAGGCCGGTGTGCATGTCGTCGACAGCCCCGCAGAGCTGGGCGTCACGGCGGCCCGGGTGCTGGCGCAGACCACCGAAGGTGCCTCCTCATCGTGAATGCTGTGGTGACCGAACTGGACTGCCGCGAGCAGGATGGCTTGAAGATCGCGCTTGCCCAGATCAACACGCGGGTAGGCGACTGCCATGCCAACGCTTCGCGCGTGATCGAGATGGTCGAGCGGGCCCGCAAGGAAATCGATGCCCGCCTGGTGGTGTTTCCCGAGCTGACGATTTCGGGCTATCCCCCGGAGGACTTGCTGCTGCGCAAGGACTTTGTCGATTCCTGCGAGCGGGAACTGGTGCGCATCGCCGCTCAGGTCGGGGATGTGGCCGTGATGATCGGGACACCCGGCCGGGATGCGGATGGCCATCTTCAGAATCAGGCGGTCGTCATCGACCAGGGGCGGATCGTGGCGCGCTATGCCAAGCGGGCCCTGCCCAACTACGGCGTGTTCGACGAAAAACGCTATTTCTCCAAGGGACAGGCGCCACTGGTGGTTTCGATCGACGGCGTGTCGGTGGGCGTGGTCATCTGCGAGGATGCGTGGCGTCAGGGTCCGATCGAGGAGACCGCCGAGGCGGGGGCCAGCGTGATCTGCGTGCTCAACGCCTCGCCCTTCCACCGGCAGAAGACCCGCGAGCGCGAGGTGCAGATCGCCGACCGGGTGCGTTCCAGTGGTTGTGCCATCATCTACGTCAATCTGGTCGGCGGGCAGGACGAGCTGGTGTTTGACGGTCGGTCTTTCGTTTCCGGTCGCACGGGCAACCACATGCACTTGCCCGGCTTTGCCGAAAGCATTGGCTGGACCGAGGTCTCCGCCGAAGGCGAGATCCTCGCCCATGGCGCCAGTCACGACTGGGAAGAGGGGGAGGCGGAAATCTACCGTGCGCTGGTCACGGGCGTTGCCGACTACGTGCGCAAGAACGGCTTTTCCGGTGTCGTCTTGGGGCTGTCCGGCGGCATCGATTCCTCCCTGGTGTTGGCGCTGGCCGTGGATGCCCTCGGGGCGGAGAACGTCCTGGCGATACGCATGCCCTCGCAATATACCTCGCCGATGAGCCTAGAAGATGCCCAGTTGCAGTGCGATGCATTGGGGGTGCGTTGCGAAACCCTGTCGATCGAACCGGTCTTCGAGAGCTTCAATCAGACCTTGTCGTCGTTGTTCGCCGGCCTGGCGGAGGACGTCACCGAGGAGAACCTGCAGGCACGCACCCGTGGCGTGATCCTCATGGCCCTGTCGAATAAATTCGGCCGGCTATTGCTGACCACCGGCAACAAGTCGGAACTGGCCGTCGGTTATGCCACCCTCTACGGTGACATGGCCGGCGGCTTCGCGCCGATCAAGGACGTGCCCAAGACGGTGGTCTACGCGCTGGCGCGTTACCGCAACAGCCTGGGAGGGACGGTGCGTCCGGAGCTGGCTGCCGTGCCGGAACGGGTCATTACCCGCGAGCCGTCGGCCGAACTGCGTGCCGATCAACGAGATTCCGATTCCTTGCCGGCGTATGCCGATCTCGACCGCATCATCGAAGCCTTTGTCGAGGACGATTGCAGCATCGAGGAGATTGTCGCGCTTGGCCTCGAAGAGACGGTGGTGCGCCGGGTGGTGGGCATGGTGCTGGTCAACGAGTACAAGCGCCGCCAGGCTCCGCCGGGTGTCCGGATCAGCCGGCGGGCCTTCGGCCGTGATCGGCGCTATCCCATAAGCTCCGGCTTTCGCCCCGACAAGACCACGTCCTGATCCGGCCCCAGTCGGGAAAAGGCGCCCGGTCCCTTCCTCAGTGCCCTGAACGCGGCTCCCTCTAGCCCAGATCGCCCCACTGATACTGCAACACGGCCACGCCGCTCAGGGCGGCGGTTTCGGCGCGCAGGATGCGTGGCCCTAGGGTCAGTGCGCGAAAGCCATGTTCCTCGGCCATCGCGACCTCGTCTTCTGTCAAACCGCCCTCGGGACCGACCAGCAGGGCCACACCCTCGGGCCGTGGTTGTGCGCACAGTTCGGTCAGCGGCCGCTCCGCGCGCGGATCGAGTACCAGCCGCACCGGCACGTCGATCGCGCGGATCGCCTCCTCCAGCGACCGAATCGGCTGGAGGGTGGGCAAGACGTTGCGGCCGCACTGTTCGCAGGCATTGATCATGATCTGTTGCCAGCGTTGGGTGCGTTTGTCGGCCCGGTCGCCTTTGAGTTCCAACACACTGCGGTCGGTAGCCACCGGGGCGATGTCGCTCACCCCCAATTCCACCGCCTTCTGGACGATCCAATCCATCTTCTCGCCCTTGGCCAGAGCGGCGAGCAGCGTGATGGGCACCACCCGTTCGGGCTGCGATGCCAGTGGGACACCGATGCGGACGGTGGCCTCGCGGCGCGCCAGTTGCAGTGTGGCCTCGCTGATTTCGCCGCGCCCGTTGAAGACCTCCAGAGGTTGGCCGTCTTTCAGGCGCAGGACGTTGCGCAGGTAGTTGACCGTCTCCTTGGGCAAGTCGACGTTCGCCCCGCTTGTCAGGGGCGCATCCAGGTAAACGCGGCGGGTGCGCATCGGCCGGCCTACCGAATTGCTGCCAGGCTGGCGTCGCGCGTGACGTCGAAGACCATCTGGTAGTCGGCCTCGCTGAGCACGTAGGGCGGCATCCAGTAGAGGGTGTTGCCCAGCGGGCGCAGCAGCAATTCGTGTTCGAGGGCGTACTGATAGGCGCGCACGCCGCGGCGCTCCTCCGACGGGAACGGCTCGCCCGTTTCCGGGTCGACCAGGTCCATTGCGGCAATCATGCCGGTGCGCCGGACATTGGTTAGGTGGGGCAGTCGGGCCAGCTCCGCCAAGTGGCGGTCCATGGTGACCTGGGCCGCGCGGTTGGCGTTGATCACGTCGTCACGCTCGAACAGCTCCAGCGTGGCCAGGGCCGCCGTGCAGGCCAACGGGTTGCCGGTGAAGCTGTGACTGTGCAGGAAGGCCCGCATGGTGTTGTAGTCGTCGTAGAAGGCCTGGTAGACCGTGTCGCTGGTGAGGATGGCTGCCAGTGGCAGGTAGCCGGAAGTCAGCCCCTTGGACAGGCACATGAAGTCCGGGGTGATGTCGGCCTGTTCGCAGGCGAACAGCGTGCCGGTCCGGCCGAAGCCCACGGCGATCTCATCGGCGATCAGGTGGACGTCGAACTCGTCGCAGAGCATGCGCAGTCCGCGGACGTAGTCCGGGTGATGCATCAGCATGCCGGCGGCGCACTGAACCAAGGGTTCGACGATCACCGCCGCGGTCCGCTCGGCCTGCGCCTCGAGAATTTCCCGCATCCCCTCGAGCGCCTCGGCCGCCCGTTCGCGGCAGTCGCCCCGATCCTGGCGGCAGGCCGGCGAGGGCGCCGTGGCCGTGGCCCGCAGCAACGGGCCGTAGGTGTCCTTGTACAGACCGACGTCGCCCACAGACAGCGTGCCGAGGGTCTCACCGTGGTAGCTGTTGGCCACCGTGATGAATTCACTCTTTTCCGGCCGGCCGCTGTTGCGCCAGTAGTGATAGCTCATCTTCAGCGCGACCTCGACTCCCGAGGAGCCGTTGTCGGCGTAGAAGGCCCGATCGAGCCCGCTGGGGGTGATCTCGACCAGCTTTTCCGAGAGCTCGACGACCGGTTGGTGTGAGAAGCCCGCGAGGATCACGTGCTCGAGACGGTCGAGCTGGCCCTTGATCCGGTCGTTGATGTAGGGATTGGCGTGACCGAAGATATTGACCCACCAGGAGCTGATAATGTCGAGATAGCGTCGTTGGTCGAAGTCGTGGAGCCAGGGGCCCTCACCGCGCTCGATCGGCACGAGGGGAATCGACTCGTGGTCCTTCATCTGGGTGCAGGGGTGCCAGAGGACGTTGAGGTCCCGGCGTTGCCAGTCCTGGTTGCTCGTCATGCCGTGCTCCTGGGGGATAGTGATTAGCGTTCGAGAATGGTTTCTTCAATGCGACGGCCGAAGTGCCGTCCGCCGCGGGCAGCCAATGAGACCCGCACGGGGTCACCGGGGGCGAGGTCGACGACGCTGACGGCCTGGCCCTTGGGCGATACCAGACGGATTGTCTCGGCGTGCTGCACGATGGCGGAGAACCGGTTGCCCTCGTCATCGACCGCCTCGACCAGCACCATCGGGCGGCGCTCGATCTTGTTACGGCCCACGGCCAGGGTGCGGGCCCGGCCCTCGCCATCGACCACCAGGGCGGGGTCACCGCTGCCCATCTCGGCCAGATAGCGCACCTGATCCCCGGGGGTGACGACGTAACCGTGAACGGCGCCGGCATTCACCCGGAATGGGCGGGCACCGCAATGCGGGTTGTCGACGTTTTCGCTGTGGATGAGAAAGCGGGCGTGGTTGAAGCTGCCCACCAGCAATCCCTCGCCTAGGTCGAGTTGGCCGATCAGATCGAGACAGCTGCGGTCTCCCATGCCCACGGGCGCGATCGAGGTGATGCGGGCGGTGGTGAGCGCCACGGGTTCGGGGTCAAGCTGGGCCAGCACGTCGGCAAGTGCCTTGATGGTCGCCGCATCGGCCTGGCGCAGCCAGATCCCGGCCACCCCCTGCTCCATGATGGTCAGGGCCAGCTTCGCCTGCTCGGCATCGTCGACCACCTGGATGACCTGCACCCCGCGGGAGATCAGGTTCTCCGCAGGGATGATGGTCCAGTCCGCGGGCTCGATGACCGCAAGGCGTTCACGGGGCACCCGTTCTTCGTCGGCTTCCCGTTCGATGCGGTAGCGGTTGAAATCCCGCCCCTCCTCGAACGCGCCGCCCGGACCCACGCGGGCCAGTCCGGCGGTATCGAGTTCGTGTTTCTCGGACAGCACGATGGCCGTGGCGCCCGCCGACTGGGCGGCCTGAATCAGCGCCTGATCGGCTCGGGCGGGCTCCACCCAAATGTGCTTGCGCGTGGCGTTCTTGCTCATGGCGCCGAGTATAACGTGTCCCGCCGGGCGGGCGGTGTCTCAGCCCGAGAGCAAATCGGCATCCCGGCACAGGCGGATGACTGGCTGGGCACGATTCATGGCGTAGAAATGGATGCCGGGGGCGCCGGCATCGACCAGTTCGCGACACAGGTCGGTGACCACGTCATGACCGAAGGCGCGCAGACCCTCGAGGTCCTCACCGAAGGACTCCAGCCGCTTTCTCAACCAGCGTGGGATGTCGGCGCCGCACATGTCGGAAAAGCGCGCCAACTGCTGGTAGTTGGTAATCGGCATGACCCCGGGAACGATCGGCACATTGATGTCGAGGCGCTCGCAGTCGTCGAGAAAGCGGCGATAGGCCTCGATGGAGTAGAAGTATTGGGTGATCGCCGCATCGGCGCCCGCCTCGACCTTGCGCTTGAAGTTGGCGAGGTCGGCATCCGCGCTGGGGGCCTGCGGGTGGATTTCCGGGTACGCCGCCACCTCGATATGGAACCAGTCGCCGCTGTGCTCGCGGATGAAGGCGACCAATTCGTTGGCGTAACGGAAATCGCCCGGATCCTGCATGCCGCTGGGCAAGTCGCCGCGGAGTGCGACGATGCGGCGGATGCCTTGGGCGCGGTAATCGTCGAGAATCTGCCCGATTCCCTCGCGCGAGGAACCGATGCAGGAGAGATGCGGGGCGGCCGGCACACTGGAGTTTTGCTGAATCTGGCGAACCGTTTCAAAAGTGCGCATCTGGGTCGAGCCGCCGGCACCGAAGGTGACCGAGAAGTACTCAGGATGGATCTCGCGGGCGAGTTCCTGATAGACCTCGCGCAGTTTGGCCTCGCCGTCGTCGGACTTCGGCGGGAAGAATTCACAGGAGACCGGGATCGGCATGATTCCTCCGGGAAATGAAGATGAGAGCCGAAGGGAGTTTTACCCCTCGGCCGGCCAGATCAGTAGCGGTAGGCGTCGGGCTTAAAGGGGCCTTCGGCCGGTACGCCCAGATATTTGGCCTGTTCGCCGGTCATGCGGGTGAGGACGCCACCGAAACCTTCAACCATATAGCGGGCCACCTCCTCGTCGAGTTGCTTGGGCAGCACTTCGACGCGCAGCGCCTCAGCCTTCCTGTCGGCCGGCAAGTCGGCGAAATGGTCCCGGTAGAGGTGGATCTGGGCGAGTACTTGGTTGGCGAACGAGCCATCCATGATTCGGCTCGGATGGCCGGTGGCATTGCCCAGGTTCACCAGTCGTCCTTCGGAGAGCAGGATCAGGTAGTTCTCGCTGTCCGGATCGAAGTCGCCGCCGGCCGTGGCCTCGCGGTAGATCTTGTGGACCTGCGGCTTGATCTCCTCCCAGGCCCAGTTCTCGCGCATGTAGGCGGTGTCGATCTCGTTGTCGAAGTGACCGATGTTGCAGACCACAGCGGTGTTCTTCAACGCCCGCAGCATGGGGGCGTCGCAGACGTTGACGTTGCCGGTGGTGGTCACCAGCAGGTCGATCTTGCCCAGCAGGGCCTCATCGATGCTGCTGTCGTCGCCGGTGTTTTGCCCGTCGATATAGGGCGATACCACTTCGAACCCATCCATGGCTGCCTGCATGGCGCAGATGGGATCGATCTCGGTGACCTTGACGATCATTCCTTCCTGGCGCAAAGAGGCGGCCGAGCCCTTACCCACGTCGCCGTAGCCGATTACGAGCGCCTGCTTGCCGGACAGCAGATGATCTGTGGCTCGCTTGATGGCGTCGGAGAGGGAGTGGCGGCAGCCGTACTTGTTGTCATTCTTCGACTTGGTGACTGCATCATTGACGTTGATCGCCGGGATCTTGAGCGATCCATCGGCCAACATCTCGAGCAGGCGGTGCACACCGGTGGTGGTCTCCTCGGAAACACCATGCACCCCTTCCATCAGGTTGGGATATTTCTCGTGCATCAGGCCGGTGAGGTCCCCACCATCGTCGAGCAGCAAGTTCGGCGTCCAAGCGTTATTGGCATCGCCCGGGCCGTGGATGGTCTGTTCCACGCACCACCAGTACTCATCTTCGGTCTCGCCTTTCCAGGCGAATACCGGCACGCCGCTCGCGGCGATGGCGGCGGCCGCGTGATCCTGCGTGGAGAAGATGTTGCACGAAGACCAGCGCACCTCGGCGCCCAGCGCGGTGAGCGTCTCTATCAGTACCGCGGTCTGGATGGTCATGTGGATGCAGCCGGCGATGCGGGCCCCGGCGAGCGGCTGCTCGGCGCGGTATTTTTCCCGAATCTTTATCAGTGCCGGCATTTCGCGCTCGGCAATGCGGATCTCGCGACGGCCCCAGTCGGCCAGTGAGATGTCGGCGACTTTGTAATCGTTGAAGGCTTGCGGTGTGGTTACGGCATTCACGTTGTTGCGTCCTCTCATGTCTTTCACTGAATCGACTTGAACGAGAGGGCGGTTTCGCGAGGCTCTTGTTCAAGTCGAGGGCTTGAAAGCGAATCGGCCAAAAGGGAAGTCCCAGAGTCGATTCTCAAGAGCGCCGTTGGTCGGGTTGCGCGGACGGTCGAGCCGCCCGGCGCAGCCGCATTCCACCCGAGCCTGATCCGTTTGGCACGGATTGCAGCGCTCCTCGGGCGGGATGGGTGATCGAGAAATCAGGAGCGGAGTATAACCGCTGCCTTATCGGTTTGCATCCGCGCGCAGGGCGTCGGCCCGGTCGGTGCGCTCCCAGGTGAACTCGGGCTCCTCGCGACCGAAGTGCCCATGTACGGCAGTCTTGCGGTAGATGGGCCGGACAAGATTCAGCATCTGGAGAATGCCATAGGGTCGCAGATCGAAATGTTCGCGCACCAGCGCCGTGATCTCTTCGTTGCTGATTTTGCCCGTGCCAAATGTGTCCACCGAAATCGAGGTCGGCTCAGCCACGCCGATGGCGTAGGAAATCTGGATCTCGCAACGGTCGGCCAGCCCCGCGGCGACGATGTTCTTGGCCACGTAGCGTCCGGCGTAGGCGGCCGAGCGGTCGACCTTGGACGGATCCTTGCCGGAAAAGGCCCCGCCGCCATGACGTGCCATGCCGCCGTAGGTGTCGACGATGATCTTCCGTCCGGTCAGGCCACAGTCGCCCACCGGGCCGCCGATGATGAACTGTCCGGTGGGATTGATGTGGTACTTGGTGTGCTTATCCAGCCATTCGGCGGGGATGGTTGGCCGGATGATCTCTTCCATCACCGCCTCTTGGAGATCTCGTTGCGTGATGTCGGGGTTGTGCTGAGTGGAGAGGACCACCGCATTCACGCCAACGGGCACGCCATTCTCGTAGCGGAAGGTGACCTGGGATTTTGCGTCGGGGCGCAGCCACGGCAGTGTTCCGGCTCGCCGCACTTCGGCCTGACGCTGTACCAAGCGGTGGGCGTAAGTGATCGGGGCCGGCATCAGCACATCGGTCTCGTTGGTGGCATAGCCGAACATCAGGCCCTGATCGCCGGCCCCTTGGTCCTTGTCCACTTCCCGGTCGACCCCTTGAGCGATATCCGAGGACTGCTTGCCGATGGCGTTCAGCACGCCGCAGGTGTGCCCATCGAAGCCCAGTTCGGAACTGGTGTAGCCGATATCGCAGATGACCTGCCGGACCAGTTCGTCTACATCCACCCACGCCGAGGTGGTGATCTCACCGGCCAAAACGACAAAACCGGTTTTTACCAGTGCCTCGCAGGCCACCCGGGCACCGGGGTCCTGAGTGATGATGGCATCGAGCACCGCGTCGCTGATCTGGTCGGCAATCTTATCCGGGTGGCCCTCGGAGACGGATTCTGAGGTAAACAGGTGGCGGTTGTTTCCGGTAACGCTGCGCATATCAAGCAGGCCTCGTCGTTTGATAAGGATCGTGTAGGAGTAAAAGGGGTTTGAGCCTCTGCCGGGGAAGCGCCTCCAGTCCCGCCGAGGTTTTCCTGCAGCGGGGTCAGTGGCGCGCTCCCGGGTCAGTAACCGTAAGTGCCCACTAGCAATTCGGCATTGCCCGCATAGTAGCGGTTGTTCGCTGGAACGATATCGGTGAGGCTCTGTGATTCTAAGATCTGTTGGCCTTCTTCGCTGCGGCTGAACGACAGCAAGGCCTGTTTCAGGGCCTCGGTGGTTCGCTTGTTGAGGTCCGGGGAAACGGAAAAGCCTAGGAACGGCAGCGGCTTGGTGGTGACCACCGGATTGAGGCCGGGATAACCGCCCACTAGGGGGGTGGGCAGCACGCCGGCACGAACCTCGCCGTTGAGAACAGCCTGGGCCACATCCCGGTTGGTTTTCTGGAAAACCAAGGTGGGTTGCTGTACCGGGTTGGGGAACAGTTGATAGAGAGCCAGTGCACTGACCGATGGCGACGGTTGAACGGCCACCTTCTTGTTGACCAGTTCCTTGGGCGAGAAGATCAGGTCATCTTCATGGGTGACCAGGGATTGCGTTACCTCGCCATCGAAGCGGGCGATTACCTGCCAGTTCTGCCGTTGCACGCGGAAATCGGTGACCGGAGCGGCATCTAGGGCGATGTCGAAGTCCGACCCACTGCGCGTGGCTTCCCAGAAGGCCAGATAGCTCGGAAAAAGCTGCAGCTCGACGGTTTGTCCCAACCGCTGGGACAGGTAGTCGGCCACTGGGGTGTATGCCTCGCTGAGTTCGTCTTCTGCCAGGAACGGGGCGATGGCGAGCTTCATCGTTTCCGCGGCCTGAGCCGAGGCGGCCCCCAGGGTCACGCAGATGGCGGCCAACACGATGGCGAGGCTGCGGGGCGCCCTTGTTCGCATCCCGGCGAAGGGGCGGCCTCCGGGGAAGGCTGCATCGGCCGGTGGTGTGTGCGGGTGGGGCGAGGGCGCGAGCATGGCTGGGTCTCCTGTTCCTTGGCGTGTGTACGGTTCCGCGGCCGGTTCGAGCCGGCTCTAGTCTGATGCCGTTTTTTGGGTTGTGCTCCGATCCGTATCGGAGGGACCTGTGGTCGGGAAAATATCACAGTTCCGTCACGCGCGCCGAGCCGCCGGGCGGGGCCTTCGGGATATAGAGGGCTTTCCCTTGTGCCACACTCGTTGGTTGATGACTTGTTCGATTGAAATTAGTGACAACTGAGGAGGCAAGCAAAATGGCCCGTGTCGAAACCCCCGTCTGTGATTTCGGTCGTCCCGCCGTGGATTTCGCCCTGCCGGATACCGAGGGGCGGATTTGGCGCCTCGCCGACGTGCGTGGACCGAAGGGGACGCTGGTGATGTTCATCTGCAACCACTGCCCCTACGTCAAGGCCGTGCTCGACCGGATCGTCCGGGAAGCCCGCGAGCTCAAGGAGCTTGGAGTTAACACGGTCGCCATCATGTCGAATGATCCGGCCGACTATCCCGAGGATTCGCCGGAAAACATGAAACGCGTGGCGCAGGCGCATCAGTTTCCGTTTCCCTATCTTCTCGACGAATCGCAGGCCGTCGCCAAGGCTTACGGTGCGGTCTGCACCCCCGATTTCTTCGGCTACAACGCCGATCTGGAGCTGCAGTATCGCGGACGTTTGGATGCCTCGCGCAAGGAGGCCGAGCCCGATGCGCCTCGCGAACTGTTCGAGGGCATGAAGCAGGTGGCCGAAACCGGCCGCGGTCCCGAGGAGCAGGTGCCCTCGATGGGGTGCTCGATCAAGTGGCGGGAGGGCTGATTCCGCTCATCCCCGTGAACCGCTGCCTCGATCCCTCCGGTCGTCCCACCTCTTGAGTGGGGCCGTGCTTTTTGGGCGGCCTGCCGGTTGCCGTTAAGTATTTGAAAAAACGGGTGGTTGCCTTGTGCGGGGGTTTTGGGGACAATGTCGCGCAATTGCCGCGCCTGCCTTCAGGCAGCGCGCGAACGACCGCGTGCGCAATGCACATGGCGCCCAGAACCGCTTCTTTTCAACCCTTTGGAGTGTTTTATGTCGACACGTAGAGAGCTTGCCAACGCGATTCGCGCGTTGAGCATGGACGCCGTACAAAAGGCGAACTCGGGCCACCCGGGTGCCCCGATGGGCATGGCGGACATCGCCGAAGTGCTGTGGAACGACTACATGCACCACAACCCGAAAAACCCCGAATGGCCCAACCGTGATCGCTTCGTGCTCTCCAACGGCCACGGTTCGATGCTGATCTACTCTCTGCTGCACCTGACCGGCTACGAGCTGTCGATGGAAGAGATCAAGAACTTCCGTCAGCTGCACTCCAAGACCCCGGGCCACCCGGAATACGGCTACACCCCGGGCGTCGAGACCACCACTGGCCCGCTGGGTCAGGGTTTCACCAACGCGGTGGGTATGGCGATTGCCGAGAAGATGCTTGGTGGTCAGTTCAACAAGCCTGGCCATAAGGTCGTCGACCACTACACCTACTGCTTCCTGGGCGACGGTTGCCTGATGGAAGGCATTTCCCACGAGGCCGCTTCGCTCGCCGGCACCCTGGGTCTGGGCAAGCTCATCGCCTTTTACGATGACAACGGCATCTCCATCGACGGTCACGTCGAGGGTTGGTTCACCGACGACACGCCCAAGCGTTTCGAGGCCTATGGCTGGCACGTCGTGAGTGACGTGGATGGTCACGATGCCGCCGCCGTGGATGCGGCCATTCGCGAGGCGCGTTCGGTCAACGACAAGCCGACCATGATCTGCACCAAGACCGTGATCGGCTTTGGCGCGCCGAACCTATGCGGCAGCCATGATTGCCACGGTGCCGCGCTGGGCGATGCCGAGGTCAAGGCCACCCGCGAGAACATCGGCTGGAACCACGACCCGTTCGTCATTCCGGGCGACGTCTACGCCGGCTGGGATGCAACCGAGAAAGGTGCCAAGGCCGAGGCCGAGTGGGATCAGGCCTTCGCCGCCTATGAGAAGGAGTACCCGGCCGAGGCCGCCGAGCTCAAGCGTCGCCTCAGCGGCGACCTGCCGGCTGACTTCGCCGAGAAGAT
Source organism: Halothiobacillus sp. (assembly GCA_011389965.1). Taxonomy (GTDB): domain Bacteria; phylum Pseudomonadota; class Gammaproteobacteria; order Halothiobacillales; family Halothiobacillaceae; genus Guyparkeria. The sequence goes on from JAABTF010000017.1 coordinate 20,030, forward strand.
GGACGCCCTGATCAAGGACGTCGATGCCAAGGGTGAGAGCGTCGCCTCGCGCAAGGCCTCCCAGGCCGTCATCACCGGTCTGGCGGACATGCTGCCGGAGCTGGTCGGCGGTTCGGCCGATCTGGCCCCGTCCAACCTGACCACCTGGAAGGGCTGCACCGCGTTGACCGCGACCGAGTCCGAGGCCAACTACATCCATTACGGTGTGCGCGAGTTCGGCATGAGCGCCATCATGAACGGCATGGTGCTGCACGGCGGCCTTCTGCCATTCGCCGGCACCTTCCTGATGTTCTCCGAGTACGCTCGCAACGCGCTGCGCATGTCCAGCCTGATGAAGATCGGCTCGATCTTCGTCTACACCCACGACTCCATCGGTCTGGGCGAAGACGGCCCGACCCACCAGCCGGTCGAGCAGATCGCCACCATGCGCCTGATCCCGGGCATGCAGACCTGGCGCCCCTGTGACGCGGTCGAGACTGCCGTGTCCTGGAAGCGCGCAGTTGTCCGCCGCGACGCGCCGACCTCGCTGGTCTTCTCCCGTCAGGGCCTGCCGCACCAGACCCGTACGCCTGAGCAAATCGCCAATATCGAGAAGGGCGGTTACGTGCTGAAGGACTGTGACGGTACGCCGGACATGATCCTGATCGCTACCGGCTCGGAAGTCGGTCTGGCCATGGACGCGGCAAAAGAGCTTTCCGACAAGAAGGTGCGTGTCGTTTCCATGCCCTGCGTCGAGGCGTTCGATGCCCAGGACGATGCCTACCGCGAATCGGTCCTGCCGAGCGACGTCACCGCCCGCATGGCCATCGAAGCCGGCGTGACCGCCTGCTGGTACAAGCACGTGGGCACCCACGGCAAGGTGATCGGTCAGGACACCTTCGGTGAATCCGCCCCGGGCGGCGACCTGTTCAAGTATTTCGGCTTTACCGTCGAGCGTGTGGTCGAAGAGGCCCGCAAGCTGGGCTGAGCGCACGCCGATTAAGGAAATTGGGCGCATGCCGTATCGGCATGCGCCCTGACTGATTTTGTATCCACGTATCGATTAGGAGAATACCCATGACAGTTCGTGTCGGTATCAACGGCTTTGGCCGTATCGGTCGCATGGTTTTCCGTGCCGCCGCCCAGGAGTTCCCGGAACTGGAGATCGTTGGCATCAACGACCTCCTCGAGCCGGAGTACCTGGCGTACATGCTCAAGTACGACTCCGTTCACGGTCGTTTCGACGGTGACGTGTCGGTCGAGGGCAGCAACCTCGTCGTCAACGGCAAGACGATCCGCCTGACCGCCGAGAAGGACCCGTCTCAGCTCAAGTGGGGCGATCTGGACGTCGATGTGGTGGTCGAGTCCACCGGCCTGTTCCTCACCGAGGAGACCTGCCAGAAGCACATCGAGGCGGGCGCCAAGAAGGTGGTCCAGTCGGCGCCGTCCAAGGACGCCACCCCGATGTTCGTCTATGGCGTCAACCATAACGACTACGCCGGCCAGCCGATCGTTTCCGCCGCCTCCTGCACCACCAATTGCCTGGCGCCGGTGGCCAAGGTCCTGAACGACAAGTTCGGCATCAAGCGTGGCCTGATGAGCACGGTCCACGCGGCCACCGCCACCCAGAAGACCGTGGATGGCCCGTCCCAGAAGGACTGGCGCGGCGGCCGCGGCATCTTGGAGAACATCATCCCGTCCTCCACCGGTGCCGCCAAGGCCGTGGGCAAGGTCCTGCCGGCCCTGAACGGCAAGCTGACCGGCATGGCGTTCCGTGTTCCGACCTCCGACGTTTCCGTGGTCGATCTGACTGCCGAGCTGGAGAAGGGCGCCTCCATGGACGATATCAAGGCCGCCATGAAGGAAGCCTCCGAGGGCGAGCTCAAGGGCGTGCTGGGCTACACCGAGGAAGCGGTCGTTTCCACCGACTTCCGTGGTCATCCGGAGCCGTCCGTCTTCGATGCCAAGGCCGGCATCGCGCTGGACGACACCTTCGTCAAGGTCGTCGCCTGGTACGACAACGAGTTCGGTTACACCTGCAACATGCTGCGCGTCGTGCAGCACGTCGGCAAGTAACCAGTGCAATGACGGGTGGGGCCCTCCCCACCCGTTTTTCTATCCGAGTCTGCCGCGAAACGCGGAAAGCCGTAAGGACTGGGCGCTGAACGCCTGTTACCCAGCCCTTACCGCTTTATTTGTCTCATTGAGGAGTGTTCCATGGCTAACGTCATCCGCATGACTGATCTCGATCTTGCCGGCAAGCGCGTATTGATCCGCGCCGACCTGAACGTCCCGGTCAAGGACGGCAAGGTGACCTCCGATGCCCGTATTCAGGCGTCGCTGTCCACCATCAAGGCCGCGCTCGACCAGGGCGCCCACGTGATGGTGACCTCGCACCTGGGGCGCCCGACCGAAGGCGAATTCTCCGAGGGCGATTCCCTTGCGCCGGTTGCCAAAGATCTGGGTGACAAGCTGGGCCGCGAAGTGCGCCTGGTGCGTGATTACCTGGGCAAGGACGTCGCCGTCGACGCCGGTGAGGTCGTCATGCTGGAAAACGTCCGCTTCAACAAAGGCGAGAAGAAGGACGACGAGACGCTGGCCAAGCAATATGCCGCGCTGTGCGACGTGTTCGTCATGGACGCCTTCGGCACGGCCCACCGTGCTCAGGCCTCCACCCACGGTGTGGCCCGGTTCGCCCCGACCGCCTGCGCGGGCACCTTGCTGACCGAGGAACTCGATGCGCTGAACAAGGCCCTGGCCAACCCGGCCCGCCCGATGGTGGCCATCGTCGGCGGTTCCAAGGTGTCCACCAAGCTTACCGTCCTCGAGGCGCTGGCCGAGAAGGTCGACCAGCTGGTCGTGGGTGGCGGCATTGCCAATACCTTCATCAAGGCAGACGGTCACGGCGTGGGCAAGTCGCTGTGCGAGGATGACCTCGTCCCGACCGCCAAGGCGCTGATGGACAAGCTCAAGAGCAACGGCGCGAACATTCCCATCCCGACAGACGTGGTGGTGGGTAAGCAGTTCGACGAGAACGAACCGGCCGTACTCAAGCGCGTCGACGATGTCGCGGAAGACGACATGATCTTCGACATCGGTCCGGAAAGCGCGGAGGAGCTGGCGGGTCTCATCGAGAAGGCGGGCACCGTGGTCTGGAACGGCCCGGTCGGCGTTTTCGAGTTCGACCAGTTCGGCGACGGCACCAAGCGTATCTCGCAGGCCATTGCCGACACCAACGCCTTCACCCTGGCCGGCGGTGGTGACACCATCGCCGCGATCCAGAAATATGACCTGTACGACAAGGTCAGCTACATCTCCACCGCTGGCGGAGCCTTCCTCGAGTTTCTGGAAGGCAAGACACTGCCGGCCGTCGCGATGCTCGAACAGCGCGCAGCAGGTTAATCATGAACCGAGAAAGCGATTCCATTAAGCATCTGCCGGCGCAACGCCGCACCAAGATCGTCGCGACGCTGGGCCCGGCCAGTGACGACCTGGCGACCATCACCGAGCTGGTTCGTGCCGGCATCGATGTCGTGCGGATGAACTTCTCGCACGGCAAGGCGGCCGACCACCAGCGTCGTGCCGACCTGGTGCGCGAAGCGGCGGCCGCCGAGGGTCGATATGTCGCCATCCTCGGCGACCTGCAGGGGCCGAAAATCCGCATTGACCGCTTCAAGGGTGGCAAGGTCGAGCTCGAATCCGGCCAGCCGTTCACGTTGGATGCGGATCTCGATCCGGACAGCGGCGACGAGACCCAGGTGGGCATCACCTACAAGGCGCTGGTCTCCGACTCACGTCCCGGCGATATCCTGCTGCTCGACGACGGCCGCATCGTCCTGAAGGTCGACAAGGTCCAGGGCAACCAGGTGCAGACTACCGTTACCGTCGGCGGCGCCCTGTCCAACAACAAGGGCATCAATCGGCAAGGCGGTGGTCTGTCGGCCCCCGCGATCACCGACAAGGATCGGGCGGACATCAAGGCCGCCGCTTCCATTGGCGTGGACTATATCGCCGTGTCCTTTCCGCGTTCCGGGGCCGACATCCACGAGGCCCGCCGTCTCCTGCAGGAGGCGGGCTGCCGTGCGCACATCGTCGCCAAGATCGAGCGTGCCGAGGCAATCGACTGCATCCGCGAGATCATCCAGGCGAGCGATGCGATCATGATCGCCCGCGGTGATCTGGGCGTGGAGATTGGCGATGCCGAGTTGCCGGCGGTACAGAAGGCCTTCATCCGCATGGCCAACGAGCTCAATCGGCCGGTGATCACTGCGACCCAGATGATGGAGACCATGATCGACAACCCGATCCCGACGCGGGCCGAGGTGTTCGACGTGGCCAACGCGGTGCTCGACGGCACCGACGCGGTGATGCTCTCGGCCGAGACGGCCGCGGGCAAGTACCCGGTGCGCGTGGTCGAGACCATGTCGCGGGTCTGCCATCGGGCCGAGTATCAGATCGAGTCGAAGAAGAGCGCCCCGCCGCTGGACGTACCGTTCGAGCGCATCGACCAGGCGATTGCCTTCTCGGCGATTTACACGGCCAATCACCTGGCGGTTTCGGCGATCGTGGCCCTGTCGGAGTCGGGCGCGACGCCGTTGTGGATGTCCCGTGTCGATACCGATATTCCCATCTATACCTTCACTCGATCCGAGGAGACTGCTCGCCGCGTCGGTCTCTATCGCGGCGTGCAGGCGGTGCACTTCCCGGTGCCCTCGACCGACCACGCCGAGGTCAATCGGATGGTGATCGAGAGCCTCCAAGAGATGGAAAAGCTCGACGAGGGCGACCTGGTGATCATCACCAAGGGCGACCTGATGGGCCAGATGGGCGGCACCAATGCGATGAAGATCGTGCGTGTCGGCGACGTCACCGCGCTCGACTGAGCCGGCCCGTGATCGCCGCCAAAGGCGGCTATCGCGATTTGCATATCCCGGTGCGCTGGGTATGCTGTCGCGCTAGCCAAGAATTTCGGCGCCCGGTGTTTGACCGGGGGCCACGCGATTTCGTAACTACTTTTTCAACCTTGTAAGGAGAGGCTTTATGGCGCTCATCTCGCTTCGCCAGTTGCTGGATCATGCAGCTGAACACAGCTACGGCATGCCGGCGTTCAACGTCAACAACATGGAACAGATCCACGCGATCATGCAGGCCGCCGACGAAGTCGACAGCCCGGTGATCCTGCAGGGCTCTGCCGGTGCCCGCAAGTATGCAGGCGAGCCGTTCCTGCGCCACCTCGTCGAGGCGGCCACCGAGATGTACCCGCACATCCCGATCGTCATGCACCAGGATCACGGTTCCGATCCGGGCGTCTGCCTGCGCGCGATCCAGTCGGGCTTCTCCTCGGTCATGATGGACGGCTCGCTGCTGCCGGACATGAAGACCCCGGCCGACTACGAGTACAACGCCAACGTCACCGCCAAGGTCACCGAGATGGCGCACGCCGGCGGTGTTTCCGTCGAGGGTGAGCTGGGCTGCCTCGGCTCGCTGGAAACCGGCGAGATGGGCGAGGAAGACGGCCACGGCGCGGAAGGCAAGCTGGACATGGACATGCTGCTGACCGATCCGGAAGAAGCGGCTCAATTCGTCAAGCATACCGATTGTGACGCCCTGGCGATCGCCATCGGCACCAGCCACGGCGCCTACAAGTTCACGCAGAAGCCGACCGGCCAGATCCTGCGCATCGACCGGGTCAAGGAGATCCATGAGCGGATCCCGGACACCCACTTGGTCATGCACGGTTCCTCCTCCGTGCCGGAAGAGTGGCTCGAGATCATCAACAACTACGGCGGCGACATGGGTCAGACCTACGGCGTGCCGGTTGAAGAGATCGTCGAAGGCATCAAGCACGGCGTTCGCAAGGTCAATATCGACACCGACCTGCGCATGGCGTCCACCGGTGCGGTACGCAAGCACCTCGAAGAGAACAAGTCCAACTTCGACCCGCGCAAATTCCTCAAGGAAGCGACCGCGGGCATGCAGGCCATCTGCAAGGCGCGTTTCGAAGCCTTCGGTTCGGCCGGCATGGCTTCCAAGATCCGTCCGATCTCGCTGGAAGAAATGTACAAGCGTTACGAGTCCGGCAGCCTCAAGCAGAAGATTCGCTAAGACGCGCCGGCGACCGGAAGACCGGACTCCGCTCCGATCCAGCCCGGTTGATTGACGCCAAAGCCCCGCCTCGTGCGGGGTTTTTTTCGTTCTGAGGACAGCCAGCTTTGTCCAAGGGTGGATGACTCTGGCTCCGGCCTTACCGTTGGGTGGCCAAATGCGTGATAATTCGTCAATGGAAATGGACACTTACAAGGACGTAGGGCGGCGAGCCTCTCTTTCGCCCCGACAACGACCCGGCCTGCGCGGCATCTGGTTGCTGGTTCTGCTGGCCTGGGTGGTGCTGGCTGTGGTCGGTGCGATGGCCGTGCATGGCGAATTCCGGCAGGAGGTCGATCAACGCGCGGATCGATTGCTCGAATCCGTCGACTACTCCCTCGAGAGCCGTCAGGCCGAACTGGCCCGGATTGCCCGGATCCTGGCCAAGGACCATCGAGTGCGCGAGCTGATGTCCCAGGCCAAGGCCATGGTCGCCCTGGAAGGAGGGGGCGGCGGGGGCGATGGCGCCCAGGCGCTTCGCCGCGAGTTGGCCGAGGCCATCACCCCCATCTCGATCGAATTGATCCATGGCCAGGATCGCGTCTTGCAATTTCACCTGGGCGCGGAGTCGATCAGTTTCTTGCGCGTGCATGCCCCGGAGCATTTTGGTGACAAGTTGGCCGACGTCCGACCGTTGCTCGGTCAGGTCTTTCGTCAGGGCCGCGGTGCGGTGGGGTTCGAGGTCGGGCGGGTCTTTTCCGGTTTCCGTGCCGTCGAACCGATCTGGGCGCCGGACCGCAGTGGCGTGAGCCGCGTGATTGGCACCGTCGAGGTGGGTACCGGGGTAGCGCCGATCGACGCCTATCTCCAGGAGAGTCTCGATGCCCGGGCGGCGCTGCTCTTGCCGGCGTCCCTGGCCGAGTCGAACATCTGGGACGAGATGCGCCGAGAGCGCGATATTGCCCCGGTTGGAGACGGATCGTTCTATCTGGATGGCCCCGCAGTCGACCATCCCGGTCTGTCAGCCGCCCTCGAGGAGGTCCGCCCCGGTCAGCAAGACCGTTGGCGCTTGAAGGTGAATGGCGAGCAGTGGCTAGCTGTGGTGCGGTCCGTGCCCATTGTCGAGGCCAGCAATGGTCGGGCGGCCCGTCTGCTGGCCGTGGAATCGGTGCAGGGGGTGTATGCCAGCATGCAGCAGCGCCTGGTCACGCTGTTGTTGGCGGTGCTTCTCGCCTTCCTGCTCACGGTCGGAGCGTTGTGGCTGCTTTCGCGCTGGCAGGGCACGCGCTGGATGGTCGTGGTCGATCAGGCCAAGACCGAACGGGATGCCCTGTTTCAACTCAGCCCCCAGCCGGTCGAGCTGACCGACGCGGCTGGGCGCACCCTGCAGGTCAACGAGGCGTTCCGTCAGGTGTTCGGCGGCGCAGTTGTCCTTGATGGCTCCGAGTCCCCCGGCGAGACCGGATGGTCCGGGCGTGGCCTGGAGGGGCTGCAGTTGGAGGCCTTTCAGCGGGCCGTGTCCAGAGGGGAGCGCTGGAACGGGGCACTGAGATTGCCGTCCCCCTTGGGGGAGATGGGCTGGTTCCGGGTTCAGGTGGTGCCGATCCGTGACGAATCCGGTCAGACATATCGGCTATGGTGGTTCTTCCAGGATGTCGAGCGGGAGCGTCGGGCCGTTGCCGTGGCCCAGGCCGAGCGCGATCGCCTCGATGATCTGTTGTCCGCCAGCCCTGCCGTGATCTATACCTTCCCCGCCGATCGGCCGGACCACGTCGAATACGTCAGTGCCAATATTCGTGAGATTCTCGGTTATACGCCGGATGAGCTGCTCGACGGGCCGGACTGGTGGGCCCAGACCCTGCACCCCGACGACCGGGAGCGAGCGATCCGGGAAGGGGATTTCAACCATTGGGCAGACGATCGAAAACAAAGCCGCTATCGACTGATGCGGCCCGACGGGACATCACTCTGGGTCACCGACAGCGCGAGGCTGCTTCGAGATGCCGAGGGGCGGCCCGAGCGCGTGGTGGGCGCGTTGATCGACGCCCAGGAGACCGTGGCCCTCGAACGGCGTTTGGCGGAAAGTGAGCGCCTCCACCGGACGATCGTCGAGGGTGTCGAGGAGGCGATCTTTCTGGTTCGGGTGGGGCCGCAGGGAGCATTTCGTTTCCTTGCCAACAATCCCGCCCACGCTCGAGCCACCGGCTTGTCGGCCGAGGCGTTCGTCGGCCGTGCCCCGGCGGATATTCTGCCGTCCGATCTGGCCGGCCAGGTACAGGCCCATTACCGACGTTGCCTCGAGCAGGGGCGTACCATTCGATATACCGAAACACTCGACCTGCCTGCCGGTCGGCGCACCTGGCGCACCACGCTGACGCCCCTCCGCGACGAGGAGGGGCGATTCGTGCTGATCGTGGGGATCGGCGTGGATTTGGGCGAAGCCTCGGGGGAAGTCTAGGGAAACTCTGCGCGACACGCCGTCCCGGTTGCAAAGCGGCGGGCCGTCGACCATCCTCCTCAGCCCACAATTGCCAACACGCGAGCGTTCTGATGTGCCCCAGCAAGGAATCGAGATCGATGCTGCAGGAGCCGGTCATTCGGGCCCGGGGGCTGGTCAAATGCTTCGGTGCCCTGCGCGCGGTCGAAGGGGTGGATTTCGACGTCCCGCCGGCACGCTGCTTTGGTTTTCTCGGCCCCAATGGGGCGGGCAAGACCACCACGCTCAAGATGCTGATGGGGCTGGCGGACTTCGATGCCGGCGAGCTGTCCGTACTGGGCTTCGAACTGCCGGCGCAGGCGCGAGCCATCCGGGCGCGGGTGGGGTTGGTGCCCCAGGGCGACAATCTCGACCCGGATTTCACCGTGCGCGAGAACCTGTTCATGTACGCCCGTTTCTTCGGCCTGACGCGTCGGGAGGTGGCCGGTCGTGTCGATGAATTGCTGGAATTCGCCAATCTCACCCACAAGGCCGATGCGCGGGTCGATCAACTCAGCGGTGGCATGCAGCGACGGCTGACCATCGCCCGAGCGCTGGTCAACGACCCGGACATCGTCGTGCTCGACGAGCCGACCTCCGGACTCGATCCGCAGATGCGGCACGTCATCTGGGGGCGCCTGTCCGAATTGCGGGCCCGTGGCGTGACCCTGGTGCTGACCACCCACTACATGGAAGAGGCCGAGCGTCTCTGTGACGAACTGGTGGTGATGGACCACGGCCGCATCCTGGACCAGGGGAGCCCCGGCGAGTTGATCCGGCGGCACGTCGAGCCCGACGTGATCGAACTGCGTGGTGAGGTCAGCGACGGCGTGTTTGCCACGCTCTCGTCTATGAGCTCGCGCTGCGAGCGCCACGGCACGGCCGTCTATGTCTATACCGGCGCGCCCACCGTGATCCTCGACTTCCTCGGTGAAGCGGATGGCCTGACGGTCATTCATCGCCGGGCAGGGCTCGAGGATGTCTTCCTGCATCTGACCGGGCGGGAGCTCCGCGAATGAAACGCTCGATCTGGCAAATGCCCCGGGCGCGCGCTGCGGCCTTTGCCGTGTTCGCCCGCAATTTTCTGGTCTGGCGCAAGCTGCTGGGGCCGGCGATCGTGCTCAATTTCGGCGAGCCGGTGATCTACCTGCTCGGTCTGGGTATCGGGCTGGGGGCGCTGGTGGGTGATATTGGCGGGTTACCGTATCTGGTCTTTCTCGCCTCGGGCATCGTGGCCTCCTCGGCGATGATTTCGGTCAGCTTCGAGGGCATGTACTCGGTCTATACCCGGATGGTGCCGCAGAAGACCTTCGACGCGATCATGGCCACGCCGCTGGACATCGATGACATCATCCTCGGCGAAACCGTCTGGGCGGCGTTCAAGGGGCTGCTCAGCGCGGTGGCGATCCTGATCGTCGCGGCCCTGCTTGGTGCAGTGCCCGGTGGCATGATGGCGCTGTGGGCGCTGCCGGTGGTGTTCCTGCTGGGGCTGGCCTTTGCCGGTCCGGCGATCATCATGACCGCAATTGCCGACAACTACGATTTCTTCAACTATTACTTCGTACTCGTGGTCACGCCCATGTTCATGCTGTCGGGGGTGTTCTTCCCCATCGAGACGCTGCCTGGCTGGATGCAGACGGCGGTGCTGATTCTGCCGCTGACCCACGCGATCGAGGTCATCCGGCCGCTGATCGTGGGCGAGCCGGTCGAGCACCTGTTCGGTCACTTGGCCGTGCTCGCCGGGTTTGCGGTCGTTGCGTACTACGTGGCCGTGGCGCTGGTGCGTCGGCGGCTGTGGGATTGAGAACACGGCCCGTCTTTATCGCCGGTCGGCAGTCTCAGTTTCCCCATCGTCTCCCCGTGTCCAGCCGGATCACCGCCTGATTGATCAGTGGGCAGGCCATCAGATAGTCGATGGTCTGTGCCACCACCTCCGGACCCGGTTCGAAGGGCAGCAGTCGGCGGGCCAGTCGCTGGCGGCGGTAGTCGGCGTCATCGCTGGGGTGGAACATCAGCAGCCCCGGCGCGATGGCGTTGACCCGCGTGTGCGGGGCGTAGCGCAGGGCCAGTGAGCGGATCGACCCCTCGATGGCCGCCTTGGAGGCGATGTAGTGGATGTGCTGCGGTTCGCCCTCGTCGATGTGCGCATCGGTGAGAAAGACCACCTGTCGGCTGGCTTGGCCGTTGTCCCGAGCGGGGGCGGGCAGGGTGCGCTGCAATGCCTCGGTCAATTCGATGGGGCTGGTCACGTGCACCGTGTACATGGCCATAGCCAGGCTGGGGTCGGCGACGCAGTCCTCGTCCCCGTGCCAGATCGAGGCGTTGTGCACGATCAGGTCGAGACGCTCGACGCGCATGGCCAGCTGCTGGGCAAAGCCCGTCAGGCGGTCGCGTTCCAGCAGGTCGAGGGGTAGGGCGATCAAACCGCGTTCCATCAGTCCATGCAGGGCATCGGTTTCATGGCGGTAGGTGCCGACCACGCGATGACCGGCTTCAAGCAGATGGCCGGCGAGGTGGGCGCCGACCCGGCGGGTCACGCCGGTGATCAGAATCGTTTGGGGTTCAGTCGTCATGTCGCTCAGCCGCGGCGTGCAATCAGTTGCAGAAACTCGTTGCGGGTGGCCATTTTCTCGCGGAACTGGCCGGTCATGCGCGAGGTCACGGTCTCCGACTCGACTTTCTCCACCCCCCGCATGGCCATGCACATGTGGGCCGCGCGCACCTGGACGGCGACGCCGGCGGCACCGGTGGCGGACTCCACCGCCTCGGCAATCTGCTGGGTCATGTTTTCCTGGATCTGCAGGCGCCGGGCGAACAGGTCGACGATCCGGGCTAGCTTCGACAGGCCCAGTACCTGGCCTTGCGGGATGTAGCCGATATCGACATGGCCGATGATCGGCAGCATGTGATGCTCGCACAGGCTGAAGAACTCGATATTGCGCACCACCACCATCTCGTCATTGTCGGACGCGAACAAGGCATTGCCGATAGCATGTTCGAGGCGTTGCTCCAGCCCTTGGGTGAGGTACAGCAGGGCCTTGGCAACGCGGCGGGGCGTGTCGGTCAGGCCGTCGCGGCGCGGGTCTTCGCCCAGTTCCGCCAGAATGGTCTCTACGGCGCGGGCGATGTTCGTCACCCGGTGCTCGTCCACACCCACCGGTTCGGGGAAGTCGTCCTCGTGCAGGGCTGCCATGTCGGTGTTTCTCCGGGTAATGCGCTCAGGATCTGTTGGCGGGGACTTTAGCAGGTTCCCCGTGGGGTTGTCCGCCCCGAGGGGGTCGCCGCGGTTGGTTGGGTGGGCTGCACAGGCTAAACTGTTTCGCTCTCTTTGATCCAAACACGCCAATCCAAGCGAAGGGGTTTCGCCGCTCGTGAAGGCCGTAATCGAACAACGTCTCCAGGTAATCTGCCAGCAACTCGCGGCCGAGGGCGAACTGCCCGACGACGTCACCGCCAAGCCGGTGCTGACCGTGCCCAAGGATCCGGCGCACGGGGATTTTGCCAGCAATCTCGCCATGCAGTTGGCCAAGCCCATGAAACGCGCGCCGCGAGCGGTGGCCGAACTGATCGTCGAGCGACTGGCGGGCACCGAGGGACTGAGCCGGGTGGAAATCGCCGGCCCCGGTTTCATGAATTTCTTCGTCGAGGCGGGCGCGGCGTTTGCCTTGATCGACCGCATCCTTGAGGAAGGGCAGCGGTTCGGGCAGTCCGATGCAGGCAAGGGGCAGAAAATCCAGGTGGAGTTCGTCTCGGCCAATCCCACTGGCCCGCTGCACGTCGGGCATGGCCGGGGGGCGGCCTATGGCTCGGTGGTGGCAAACCTGCTTGAGGCGGTGGGTTGCTCGGTCGAGCGGGAGTATTACGTCAACGACGCCGGCCGGCAGATGCACATCCTCGCGGCCAGTGTCTGGTTGCGCTATCTGGAATTGCAGGGCGAGACCATCGAATTTCCCTCCAATGGCTATCGCTCCGAGGGCTACATTCTCGATATCGCCCGATCGCTGGCCGACGAGCAGGGTCAACGATTCCGGGCACCCGCGGCCCAGGTCTTTGACGACCTGCCAGAAGACGCGCCGGACGGCGACCAGGAGCGCCACATCGATGCGCTGATCCTGCGGATGCGGGAGTTGCTGGGGGAAACCGACTACCAGTTGGTGTTCCGCGCGGCGCTCGATTCCATCCTCTCGGATATTCGCGCCGATCTGGCCGAATTCGGCGTCACCTACGACACCTGGTATTCCGAGCAGAGCCTGGCGGACCGGGGGCTGGTCGATCGCGCCATCGAGCGACTCGAGGCTGCCAGCTACCTGTATCAGCGCGACGGGGCGCTGTGGTTCCGTGCCACCGATTTCGGTGACGACAAGGACCGGGTCGTGCGGCGCGAAAACGGCCAGACCACCTACTTCGCCTCGGACATCGCCTATCATCTCGACAAGTTCGACCGCGGTTTCGACCAGGTGATCGATATCTGGGGCGCGGATCACCACGGGTACGTTTCCCGGGTCAAGGCAGCCCTGACGGCCTTGGGCAAGTCCGCCGACCAGCTCGAGGTTTCGCTGGTGCAGTTCGCGATTTTGTATCGCGGTGGCGAGCGCGTGCCGATGTCGACCCGCTCGGGCAGTTTCGTCACCTTGCGCGAGTTGCGCGAGGAAGTGGGTAGCGACGCGGCCCGCTTTTTCTATGTCATGCGCGCGGCCAACCAGCACCTGGACTTCGACCTGGACCTGGCCAAGAGCCAGAGCAACGAGAACCCGCTCTACTACATCCAGTACGCGCATGCCCGGGTGGCCTCGGTTTTCCGCCAGCTGCCGTTGCGCGGCTTCGAACACGACACGGCCGTCGGTCAGGCGGCCTACGATCGCTTGACCGAGTCGCACGAGCAGGCCCTGTTCAAGCGATTGTCGCAATACCCGGCGCTGATCGAGCGGGCGGCGGGTGCTCATGAACCCCACCAGCTGGTCCATTACCTGCGGGACCTCGCCCAGGACTTTCACAGTTACTACAACGCCCATGCCTTCCTGCTGGCCGAAGATGCCCCGCTGCGGAACGCGCGCCTGAATCTGATTACGGCAACCCGCCAGGTGCTGGGCAATGGGCTGGGTCTGCTGGGTGTGAACGCCCCGGACGAGATGTAGGGCAGGAGAGTAAAGACTGGTGAGCGGCAAGCGTCCCAAGAAAGTCAATCGTCCACGTGCCTCCGGGGGCAACCGGGGAGCGAAGGTGGCCTTACTGGTCGCCCTCGGCCTGCTGGCCGCCTTGGTGGTGGTCCTGGCCCAGCTGACGGCCGAGAAAAACAGCCAGCCCATCGGGTCGGGCGATACCCGAACCGATGCCCGCAGCGTGGAAAAGCCCGCCGAGAAACCCACGGTCTCGCCCGAGTTCGAGTTTTACACCCTGCTGCCCGAGCAGGGCAATCGCCCGCCCCGGGCGGAGCCCGAGCAGTCGCCAACGCCGTCACCGCCTTCGGCCGACGAGCCGGCGCTTGAAAGCGGGGGGCGCTACCTGATCCAGGCCGGCTCGTTTCGTGGCCGCAAGGATGCCGAGTCTCGCAAGGCAGAGCTGGCGTTGCTGGGCTTCGAGAGTCGCGTCACGGCGGTCGATATCCGGGGCGAGAGCTATTTCCGCGTGATGGTCGGTCCCTTGGCGGCCAAGGAGGCCGCCGAAGCCCAGCAGCGCATGCAAGAGGCCGATATCGAGGTCATGTCGCCCCGGCGCATTAACGGCTGAGACGTGTCTTCGACAGTCGCATTGTCCTAGTGCCATACTTGGTTTAAGTTGCCTTGGGATGGATCGAGCGAGCCGTTCGGTCCATACGGGGCCGCCTACTGCCAGGGCCGCCGTGCCGCGGTGGTCGGCAAAAACGGGGAAGGACGATGCCCGACAGCCCAAACCCTCAGCGGGTCATGACCTACCGGTCTGTGATCCGCAGCCAGGTGGAGATGGCCCAACCGCGATGGCGTTCGAGTCGCCTATCCGGACGTCGGCGGGGCGGTGTGCTGCCTTTTCCCCCTGTCTTGGTCCTAGCTGTTCTGCTGTTTGCGCTGTTCCTTGCCGCTCCCCTGCATGCCGCCGAGCGCGCCTTGCTCTCCCAGGCCGAATGGACGCTGGTCGAGGACTCGGCCACTCCTTGGAGTGGCTCCGAGTTGGACTTCCAGCGCGTCGAGCAGCATGCCTTGAACCTCGGCCCCACCACGGGGAACATATGGCTGCGCTTGACCCTGAGTCAGGACGACCTGAGCGCCCACGGGCGCTGGTTGTCGCTGCGCTGGCCGTATTTCCGTGATATTCGGGTCTATCTGGTCGATCAGCGCGCCGGTGGGTCTGCGCAAGCGGTGGTGGAGGTGCACGAACCTACTGCCTTGGGGGGCCAGATCGAGCTACCCAATCATCCCGGCTGGCTGTTACCGGCCTTCAAGGGTGAGCGCCAGGTGCTGATCCACGCCAGGGCCGACGGGCCGGCGGCGCTCGCGCTGTCACTGGGCACGCTGGCGGACGAGCGGGTCCGGACCCTGATGCGGTACACCCTGTTTGGTATCTATTTCGGCGCCATGCTGGGGATGGCGCTCTACAGCCTGTTCCTGATGGTGGCGGTGCGTGAGCGCACCTACCTGGGGTATGCGGCCTTCCTGGTCAGCCTAGTGATCTATGTCGGTGTGCGCCACAACGTCCTGACGCCATTCCTTCCTTCATTCTTTCAGGCGTTGCCACCCGCTGGCCGCTCGCAGTTGGCCGTAGCGCTGGTGGCGCTGATGGGTATCTGGTTCGTGCGTCGTTTCTTGCGCAGTGCCAGCGATGATCGCCTGCTCGATCGGGTGCTGCTGGCCGTGGCGTGGGTGGCCCTTGCGTCGGTGCCCATCTCGCTGTGGCTGGCGGGACTATCCTCTTTCCTGCTGGTGGCTGCCTATTCGCTGGCTGGGGTGGTCGCGGTCATCTGGGGCGCTGTTCGCGCCATGCGACGAGGATTTCGTCCGGCCCGTTTCTTGTTGCTGGCCTGGTCGGTCTTCGCCATGGCTGTGCTGCTCTATCTGGGGCTGTTGCTGGGCATTCTCCCCTATGCCGATTGGGTGATGCTGGTGCTGCCCATGGGCTCGCTGGCCTTGGCCCTGTTGCTGGCGTTCGCTCTGGGCAATCGCATTCGTCACAAGCAGGCCGAAGAGGCGGCGCTGGCGCGTGAGCGCGATCGTTATCGCTTCTTGAGCGAGCGGGATGGGTTGACCGGGCTGTTCAATCGTCGGGCGCTGGACTGCCGCCTGGAGGTGATGGTCGCGGCGGCCCGGCGTAATGAAGAGCCCCTCGCGCTCATTGTGCTCGATACCGACTGGTTCAAGGATTACAACGACCGCTACGGTCACCTGGCCGGTGACGATGCCCTACGCTGCCTGGCGCGTGTCATGAAGGACAACGTGCGCCAGGAGGACGAGTGCTTTCGCTACGGGGGGGAGGAGTTCGTGATTCTCCTGCCGGGGCATGGAGTGCGCGAGGCCACGGTCGTCGCCGAGCGCATTCGCGAGGCCTATCGACATAGCTCCGCTTCCGATCTCGGCCCGGGTGGCACGGTGAGCATCGGCGTGACGCAGTTTCGCCAGGACGATACGGCCAATACGCTTCTCGCCAGGGGCGATGCCGCGCTCTATCACGCCAAGGGAGGCGGGCGAAACCGCGTGGAACTGGTGCACTGACGGTCTGCCGGAAATCGCCTGGGGGTGGTAAACTTTGCCGTTTGGCGTCGCGCGCCGCCTGTTGAGGGGCGGGGCGGGATGCGCACCAACGGTTCACTGCTCTGCGAGGCGTTTGAAGATGTCGATGGAAGATCGCGATGGCCTGATCTGGCTGGACGGCGAGATGGTCGAATGGCGTGATGCCAAGGTCCACGTGCTTACCCATACCCTGCACTACGGCATGGGGGTGTTCGAGGGCGTGCGGGCTTACAAGACCGACCAGGGGACGGCGATCTTCCGCCTCGAGGATCACACCCGGCGGCTGCACAATTCCGCCAAGATTCTCGGCATGGAATTGCCTTACACCGAAAGCCGCCTCAACGAAGTGCAGCGCCAGGTCGTCCGCGAGAACAACCTGGAGAGCGCCTATATCCGACCCATGGCCTTTTACGGGTCGGAAGGCATGGGGCTGCGTGCCGACAACCTGCAGGTGCACGTCATGGTCGCCGCCTGGCATTGGGGTGCCTATCTGGGGGCGGAGAACATCGAGAAGGGCATCCGTATCCGCACCTCGAGCTACTCCCGGCACCACGTCAACGTCACCATGTGCAAGGCCAAGGCCAACGGCGCCTACATGAACTCCATGCTGGCGCTGCGCGAAGCCACAGCCTGCGGCTACGACGAGGCCTTGCTGCTCGATACCCAGGGGTTTGTTGCCGAGGGCTCGGGCGAGAACATCTTCCTGGTGCGTGACGGTGTGCTCCACACACCGGACCTGACCTCGGCGCTCGACGGGATTACGCGGCGAACCATCATCGCCCTCGCCGAAAAGTTCGGCATCCCGGTGGTCGAGCGTCGCATTACCCGTGACGAGGTCTACATCGCCGACGAGGCCTTCTTCACCGGCACGGCCGCCGAGGTCACCCCCATCCGGGAGGTCGACGACCGCCCCATCGGCAGCGGCGTGCGTGGTCCGATCACCGAACGGTTGCAGAGCACCTATTTCGACTTGGTCGAGGGCCGCC
Source organism: Halothiobacillus sp. (assembly GCA_011389965.1). Classification (GTDB taxonomy): domain Bacteria; phylum Pseudomonadota; class Gammaproteobacteria; order Halothiobacillales; family Halothiobacillaceae; genus Guyparkeria. The sequence goes on from JAABTF010000017.1 coordinate 37,252, forward strand.
ACCCGCCGCTGGCAGACAACTGGCTCGATTACGTGGAGGCACAAGCATGAATCCCGATACCGCCGCCCACCCGGAAGATTTCAAGACCCCCAACGCCGACCGTGTCATTGAAGTGACGCAGGCGGACCTGCCGGTCTATTGCCCGCGTGAAGAAGAGGCTGTCTGGAACTCCCACCCGCGGGTCTATATCCACCTGGAGAACGAGGGTGACGAGGCGCGCTGCATCTATTGCAGCGCCTTGTACCGGCTGGTGGACTGACTCGCCCGATTATTCGCTGTCGGGCCAGCAGTGGTCCGGCTTGCGAGATGCGCCTTTCTCTGTCGAGACGTGTGCGAGTCTCCGTGTCGAAAGAGTTGTAAGTCGCTGACCTAGCCGGAGCGACGTCCGGTGTCGTTCCTTGCATCCCGCATGCGTTCGAGGATTGCGCCCGCGACCATGCCGGTATCGTTAACGGGTTGGTACTCCCAGTGCTCCAGGTGGCCGTCAAAGCGACGGGTCACGCCCTCGTCGCGCAGGGCGGAATGGAATCGCTCCAGGCGCTTGGAATAACGACCAAAATCGATGACGTACAGCGGCTTGCCGGTCGAGGCGGCCTCGGACACCATCGAGGCCGAGTCGCCGGTCACCACCACGTGGTTGGCCAGTGCGAGGATGCCGAAATAGGGATTGGCCCCCTGACGGTCCCATATGACGTGGGGGACATCCGCGACGGCCTTGGCCAGCGCCCGGGTGTTCTCCTCGCCGGTGCGCCGTGACGGTGTGATCATCAGGCCGCCGCCGCTCTCCCGTGCCGCGCGCGCCAGTTGTTCACCGATGGCGCAGGCCTTGTCCGGTGTCAGCGTCATCGTGCGGTTCGACCCTCCCAGCAACACCCCGATCCAAGGGCGGGGCAGATGCTCGAACCGGGATCGAAAACGGTTGGCGGCTTCGGCCAACTTGGCCGATGTGACGTGATGGATGGCCCCGCGGGTGGGCAGCACGTTGGCGCCGGTCAGGCGGTCATGCCGCGGTGGTGCCACGAGATCAAAATAATGGGGCGGGATCAGAGGATCCTGCACGTGGACGGTGAAGCACCTTCCCCGGCTGGCCTTGCGAATGGCGATCGAGGCCGCGGCGCTGCGCCGGCCGCAGGTGATCAGGATGCGCGGCCAAGGTGGTTCGACCGGGTCGGAGTCGGGCGTGAGCTTTGCCAGTGGTCGAGGCACCCAGTGCATCGGCAGGATCTGCCAGGGGGGGCGCAGGCTAATGGTCTTCTGCACGACCGGCCAGCCGGTGCGTTCGGCGACGGCCTCCGCCAGTCCGCGGGCCTGGTTGGCCATTCCCGCCTCGCCGGTGGTCATTGCCCATATCTCGTTGCTGGTCTCGGGGATTTGCTGCATGTGGACATGATAGCCTTCCGAGGCAATGGAACGAGAGCGTGGATAGACAGATGCAAAGGCGGACGGAGTGAGACAGGGAAGCGATCAGCCGCTAGCCGATGGTGTTCGGAAGCTGACCGTGGTGCAGATGCTGCCCGCCCTCGAGGGTGGTGGCGTCGAGCGCGGTACGCTCGAGATCGCCGAGGCGCTGGTGCAGGCGGGACATCGTGCCATCGTGATCTCGGAGGGCGGGCGCCTGGTCCCGGAGCTCGAGGCACTGGGTGCCGAGCATGTCGAACTGGCGGTGGGGCGAAAGTCACTGACCACGCTGCGCTACATTCCGGTCCTGCGACGCCTGCTGCGCGACGAACGCGTCGACATACTCCACCTGCGTTCGCGCCTGCCCGCGTGGATCGGCTATCTGGCCTGGCTCAGTCTGCCCGCCGATATCCGGCCACGCTTGGTCACGACGGTGCACGGGGCCTATTCGCCGGGCCGGTACAGCGCCGTGATGACGCGGGGCGAGCGGGTGATCGCCGTTTCCGACAGCATCGTCGACTATATCCGCCGCAACTATCCCGACGTCGATCCTGACCGGATCTTGCGCATCTACCGCGGCATCGACCCGGATGTGTATCGCCCCGATTTTCGCCCCGAGGCGGCCTGGCTGGAGCGCTTCTACCGGGAAAACCCCCAGGCTGCCGGTCGGTGGCTGCTGACCCTCCCGGGGCGCATTACGCAGATCAAGGGACAGATGGACCTGATCGAGATCGTCGCCGGGCTCAAGGCCCGCGGCGTGCCGGTGCATGCCCTGCTGGTCGGTGGCGTGCATCCGCGTCGCCAGGAGTACTGGCACAAGGTGCAGGCGGCCATTGACGAGAAAGACCTGGCGAACGACATCACCTGGCTCGGCCCCCGCAGCGACCTGCGCGAAATCATGGCCATCAGCGATGTGGTGCTCTCGCTCACGCAGAAACCCGAATCCTTCGGTCGCACCGTGACCGAAGCCCTGGCGCTGGGCCGTCCCGTGCTCGGCTACGATCACGGCGGCGTGGGCGAGCAGTTGGCCGCCGTCTACCCGGCCGGCGTGGTGCCGGTAGGCGATTGCGCTCATTTGATCGACGTTCTTGATCGCTGGTGGCGGCAGGGGGCTCCCCGTATCGAAACGCCGATGCCTTTTACGCTTAGACAGATGCAACAGGAAACGCTGGCAGTGTATGAGGGGCTTGGCCGAGGTGTTGGCGGAGCAGTGAATGGACAACGCCGATGAGTGGATTGGATAAGCCGCGGGGGGTCACGGTCGGGCTGGGGGTGCTGAGTTGGAAAGCGCCGCGGACACTGGCAAAGACCTTACAGACGTATCAGGAAGGTGGGCTGCTGTCCCTGTTCGATGAGCAAAGGATCCTGTTCCAGGAAGTCTCCGCTGATGACCGCAGGGTCGCGCGGCATTATGGGCTCGAATCACAGGGGACCGAGCGCAATATCGGCATATTCGGTGGGGTGAAGACGCTCCTTGAGAATATCGAATGCGATTATGTCCTGCTTCTGGAGAATGATTGTCCGCTGATCGAGCCGCGTGACGAAGCCATCCGGCAGTTGTCCGCCGCGCTCGCCGATGCCGAGGAGTTGGCGGTGCCGGTGTTCCGTTTTCGCAGCCTGGCCCATCCGGGGCAGGATTTTGCCACCCTGAGTAAATTCCGCCGTTATTTCGGTGACCTGGTGGATGCCGGGGGCAGCGGGCCATCCTTGATGCCGCGATTGCGTCGCTTGGCCCGCCCGGCCAAGGCCCGTCGCTTGAAGGGTATCGCGGCCTATGCGACCGCACACCCTGAAGCCGTCTTCCCGGGGGTGTTCCAGCGCACGGCGCGGGGCAACCTCATCACCTCTTCGCCCTATATCAACTGGACCAATCAATCGGTGTTGGTCCATCGACAGTGGATGCTGGAGACGATACTGCCGTACGTCGAGGCGAACCCGTCCTCCCGGCTGGTGAACGGCTTCAGTGACATCGAGAAAGAGCTGAATCGTCCGTGGTGGCGACAGCAGAAATTTCCTATCGGCTTGGTGCCGGGTCTATTCACCCACGAACGGGTGGATCGATAAACCGAAACAGCTCAAGAGAGACGTCGAATGAAAAACGTTGTCTGCATGAAATGGGGGGATGCCTACTCCGCCCAGGACGTGAACACGCTTTACAGCATGGTGGCGCGCAACATCACGCCGCCGTTCCGTTTTGCCTGCTTTACCGATGATTCTTCCGGCCTCCGCGAAGAGGTGGAGGCCCGGTCACTGCCCGAGGTGAACGTGCCGGCGGATCGCATGCATGAGGCCTGGCGTAAGCTCGGCACCTTCACGCCCCAACTGGGGGAGATGGAAGGCGACGCACTGTTTCTCGATCTCGATCTCGTGATCCGTGACTCTCTCGATCCGTTCTACGAGTACCCGGGTGATTTCTGCATCATCCACAACTGGACCCATCCGGAGCGCGTGGTCGGCAATTCCTCCGTCTATCGATTCAAGATCGGCGACCTTTCCTGGGTGCTGGAGCGCTACAACGCCGACCCGGAAGGGGTGATGGCGTCATACCGGAATGAACAGATCTATCTGACCGAGACCTTGCACGACGCCGGTTACAACATGGTCTACTGGCCGGCGGAATGGTGCGTAAGCTTCAAGAAGCACTGCATGCCCAGCCGGTTACTGGCCCCGTTCGTCCGACCCAGGGAGCCCAAGCAGGCCAAGATTGTGGTCTTCCATGGCCATCCGAAGCCCGATGAGGCCATTCGTGGCGAGTGGAAGGGCAAGTGGAAGTGGATGCGGTCGACGCCGTGGGTCGCCCGGTATTGGCACTAAGATCACCAAGAACTGGCGATAAGCAGGTCGGATCAATAGACCGGTGGGCAATCGGCCGGCAAGGTCTTGAACCGCCGGTGTCCCCAGAGATACATCGCCGGATGGCGCCGGATCTCCGCCTCCAGGCGCTCGACCAGCAGCTGGGTGTCGGCCACCTCGTCCCCGCTGGGTATGCGCTCAACCGGCGGCTCGATCTCCACCTCGTAGCGAGTGCCGAAGCGACGTACGTGGTACGGGAGGATCACCGCTCGGCCCATGCGCGCGAGTGTCGGCATGGCGGTATTGGTGGCCGCCGGCACGCCGAAGAAGGGAATGAACGCGCTGGTCTTGCCGTGATAGTTCTGGTCCGGCGCGGTCCAGAGCACGTCGCCGGCGCGCAGGGCGCGGACCATGGCGCGGGTGTCCTCGCGGTGGATCAGGCTGGCCACATGTTTCTCGCGGCCGAGGTTGATCAGGCTGTTGAGCGCCGGGTTGTTGTTGGGGCGGTAGACGGCGTGCACGGGGGCATGGCGCGAGGCGAAATACACCCCCAGCTCCATGTCGGTGACATGGGCGGCGTTCAATATCACGCCCTGTCCGGCGGCCCGGGCGGCCTCGAGGTGCTCGAGGCCGATGATGTGGTACTTGGGTGCATTCTTCAGGTTGCCGAACCAGCCCCAGAATCCCTCGCAGATGCCCATGCCCAGACGGTGGAAGTGCTCATCGATGACTTGGTCATGGCGGGCGGGCATCCAGTCGGGAAAGGCCACGCGCAGGTTGGCCCGCATCACGCGGCGGCGCTTTGGCAGCAATCGGGCCATGAGCCAACCCAGCCCAGCCCCCAGGCGCAGCCGACGCCGTTGCGGCAGGGCCGCGATCAGGCGCGGCAGCAAC
>JAABTF010000018.1 GCA_011389965.1 Halothiobacillus sp.
TCCGATCTCAATCCTTGCAATGTCAAGCTGATCGCCCAGCTGCTTGGCCGGATCTCCCACGTCAATCTCTTCACCGCCCATACGCCGGAACTGGGCATCGAACTGGCTTTGACGCGTCAACCGGACCTGATTCTGCTGGACATAAACATGTCCGGAATGGATGGTTACGAGGTGCTTGAAGTCCTCCAGACCGAGGGCAGTCTGAATGAGGTTCCCGTTATTGCCATCACCGCCAATGCCATGGCGCATGATGTCGAGCGAGGAAACGCGGCGGGGTTTGCCGATTACCTGACCAAGCCGCTCGATGTTGAAAAATTCCTGGAAACGGTGAGTCAGTCTCTTGCGGAGGGGAATGCATGACGCCCGTGTGGGTCGAGACCTCTCTCGGTTGGATTTATTGTTTTATCGTCCAGTGTGTTTTTAATACTTGGGGCGCCACCTTACGGAGCCTGCGCAGTAGTCGTGACTGGTGGCCGCTCGCGCATTTGGTTTGGCTTGCCGTCCTTGGGTCGTTGCACGGATTGCAGTTACCACGAATGCCATGACGCATAGAATTGCACGTCTCCGGGAGGCGGGGTTCGATAATCTCCTCACCGAGCCGATAAACGTACACGAGCTTTTTGTGACCAATTGAGCAGACATTCTTGTCTTAGCGAGCTGAAAGTCGACGCATGAAAACTGAACAATATGAACAAGCGCGGATTCTCATCGTCGATGACGAGGCAGCTAACCTGAAGTTGCTCGACCGGATGCTGCGTGGCCAGGGATACGGTTCGTTGGTTCTGGTGGGTGACCCACGTGAGGCCCTTGATCACTATCACCAGGCGCGTCCCGACCTGATCCTGCTCGACCTCAACATGCCTCATCTCGACGGCTACGAGGTAATGGAGCAGATCAAGGCGCTGGATGATCCGCTGACGCCACCTATCGTCATCCTCACCGCCCAGCACAGCCGGGATTACCTGCTTCGTTCCCTGGCTGCCGGGGCGCGGGATTTTGTCAGCAAGCCGTTTGACCGCAACGAGTTGCTGATGCGTGTACACAATCTGCTGGATGCACACCTCGCTCATCGGGCCTTACACGATCACAAGGCCGTTCTCGAACAGAGGGTGCGAGAGCGGACCGAAGAGTTGCACCACACCCAGTTGCAGGTGGTGCAGCGCTTGGGCATGGCGGCGGAATACCGCGACGAGGAAACCGGGAACCACATCTTGCGGATGAGCCATATCTGCAATCTGCTGGCCAAAGCGAGTGGATGGGAGGAGGCCCAATGCGATCTCATCCTCAACGCGAGCCCCATGCACGACATTGGCAAGATCGGCATCCCCGACCACATCTTGCTCAAGCCGGGACGGCTCGAGCCCGAAGAGTGGCAAATCATGAAAACCCACTCCGTAATTGGCGCAAACCTGCTCGAGGGGGACAACTCGGATTTGATGGTCATGGCCAGAGAGATCGCCCTCAGTCATCATGAGAAGTGGGATGGCAGTGGCTACCCCCACGAATTGAGCGGAGAAGATATCCCCCTGGCAGGGCGGATCGCCGCCCTAGCGGATGTATTCGACGCGTTAACTTCGGAGCGCCCCTACAAGAAGGCATGGACCGTGAATGAGGCCTTGGAGTCGATTCGCGAGAACAGCGGCAAACACTTTGACCCGAAGTTGGTGGAGGTTTTCATGGATGAATTGCCGCACATCGTGTGCATCCGCGAACAGTTTTCCGGACCGGGGGCGCTTTAATGCAATTGCCGCCGATTCCGCACGATGAATCGCAACGGTTACGTGCCTTGCATGAACTCAATCTCTTGGATTCGGAAGCGGAGGAACGCTTCGACCGCCTGACTCGGCTCGCCAGACAGACGTTCGGGGTGCCCATCGCGCTGGTTTCCCTGGTGGACGAGCAACGCCAATGGTTCAAGTCCCGCCAAGGGCTGGATGCCTGCGAGACCGGACGGGATGTCTCTTTTTGCGCTCACGCCATCCTGGGGGACGATCTTTTCGAGGTATGCGATGCGAGCCAAGACCCCCGTTTCGCCGATAATCCGCTGGTCACGGGTGGCCCACAAATTCGGTTCTATGCCGGCGCTCCCCTTATCACCGCCGAGGGCCACGGAATCGGCACGCTGTGCATTATCGATACTCGGCCACACCAGCTCAGTTCCGACGAGCGTCGCGCCCTTCGTGACCTGGCGGATCTTGTCATGTTGGAAATCGAGCAGGCGGATTATCGTCAGGAGACCCGGGGTCTGAGATCGGCCCGTCAGCTAACCGAGGCCATCTCAAGCGCTCAGGTGCAATTCATACGTGAAGCCAGTCCCCGGTTGGCATTCGATGATTTGCTCACGGACGTTCTCGACCTGACCGTCAGCGAATACGGGTTTATCGGTGAGGTGTTGCGGAGTCGCGATGGTGCCCCGTACCTGAAAACCCACGCGATCACGAATATTGCCTGGAATGCGGAAACCCGCGCCTTTTACGAGGCCAATGCGCCTACCGGCATGGAGTTTCACAATCTCGACACGCTGTTTGGCGCGGCCTTGCGCGGCGAGAAGCCGGTGATCGCCAACGATCCCTACCACGACCCCCGCCGAGGCGGTCTGCCCGAGGGACATCCCGCACTGAACGCCTTTGTCGGCATTCCCATTCATCATGGGGATGAACTGGTCGCCATGCTGGGGTTGGCCAACCGCCCTGGTGGATACGACGAGAACCTGTTGGCGTTTCTTCAGCCGCTGCTCGTGACGATTGGTCAGTTGGTGGCAGCGGCGCGGGCACAGCAACAGCATCGTGAGGACCAGCGCCTCTTGAGGCGCCTGTCACGCGTTGCGAGCGAGGCCACCAATGGTGTGGTGATTACCGACGTCGACGGCCGGGTGGAGTGGATCAACGAGGGTTTTACCCGGCTGAGCGGTTACACCTTGAAGGAGATCGCGGGTCGCCGGCCGGGGGACCTTCTCCAAGGGGCGGAAACGGACCCGGAAACGGTTGCCAGAATGCACTCGGCACTGGGCCGCGACGAGGGTTTCGAAGTTGACGTGGTCAATTACCACCGCGCTGGCACGCCTTACTGGGTTCGCATCCAGTGCAGCCCTCTCGAGGACGAGCAAGGTAGGTTGCAGGGATTCATGGCGATCGAATCGGATATCAGCGAGACGAAGCGAGCCACACATGCCCTCCAGGCCAGTGAGACACGCTTGCGAGGCCTGTTTGAGCTTTCTCCGATCGGTATTGCCCTGAACGACTACGAGACCGGCGAGTTCGTCGACCTCAACCAGGCGTTGCTGCAGCCGACCGGTTACAGGCGCGAGGAGTTCGTCTCGCTCAGCTACTGGGACGTGACTCCGAAGGAATATGAACCCCAGGAAATGCAGCAGCTGGAAAGCTTGGAGAAAACCGGTCGATACGGCCCCTTCGAGAAGGAGTACATCCGTAAGGATGGCAGTCGTTATCCCGTGCTTCTCAATGGCATGGTGGTATTCGATAACACGGGACGTAAGCTGATCTGGTCCATCATTGAGGACATCTCCGAGCGCAAGCGCATAGAGCGCATGAAAAGCGAGTTCATCTCCACGGTCAGTCACGAATTGCGCACGCCGCTCACGTCGATTTCCGGATCCTTGGGTCTGGTGATGGGCGGAGCCGCCGGATCATTGCCGGACAAGGCCCGGGAGATGCTGGAGATCGCCCACAATAATAGCCGGCGTCTGGGGCTTCTGATCAACGACCTCCTGGACATGGAAAAATTGGTCGCCGGCAAGATGCATTTCGCGCTCGAGGTTCAGCCCCTGCAGTCATTGCTGGAACAAGCGGTCCGTGACAATCAGAGCTACGCCGACCATTTCGGGGTGGACCTGGAGTTGGAGCCGACCGATAACGAGGTCCAGGTGAACGTCGATGCCAGTCGGCTGCAGCAGGTGCTTGCGAATCTGCTCTCCAATGCTGCCAAGTTCTCTCCCGAGGGTGGGAAGATCATGCTGTCCGCCTCTGGAGGGAAGGAGGTCGTCCGCATCTCGGTGGCGGATCAAGGACCCGGTATCCCGGAAGAATTTCGTGACCGGATCTTCCAGAAGTTCTCCCAGGCGGATGCCTCCGACACCCGGCAAAAGCCCGGCACCGGGCTGGGGTTGGCCATCAGCCGGGAACTGGTGGAACACATGGCGGGGAATATTGGCTTTGAATCGGTGCCCGGGGAGGGCGCTACCTTTTATGTTGAATTGCCGTTGGCAAGAGAGAGCCATCAGGGATGAGTGATATCGCCAAATCGGAATTGACACGCCAAGGCAAGGTTGTGGCCACCCTGATGCTCGCGGCCCTGGCGGTGGTCGGGAACTATTTCAGCCTGCCCTTGTTTTTCGGGGTGGATTTCGTCTTCGGCTCCATCGCGGTCATGCTGGCGGTGGCGTTGCTGGGGACGGTGCCCGCCGTGCTGGTGGCTGTGGCCGGCGGGCTGTATACGTTGATCCTCTGGGGGCATCCCTATGCCTTGGTGATTTTCACCGCCGAGGCGCTGGTGGTGGGCCTGCTCTACCGGCGAGGCTTTCGTAACCTGGTGCTGGCCGATCTTGCGTACTGGTTGGTGATCGGTGTGCCGCTGGTGCTGTTGTTCTACCGAGGCATGCTGGGCTTGGGCTGGGAAGCCTCGACCATGATCGCCCTCAAACAGCCTCTCAACGCTTTGTTCAACGTACTGCTGGCGGGATTGTTCCTGACTGCAGGCCAACTGAGTGGGCCGGCACTATCGAAGCGGCTGCCGGGACGACCTCGGTTGCAGAATCTGCTCTTTCACGCCTTGCTGACGCTTACCCTCCTGGCAGGGGTGGCGCCGATCATCTTCGAAAGCCATACCCAGCGGGGTGAGCTCGAGACACTCGTGGCCCGGGACCTCCAGACACAGGCGCACCAGGTCGTGAGACGGGTAGAAGAATCTGGGCCGGAGACTATTAAGAAGGAACAAGCCGTTTCCGGGCTGTTTTCTCAGCCGGCCGCGATGGCCGTGCTGGATGAGGATGATCGTGTGATTGCCAGCCAGGGAAAGTTGGTTGGCCTGTCAGGCGGCGAGCGCCGACTTGAGGAATTGGGTGACGGTCTGCGTATCTGGCTACCTTCGGCACAGATGGCGGCCATGCAACGTTGGAGAGAGGGGCAGTATCAGGTCGAGTCATCGTTACCGGATTCGGTCGAGGGCGATCGCGTGTTGATCGAGATGCCGGCTGCGCCGTTGGTGCAAAGACTCGAGTCGCAGCGGATCACCCTGCTGGCGCTGCTGGCCGCAATACTGGTTTTGGCAATTGTTGTCAGTGCCGCCCTGAGTCGGTGGATCAGTCGCCCACTCAGTCTGCTGGACAAGGCGAGCGGCCGTCTTACCGCACAAATTGCCGAGGGAATGCGGCCGAGCATTCCCGATAGCCGGGTACAGGAGTACGCCAGCCTGGGGGTAACGTTGCAGAATATGAGTGGGACGCTTGCCGACAGTTTCCACGAATTGCGACAGGTGCAGGCTGAACTGGAATATCAAGTCCAGGAGCGCACGAAGGAACTCGAGCAGACAGCCAGCCGGCTGCGCGGTGTGCTGGCGGCGGCATCCGAGTTCGCCGTTATCGCAGTGGATCGAGACGGTCGCATCACGTTGTTCAACGCGGGCGCGGAAAAGATGCTGGGTTATGCGGCCGAGGAACTGGTCGACTGGCAGACACCCGCCCTGTTCCATCTGCCCGAGGAGGTGGCGGCGCGCGCGGCCGAGTTGAGCGCGCTGTATGACCGACCAATCGAGGGATTCCGCGCTTTCGTGGAAGTGGCGGACCGCGAGGGATCGGAAACCAGGGAATGGACCTACGTGCGAAAGGATGGGCAACAGATCCCCATTTCCCTGACTGTTACCCGTCTGATCAACGAAACGGGCAACATTACCGGCTATCTGGGCATCAGTGAGGACATCACCGAGCGCAAGCGCACTCAACAAGCATTGCAGCAGTTCAAGAGCACGCTCGATCAGACCCTCGATTGCGTGTTCATGTTCGATGCCGACACCTTGCGTTTTTTCTATGTAAACGATGGGGCACTTCGGCAGGTGGGTTATTCCCAGGAAGAACTGCTGGGGATGCACGCCTACGACATCAAGCCGGAGATTGGCGAGGGGCAGTTTCGGGAACTGGTCGCGCCGCTCTTGGCCGGTGAGCAAGCCTCGCTGACTTTCGAGACCGTGCACCAGCACAAGGACGGTCAACGGCTGCCCGTGGAGATATTCCTGCAGTACATGGCATCGGATGAGGAGCGGCCGCGCTTCGTCGCCATCGTGCGCGATGTATCCGAGCGCAAGGCTGCCGAACGAGCTCTCCGCGAGAACGAGGAAAGGTACCGGCAGACTGCACAGCAGTTGACTCTGGCGACCGAGGTGTCACGGCTGGGCATCTGGGAATTGAACCTGGCCACAGGCTGGCTTGATTGGGATGCCGGAATGTTCCGTATTTACGGCCTCACGGAGGCCGATTTCGGCAACGCGGTGGAAGACTGGAAACAGACAGTTCTGCCGGAGCACCTGGAACAGGCGTTGGCCGACATCGAGCGAGGTCTCACTCACCCGGGTGTTCCTTACGAATCCGAATTCAGCATTCGGCGTGGCAATGGCCAAGTGCGTCATGTCCGCGCCTTGGCGCAGGCCATTCCCGATTCGGAAGGCCGGCCCGAAAGGGTGGTGGGCATCAATGAGGACATCACCGAGCGAAAACGCGCCGAAACGGCATTGGCAGAACAGGCGGAGCATACTCAGGCGATTCTCGACCATATGGTGGATGGCCTGATCACCATCGATGAGAACGGCATCATCCAGTCGTTCAATCTGGCCGCGACTCATATCTTTGGTTACGAGCCGGATGAGGTCCTGGGACGCAATGTGAAAATGCTCATGCCCAGTCCGCACCGCGAAGCACACGATGGTTATTTGCGCAATTACCAGAGAACAGGGGTGGCGCGCATTATCGGCGTCGGGCGTGAAGTGGAAGGAGAGCGCAAGGATGGCAGCCTTTTCCCGATGGACCTGACGGTGTCCGAGGTGACTCGCCAAGGCAAGCCCATGTATGTGGGGATGGTGCGTGATATCACCGAGCGCAAGCGAACGGAGCGCATGAAGAGTGAGTTCGTGTCGACCGTGAGCCACGAACTGCGGACGCCCTTGACCTCCATTTCCGGTGCGCTGGGCTTGATCGTCGGCGGCAGCTTGGGCGAACTGTCGCCACAGGCGCAACAGATGATCAGCATTGCCCACAAGAACAGTCAGCGGCTTACCCATCTGATCAACGACCTTTTGGACATGGAAAAGATTGCGGCAGGCAAGTTACACTTCGAGTTGCATGTGCAGCCGCTGTTGCCGCTGATTGAACAGGCGCTGGAAAGTCACCGAAATTACGGCACGGGCAAGCAAGTGGAACTGTCGCTGGAAAGCGCTTCCACCGATGTGGAGGTGTGGGTGGACAGCCAGCGCTTGCAGCAGGTGCTGGCCAACCTGTTGTCCAATGCCATCAAGTTCTCGCCCGAGGACGGTACGGTTCATGTGTCGGTGCAACCGAGGCCGGGCCAGGTACGCGTGGCTGTGGCCGACGAAGGTCCCGGCATTCCCGAAGGTTTCCGGGACCGTATATTCGAAAAGTTTGCCCAGGCCGATAGCTCGGATACACGGCAAAAGGGCGGGACCGGACTGGGGTTGGCCATCACCCGGGAGCTGGTAGAACGGATGGGAGGGCGCGTCGGCTTCGATTCGGTACCCGATGAAGGCGCCACCTTCTGGTTTGAGTTGCCCTTGGTCGAAGCGGGCCGTTCCGGCTCGCCGGCCGGTGGAATGGCCCCGGCACTCTCAAGTGGGCCCCGTCTGCTGGTGGTGGAAGACGAGCCGGATGTGGCCGAGGTGCTGGCCACGATGCTCGGCCGCAGCGGCTATCGAGTGGATGTGGCACATACCGGCGAACAGGCGATGAAGGCGTTGGCCGAAACGTCGTATGACGCCCTGACTCTTGACCTGATGCTGCCTGATGTCAGTGGCCTGGAGATCATCCGCCGGGTGCGGCAGCAGCCGCATACGGCCGCTTTGCCCATCTTCGTGGTGTCGGCCAAGATGGAAGAAGGGAGGCTGGCTATCAACGGCGATTTTTCCGGCATCGAGTGGCTGGCCAAGCCCGTTGACGAAGCCAGAATGTTGGAGAGGATCGAAAACTGGCTGGGAACTTCTCTGAGCGGAAATCCGCGCGTGTTGCACGTGGAGGACGACGCCGACCTTCACCAAGTCATTCGCAACATGGCAGGCGAGCGCTTCGACATCGACTTGGCCAGGTCGGTGCGCGAAGCGCGTGACCGGGTCGCGCTGGAGCTCTTCGATGTGGTCATACTGGATCTCGGCTTGCCCGACGGGTCGGGCTGGGATCTGCTGCCGGACATACGCAAACATCAACCCGAAGCCCGGGTGCTGATTCTCTCCGGCACCGACATGACCGCGGAGGAAGCCCAGAAAGTGGAGGGCGTGTTGCTCAAGTCGCGGGTGTCGGCACATGAGCTTCTGGAAGCCCTCGGCAGCCGTATTCACCATGAAACCCCGAGGAACGAGACGTGAGCACAGTCGAGCGCATACTTTACGTGGAAGACGAAGAAGACATCCGGGCGGTGGCCCAACTGGCGTTGGAGAGTGTGGGCGGCTTTACGCTGAAATCTTGCGCTTCGGGCGAGGAGGCTCTGCGCGAAGCCGAAGCCTTCGCACCGGACTTGATCCTCTTGGACGTGATGATGCCCGGTATGGACGGGCCATCGACCCTCCACGCCATGCGTGAAATCCCGGCCCTGGCGGATGTGCCGGTCGCCTTCATGACCGCCAAGGTCCAGCCGACAGAAATCGAATATTTCAAGTCGTTGGGCGCGCGGGAGGTGATTGCCAAGCCATTCGACCCTATGACTCTCGCAGAACAAGTACGCTCCATCTAAGGAAAAGGTCCCAAAAAAATGAATGAAAATCAGCGGAAGGAGGTGTCGAATAGAGTGGCACAATTGCGGGCGGACTACGTGGCTCGTCTGCCTAGCGAGTTGGCTGCTTTGAGCTCACTCGGAGAGAGTGTACGTGCTGGTGAACCGGATCGGGGCGACCTCCAGTCCTTGCACCATCGGCTTCATAAATTGGCGGGCACCGGTGGTAGTTTCGGTTTAACCGAACTGAGCGCAAAAGCACGCGCGCTGGAGCGGCGCGTAGAGCGATGGCTTGATGAGGGCCTCGACACAATTGATGATGCCGCAGGGAGGGCTCTTGTCGAGGATTTAGGCGCGCTTCATGCGGCGGCAGGCAAAACTGATCCCGTTTTGCAAAGTTCGTTCCTGCCGAGAAAAAAAACGCCGGTAAGCGAAGTCGCCCAAATTTGGTTGGTGGAGGACGATCCCGAGGTGGGACGGCAGCTTCGGTATCAGCTTGAATCCTTCAATTATTCGGTGCGGATGTTCGAGAGTATCGATGAGGCCGGCCGCATCGCAGAGACAGAGCGGCCGGACTTGCTGATCCTTGACGTGATGTTCGAGGCGGAAGGGGAAAACAGTACCGAGAAAATGTCACGGTGCCCGGCCCTAAACAGATTGGAGTGCCCCCTACTTTTCGTGACGTCTCATGACGATTTCATGTCGCGGGTACGTGCGGCCCGGTTGGGAGCTATGGGCTATTTCATCAAGCCCATCGATGTGCCTCGGTTGGTCAACCGGATGGCTCAGATTTTCGATCAACGTCGTGCGCCGCCCCAGCGAGTGTTGATCGTAGACGACGACGCGGACCTCGCCGAACATATGCGTCTTGTGCTAATGGCGCAGGATATACGGGCAGAAGTATTGTCCCGTCCTCGGGATATCATGGAAGAGATAGCCGCTTTCAGGCCGGAACTGGTGTTAATGGATATGCACATGCCTGAGTTCTCCGGCCCTGATCTCGCGGGGGTGATTCGCCAGCACGAAAATTATGCCAACCTGCCAGTTGTATACCTCTCTGCTGAGACGGACATCAAACAGCAGGTCAGAGCCATGGATCGTGGTGCGGATGACTTTTTGAGCAAACCAATCTCTGATTTCCAGTTGGTAGCCGCTGTACGAGCGCGCATTGCCCGGGCCCGCAGACTGGATGAACAGATTAGCAAGGACAGCCTGACTGGGCTGCTAAAGCACGCCAGCATCAAGGAAGCTGTCGACATGAACGTTCGACATGCTCACCGCGTCGGCGCGCCAATAACGGTGGCAATGCTGGACATCGATCATTTCAAGGAAGTCAACGACAGCTATGGGCATGCCATAGGGGATGTCGTGATCGCCGCGGTTGCCACGTTGCTTCGCCAGCGCCTCCGTCAATCGGATATCATCGGACGCTATGGAGGCGAGGAGTTTGTTGCGGTGTTGCCCGAGTGTGATGTCGGAAACGCCAAACGGGTGTTGGGCGATATTCGAGAGCGTTTCTCCTCGCTAGGTTTTAGCCATGGAGGGCAGACGTTTAAGTGCACGATTTCCATTGGGCTGGCGTCCGCGTCACAGCATCCCGAAAGTGACGGGGCAGAGTTGCTGGTCACTGCCGACGAGGCCCTGTTCAAGGCCAAGCGGGGGGGGCGCAACCAGGTGTGCGAGGCGAAGCCCGCGTGATTGGCAAGTCGACCGGTGTCTAGGTGCCGGTCGGGTTAAGGGTGATGATTCATCGACTTGTTGGCGCGATTCGGCAAGCGCTGCGGTCCGTTCGCGGCTGGACCTCTGACGGATTGCGCACCGATGAAGCCCTTTTCCGTGGGCAGCTCGTCCCACCGATTTTGATCACTCCCACTCGATGGTGCCGGGCGGCTTGCCGGTGACGTCGTAGACGACCCGCGAGATGCCGCGCACCTCGTTGACGATCCGCAGCGAAACCTTCTCCAGGAACTCGTAGGGCAGCCGCGCCCATCGGGCGGTCATGAAGTCGATGGTCTCCACGGCCCGCAGGGCGACGACGTAGTCGTAGCGCCGACCGTCGCCCATCACGCCCACCGAGCGCACCGGCAGGAACACGGCGAATGCCTGCGAGACCTGGTCGTAGAGCCCGGCCTCGCGCAGTTCGTGGATGAAGATGGCGTCGGCCCGGCGCAGCAGGGCGGCGTACTCGCCCTTGACCTCGCCGAGGATGCGCACGCCCAAGCCCGGGCCGGGGAAAGGGTGGCGCATGATCATCGTGCTGGGTAGGCCCAGTTCTAGACCGATCTGGCGCACTTCATCCTTGAACAGCTCGCGCAGCGGTTCGAGGAGCTTGAGCTTCATGAGATCGGAAGAGCGTCCGACATTGTGATGCGACTTGATCACGTGGGCCTTGCCGGTCTTCGAGCCGGCCGACTCGATCACGTCGGGGTAGATGGTGCCTTGGGCCAGCCAGGCGGCGTTCTCGCGCTTGCCGGCCTGATCATCGAAGATGTCGATGAAGGTGTTGCCGATGATCTTGCGCTTTTTCTCCGGGTCTGCCTCGCCGGCGAGACGGTCGAGGAACTGGTCCTCGGCATCCACTCGGATGACACGCACGCCCAAATGCTCGGCGAAGGTGCGCATCACCTGGTCGCCTTCGCCTTCGCGCAACAGGCCGTTGTCGACGAAGATGCAGGTGAGCTGGTCGCCGATGGCGCGGTGGAGTAGGGCGGCGACCACCGAGGAGTCCACTCCGCCCGACAGGCCGAGGATTACCTCGTCATCGCCGACCTGCTCGCGGACCTGCTCGATCATGGTCTCGATGATCGCATCGGAGCGCCACAGGCCCTGGGCCCCGCAGATCTCGCGGACGAATCGTTCGAGGATGCGGGCCCCCTGACGGGTGTGGGTGACCTCGGGGTGGAATTGCAGACCGTAGAACTGGCGCGCCTCGTCGGCCATGCCGGCGATAGGCGCATTGTCCGAGGAGGCCATCAGCTTGAAGCCTTCCGGTAACTCGACGACGTGATCGCCGTGGCTCATCCAGACGTCCAGCAGCCCGAAACCCTCCTCGGTCACCTCGTCTTCGATGTCCTTGAGCAGGGCGGTGTGGCCGCGGGCGCGCACCTTGGCGAAGCCGAACTCCTGGTGGTTGGCGTTCTCCACCGTACCCCCAAGCTGGGAGGCCATGGTCTGCATGCCGTAGCAGATGCCGAGCACCGGTACGCCCAGAGTGAAGACCAGCTCGGGGGCGCAAGGGGCGTTTTGCGGATCGATGACCGACTCCGGTCCGCCCGAAAGAATGATCCCGGTGGGATCAAAGTCCCGCACAAAGGCATTGTCGACATCCCAGGAGTGAATCTCGCAGTACACCTGCGTCTCGCGCACGCGCCGAGCGATCAGTTGCGTGTACTGCGAGCCGAAGTCCAGTATCAGGATGCGTTCGGAATGGATGTCGGGGTGTGTTGCGGTCGCGGAATCGGTCATCGTGGTTTCCGTGGTTGCGTTTCTCGGCCCTTGGCCGGGTCATTGCTGCGGGTGAAAGGTGGCCCGTCAAGCAAGGGATTTGTCCGTTTGGCCGTCTGTCGGTTCCCAGTAACGATTCGACCCGGCAGGCAGGCCGGGTCGAAGGTTCGATCGGTGCACCGCCCGGCGGTGCACGCCGGGCTTACACCCGGTAGTTGGGGCTTTCCTTGGTGATCGAAACGTCGTGGACGTGCGATTCGAGCATGCCGGCGTTGGTGATCCGCACGAACTGCGGCACCTTGCGCATGGTGTCGATGTCGCGGGCACCGACGTAGCCCATGGCCGATCGCAGCCCGCCAATCATCTGGTGGACAATGGCCACCAGCGAGCCCTTGTACGGGACCCGGCCCTCGATGCCTTCGGGGACGAGCTTTTCGGCGGTGGTTTCGGCCTGGAAATAGCGGTCCGAGGATCCCTGCTGCATCGCGCCCAGCGAGCCCATGCCGCGGTAGGACTTGTAGGACCGGCCCTGGAAGAGCTCGACCTCGCCGGGCGCCTCCTCGGTGCCGGCCAGCATGGAACCGACCATGACACTGTGCGCACCGGCGGCCATTGCCTTGGCGAAGTCCCCGGAGAAGCGCACACCGCCGTCGGCGATCACCGGCACGTCGGTACCCTTGAGGGCCTCGGCAACGTTGGAAATGGCCGTGATCTGCGGCACACCCACGCCGGCGACGATGCGGGTGGTGCAAATCGAGCCGGGACCGATGCCGACCTTGACGGCATCCGCGCCCGCCTCGACCAGATCGAGTGCGGCCTGAGCGGTACCAATGTTTCCGCCGACCACGTCGACCTGCGGATAGCGGCTCTTGATCCAGGCCACCCGGTCGAGCACGCCCTTGCTGTGACCGTGGGCCGTGTCGACCACGATCACGTCCACGCCGGCGGCTACCAGGGACTCAATGCGCTCCTCGGTGTCGCCACCGGTGCCGACGGCGGCGCCGACGCGCAGTTGCCCGGAGGCATCCTTGCAGGCGTTAGGATAGTCGGTGGACTTCTGGATGTCCTTGACGGTGATCAGGCCGCGCAACTCGAAGCCACCGTTGACCACCAGCACCTTCTCGATGCGGTGCTTGTGCAGCAAGGCTTCGACCTCGTCACGGCTGGCCCCTTCCTGTACGGTCACCAGGTCGTCCTTGCCGGTCATGATATTGGCCACCGGCTGGTCGAGGTTCTGTTCGAAACGCAGGTCCCGGCTGGTGACTATGCCCACCAGGTGTCCGCCGCTGACCACCGGCACGCCACTGATGGCGTGATCGCGGGTGATCTTGAGCACATCACGGATACTGGTTTCCGGCGGTACGGTGATCGGATCCTTGATCACGCCCGATTCGTGCTTCTTGACCTGGCGAACGTGCTCCGCCTGATCTGCCATCGACATGCTCTTGTGGATGATCCCCACGCCACCTTCCTGTGCGAGCGCGATGGCCAGACGGGATTCGGTGACGGTGTCCATGGCCGCCGAGGCAAGTGGGATGTTGATTTCGATGTTTCGCGTCAGGCGGGAGACGAGTGACACGTCCCGGGGAAGTACCGATGAGCGGGCGGGGACGAGAAGCACGTCGTCGAAGGTGAGACCTTCCTCGAGGATACGCATGGTAGGGGGACTCTTGCGGCTGGTAGAAAGTGTCCGCGCAATTATAGTGACTGGCGCCGGGCGGGTAAACGCCTGCTGCATTCAAGTGAAACTCTGCACGATTCCATGGCGTCTCTGCGGGACCGCCCAGGGCCTAGCTGCGGCGGCGCAGTCCGCCGTGACTGGCCCCGGTCCTTGACAAGGACTGCAACGCCGCAAATGGGTCGGTGGCGGCCCGACTAAATGGGGCTTGCGGGTTTGGCCGCGCTCGGCGTGCCGCGCCTCGCCGTGCAACTAGCCCGCCTTCGGCACGGCGCCTTGATTGCGAAAAAACCACAAGCCAGAGGCGCCATGCAATCGTGCAGAGTTTTCCCCAAGATGGGTGCCGAAGCCCCCACCGCAACAGGAGCGCAAGCCCGTGATGCGTAGCGGTTGCGTGGGGTGTTGGCATCCCGCGATTGATTGCGCTAAAGTCGGACGTGCTATCAGAGCAAACCACCTAGGAGGCAGATAAACAATGATTAAAGCCAAGCACCTGATCGCTATGGGCGCCGGCGCGGCACTGTTCGCGACCAGCGGCATCGCAAGCGCCGCCAGCATGGAAGAGTATAAAGAAGCCCGTTCCGCCGCGATCGAGGCGGCCGATTCCGTCGAGAGCATGGGCGCTGGCGCGTTCGCGCACAGCCCGACTGGTTCGAAGTGGAAGAAGTCGCTGATGCACGGCGCGGACAAGATGGCCGACAAGGGCAACTACGAAGAAGCCATCGCCGAGGCCAAGCGCATCAAGATGCTGCAGAACCTGGCCGAGAAGCAGTACGAGAGCCAGCCGAGCCCGGGTCCCTATAACGGCTGGTAAGGCCTGACCGGTCTCGGAGGTGAATCGGCGTTCCCTGAGAATCCGGTTCAGCCTGTCGCCCGGAACAGCATGAATCGCCCGGCCGCGGACGCGAGTTCGCGGCCTTTTTCGTGTTCGCTCGCTTAAGGGCGAACATGTTCAGCCACCAAGTAGGTAATCGATGTCCTCATCCAGCGGACAGACTGCGCTGTCGGTCACCCAGATCAACAAGCAGGCCGGTGATCTGCTTACACAGGCCTTCGGCACGGTCGAGGTGATCGGCGAGGTGAGCGAGCACAAGCGTGCCGCCTCGGGTCACCATTATTTCGCCCTGAAGGATGAGCGATCGCAACTGCGCTGTGCCTTCTTTCGCGGCAACGCGATGCGCAGCCGCCACCCGCTGCGGGAAGGCGAGGAAGTGGTGGTGACCGGCAGGCTGGGCATCTATACCGAACGCGGCGCCTACCAGATGATCGTCCAGTCGATCGCCCCGGCCGGCGAGGGTCGACTGGCCGCGGAGTTCGAGCGCCTCAAGCAGCGCCTGTTGGCCGAGGGACTGTTTGCCCCGGAACACAAGCGCGAGACGCCGGTCATGCCGCGGCGGATTGCCGTGATCTCCTCGGATAGCGGGGCGGCGATTCACGACGTGCGGGTCACGCTGGCGCGCCGCTTTCCGCTGGCGCGGGTGACGCTGTTCCCCGTCCTCGTCCAGGGGGCACAATCCGCGGCCCAGTTGCGTGCCGCCGTAAGTCAGCTATCCACGGACGCCTTCGATGTAGCACTGATGGTGCGCGGCGGCGGTTCGCTTAGCGATTTGTGGTCCTTCAACGACGAGGCCCTGGTGCGCGGGTTGCGCGACTCACCGGTGCCGACGATCAGCGGAGTGGGTCACGAGACCGACATCACGCTTTGTGATCTGGCCGCCGATCGGCGTGCGGCCACTCCGACCGGTGCGGCCGAGTTGGCGACGCCGGTGACGGTTTCCGACATGCGGGAGCAACTCGCCCGACGCGGCGAACGCATCCGGTCGGCCTGGCAGGCGGAATTCCATTCGCGTGCGCAACGGCTCGACGAGTTGGGTCGTGGGCTGGTGCGCGGGGGGCCAGGCGAGCGGCTCCGATTGGAGCGTTTCCGGCTGGCGGGTCTGGTTGCGCCATTGCATCGCATCGTCGAACGACGCATCGGCTTGCAGCGCCAAGGACTGCGTGAGATGCAGCAAAAACTGGAACGCGGCCATCCCCGCCAGCGCCTGCAGGCACTGCGCGACCGTCTGCTCGTTCCCCGTCGCGCATTGAACGTTGCCATTGCGGCGGACCTGTCGCAGCGCTGCACGTATCTGGCGGGTTTGACTCGCCGGCTGCTGGTCACCCGGGAGCGTCTGCTGCCGGCGTTTCGTCAGCGGCTGGATCGATATCGGCCATCGTCGCGCCTGCTCGTCGATCGACTGCGTCGGGAACGAGCCCACCTGGACGGGTTGGTTCGTCAGCTCGAGGCACTGGGGCCGGAACAGGTCCAACGGCGCGGGTATGCGCTGGTTGAGGCCCTGCCCATGGCGGGCGCCGATGGAATACCCCGGCTGGTCAAGCGCGCGGCGGACGTGCGGGCACTGGGGCGGTCGACCGAGAGCGTGGCGTTGCGTATCCGCTTTGTGGACGATGCCTTGCGCGTCGATTGGCCGGCCGGGAGCGGGGACGCGAGCGGATCGGCTGGCGACTCGGTCGACAACGGCCGTTAGGGCAGGTTGTGGTCGAGCCAGTCGTAAGCCGGGACTGGCCGGGCGAACAGGAAGCCCTGAAAGCGGCTGGCGCCGTATTGCTTGAGGAAATCGAATTGTGCGCGGGTTTCCACGCCCTCGGCTACCACATCGATGTCGAGACGGTTGGCCATGGCCAGGATGGCCTCGACCATGGCCGAATCGCCCACGTTCGACGGCACCCCGTCGACAAAACTCTTGTCGAGCTTTATCTCCGCGAGGGGCAGGCGCTTTAGATAGGCAAAGGATGAGTAACCGGTGCCGAAGTCGTCGATGGAGAAATGCAGCCCCAGCATGGTTAGTTCGTGAATGCGCTCAATGGCGTCGGGTGCATGGCTGACCAGCATGTTCTCGGTGATTTCGATCATCAGCAGGCCGGGATCGACCCCGGTTTCTGCCAGGATTTGCCGCAACCGATCGACGAAATCGGCGGAGCGGAACTGGCGCGGGCTGACGTTCACCGAGATCGTCGGTCGGGATTGGCCCGCCGGGATGGAGGCTTCGACGCCATGCAGAAGGTGGCATGCCTCTCGCAACACCCAGTCGCCGATTGCGATAATCTGCCCGGAGTCTTCGGCAATGGGAATGAAGTCGGCCGGCGAGACCAGTCCGCGGACCGGATGTCGCCAGCGCAGCAATACCTCGGCACCGATGAGGCGTTCGTCGCGGTCGAATTGCGACTGCAAGTGCAGCTCGAATTCACCGTTCTGTAGCGCCAGCTTGAGTTCCTGTTCCAGCCGGTAGCGTCGGGTGACCGACTCGACCATGCCGGACTCGAAGTTGACCAGGTTGTTGCGCCCGGCGCGCTTGGCCTGGTACATGGCGATGTCCGCCTCGCGCACCAGCTCTTCGGCGTTGTCTGTCTTGCCGGCAAACAGGGTCAATCCAATGCTCGCGGTACCCAGGTGTTGACTCCCGTCGAAGTCGAATGGCGTTTCCATGGCGTGGCGCAACTTGTCGGCCAGGGCCAGCGCATGGGACCGGGCCGTCTCGGCGTTCGGGCCGATGTCAGGGACCAGCACCAGGAATTCGTCGCCTCCCAGACGCGCCACGGTGTCGGTGTCGCGCACCAGCCCGCTCAGTCGGCGGGCCACTTCCATCAATACCTGATCGCCGCGGGCATGGCCGTAGAGATCATTGATCTGCTTGAACTCGTCGAGATCGACGAAGAATAGTGCGCCGACGCCCCCATGCCGCTTTCGGCTGCGGATGGCCTGGCCAACACGGTCGAGCAGCAAAGCACGGTTGGGTAGGTCGGTCAGACCGTCATGGTAGGCCAGCCGCTCGAGTTCCGCGGCGGTTTCCTTGTCGGCGGTTATGTCCAGGCACTGGCCCATGTAGCCGATGAAGTCGCCGTGGCTGTTGTAGCGAGGCGTGCCCTTGACCAGCATCCAGCGATAGTCACCGCTGTGGTGTCGCAGGCGGTATTCGCCGGTGAAGTCGTTGTGCTGGTGGAATGCTGCACGGATGGCCTTGAGCAGCCCGGGAAGATCATCGGGGTGGATGGCAGTCTGCCAGCCGTTCCCCAGGGATTGTTCGAGGGTGAGCCCGGTAAACTTCAGCCAGGGTCGATTGACATAGTTGCGGCGCTGCTCGAGATCGGCCGTCCAGATCAGGGCCTGGCCGTTGTCGGCCAGCACCCGGAAGTGTTGTTCGCTCTCGGCCAGCGCTTCGCGCAGTTCGTATTCGCGGCTGACGTCGTGGAATACCAGGACCACGCCGACCAGGGTGCCGTCGTGTTGCTGAATCGGCGCGGCACTATCGGCAATGTGGTGGCGATTGCCATGGCGGTCGGTCAGGACGGTATGGTTGGCCAGCCCGACCAGCGTGCCCTCGGCGAGTACCCGCCGGATGGGGATTTCGATGGGTTCGTGGCCGCCGGCGGCACAGATGACGAACACGTCCTCGATGTCGCGGCCGATGGCCTCCTTGGGTGACCAGCCGGTGAGCCGTTCAGCCATGGGATTCATCCGGGTGATCCGTCCGTCGAGATCAGTGGCGATCAGGCCATCACCCACCGAGTCGAGGGTGGCGGCGAGTTGCAGCCAGCTATCGCGGAGACTGTTCCTTGCCTCGACCTGGGCACGCACCATGGCATTGAAGCCCTCCGAGACCTCGGCAATCTCGCGGCAGCCGGTCTCCGGCAGGCTGACATCGTACTCGTTCTGCCTGATCTTGGTGGCCGCCTGCCGCAGCCGTGCCAACGGGCGGCTGATCAGTCGATCGATGACCGCGGCCGTCAGGCCGATGATGAGCAGTACCAAGAGGGCTTCCGGCAGGCGGTCGAAGATCGCCTCGTTGCGGATTTCGTGCAGGGCGGGCTCGAGATCCATGCGGGCCCAGACGGTTCCGCGGCTTTCTGCCCCGTGTTGCTTCTGGGCGCCGGGCAGCTCGAACGACTGCATGGCCTCTATCACATGGTTGGACTGTCCGGACTCGATGTGCGGTAGCCGGTCGCCTAGATAGGCTTGTGCCTTCTGCCGGTCGAAGTCGGGCAATACGGTTTCGACGGGCTTGCCACGCCAGGTCTTGTGGGGCGAAAGCAGGATGTTCAGTTCAGGGTCGAGGGCCACGAACATCGTGATGCGCGGATCGGTGAGGATGCGGCTGACACGGCTGTGCAGCACGCCTGGCTGCTGCAAACCGCCCTGTTCGATCGCCCCGGCGATCTCCGTGGTATAGCCCAGCAGTTGCATGCGGGCGTCTTCCAGAAAGAGTTCGCTACGGGTTTGTACCCCGTTGAACAGCGAGACCCCCATGATCAGGAGGAACATGATGGCCAGACCACCCGGCAGCATCAGCCGCATGGGAAAGCGCGACCAGGTCACCGTGCCTCCGGCAGGAAGCGGCTGGTGCCCAGGTCAGCCAGTGGGGGGATTTCGTCGATCAGGCCGGCGTTACGCATGATCGTCGCCACGTTATGGGCCGACTGGGTTAGCCGGGCTTGCTCACCGTCCAGCCATTCGTGGTTCTCTTCGACTCCCAGCAGATCGACGCCGGCAAAGGCCCGCTCGGTGGCCTCCACGGACAATTCCAACCGGGGGGCCATCAGCCGATGGGCCCGCCCAGGGTAAGCCCGCAGGATTCCGAGTGCCTCGAAGTAGGTGGTGACGATCCGCTTGAGGCCGTTGGGATGCTGCGCGAGCGCGCGTTCGTGGACGGTAAGCACGTCGACGATCAGGCCCGGGAAGGTGCTGCTGTCATACAGGGGAACCGCGCCGAGCTCGGCCAGATGCGTGGCATAGGGCTCGTAACTGACCAGCGCGTCGACACGTCCGGCCCGGTAGGCCGCGATCTGCTCACTGCCCAGCACCGTGATCCGTTCGATGTCTTCGCCCGACAGTCCTGCCGCCTCGAGGGTTTGCGACAACATCAGGGCGCCGGCAGCGGTCTCTTCCACACCGATGCGCATGTCTCTGAGTTCGGCGAGTTTGTGGATGCCCGGACGGGCCATGATCACGTCGGCCCCATTGGACGTGTCGAATACCAGAACGACCTTGACCGGGATGCCGCCGGCACGGGCCAGCAGGCATTCATCCAGTGTCAGGGTGGCGGCTTCGACCTCACCGGAGGCGAGCTGCATCAAGCTGTTGGTGTTGGAAGGGGATTCGATCAGTCGGATGCGATCTGGAGGGAGCAGACCGAGTGTCTGGGCGAGAAACAAGGGTTCGTAGCCCACCCAGGTGATGCCGGAAATGCGCAGCAGGGATTCCTTGCCGCCACAACCCGTCAGGGCGGCGAGGGGGAAAACCCCGGTGGCGCTGAGAAACTGACGTCTGTCCATGCCAAGGGTCCTTCCCTAAGGATCGACGTCCGTTCGACTCCATTGATCTTACTCAATGGGCAGGCGTCGATAGACTACCGTATGGCCAACTGTAGCTCATTGGCCGCGGAGACGCGGCCGGCTCCGAAATACTTTCGAGACCAGAAGGCATTGTTCAGGCTCGCGAACGACACCGTCTTGCCGCGGGATGGGGCATGAATAAAGCGATCACCGCCCACGTAGATGCCCACATGGTTGACCTGACGGCTATCGAGGCGAAAAAAAACCAGGTCGCCTGGGCGTAGTTCGTGCCGGCCGATCCGGCGAGTGGCGCGGTATTGTTCTGCAGAGGTGCGGGGTATCTTGAGGCTCGCCTTTTCGTAGGCATGCTTGGCCAGACCGCTGCAGTCGAAGCCCTTTTCCGCCGACACGCCACCCCAGCGATATGGAGTACCCAGTTGGGACACCGCCTGGATCACCACCTCGTTCGAGCGAGTGTGCATTCCCGAAAGGGTGTCTACCGACTGGACAGGAGTGTATGGAAGGTCGCGGTCAGCGGTGGCGGCGTGGTGTCGAGTGGGATCGGCTTGGGACCCATCGGCGCGTTGTTGCATGGACGTGGCGCAACCACTCAATGCGCCGACCAGGCAGAGCCCGCTGATAAGGCTCGTTGCCTTGGGGGCGTACTTGGCGCTCACTCGACCTGACCACCAACCCGCGCAATGGATTGACGCCGGCCTAGCGGGAGCGGATTTCACAGACGAATCGTCGCTCTGGCGTGCGAGAAAAATCCTTGGGCAGGGTTTTTCTGGATATATCATGAAGTTGGAACCGTTTTTCTACCACGGGATCCAATGTAAACCCTTTGCGGTTGTTTGAGAAGATCAAGACGCCACCGGGCGCAAGATAGCGCATGCAGGCGTTGATCAGTTCGGGGTGGTCGCGCTGGACGTCGAGGGTGTCGTCCATCGATTTGGAATTGGAGAACGACGGCGGGTCGAGAAAGATCACGTCGAACCGCTCGTCGTCCGCGGGTGGCTGGGCGAGCCATTTGATCACGTCGGCGCGGACGAGCCGGTGCTCCTGTCCGATCTCGAAACCGTTGAGGGAGAAATTGCGCTCGGCCCATTCCAGATAGGTGTTGGAAAGGTCCACCGAGCGGGTCCCTAGGGCGCCTGCCATGGCTGCGCGCACTGAGGCACTGCCGGTGTAGCAGAACAGGTTGAGCAGGCGCTTGCCCCGGGACAATCGGGCGATGTGATCGCGCAGCAAGCGATGGTCGATGAACAGGCCGACATCGAGATAGTCGGTGAGATTGACCAGCAGGCGGGTGTCGCGTTCCCGGATGACGCGCTCGATGTGTTCGGCACCGAATCGACCATATTGTTGCTGGCCGGACTGGCGGCTGCGCTGGCGAACCACCACGCAATCGTCATCGACGCCGAGTACCTCGACGGCCGCCGCGGTGGCGGCGGCCAGACGCGCCCGGGCCTTCTGTGGGTCGATCTGCTTTGGGGCCTGGTATTCCTGGACGTCGAGCCAGACCTCGCCGTCCTCGGTGAGGTAGTAGTCGACGGCGAGCTTGAAGTCGGGCAGGTCGGCGTCATAGACGCGCATGGTCGTGTCGCCTTGCTTGAGCAAGGACTTGCGCTGGCGCAAGTTCTTTTGCAACCGATTGGCAAAGTCGTCGGCGGGGATCGCATCGCGCCGCCCCTGCTCGATCAACCGCCGCGCTAGCGCGTGGGGCCCAGCCGGCTGGCGCAGGCTCTTCTCGCCGAATTGCCCGCGCAGGAAATCGACTTCGGCGCCCCCGTGAATCACGGTCAGTCGTTTCTCGAAGCGCAGCGGCCACTGGCCTTCGGAGTCGGCGGCCCGCAGGATGCCCCAGTACCAGCCTGGTAGGCAGTTGACCCAGCGCGAGCACAGGGCGGTCCACTCGGGATCGCCATAGGGGTCCTCGATCCGCTGGCCGAAGGGCACGTTGCTGATGAGTAGTCCGGTCTCGTGGGTCCGGACCGCATCGGGGCAGGGCGAGTCAAAGCTGTCGGCGTGATGGATCTCGATCACCTCGCCCAGCCCGGCACGCTCGATATTCGCGTGTGCGGCGGCCAGTTGCATCGGGTGACGGTCCTGGCCGAACAGCGTTAGGCTCTCCCGAGAGGGAGGCTGGTCGAGCCAGCTCCTCGGGGCTGCCTCAAGAACGTCGGTCCAGGTGGCGCTATCGTGACCGTGCCAGGCGGGCGAGCCCAACCGTCGTCGTCGCATGACATCCGGCTGGCCGAGCAGGGCGAGGGCACCCTCGATCAGGAAGGTGCCCGATCCGCACATGGGGTCGAACAGCGTCCCGCCCTCAGCCGCGACCTGTGTCCAGCGCGCCCGCCAGAGCAGGCCGGCGGCGAGGTTCTCTCGCAGTGGTGCCTCTCCGCCGTCCTGGCGATAGCCCCGGCGATGCAGTGAACCGTTGGACAGTTCGATCGCGAGACTGGCCTCGCCCTGGGCCTGGACGTGGCAGTGCAGGCGCAGGCCCGGCTGCTCTGTGTCCACCGAGGGGCGTCGGCCGGTGGCATCGCGGAACTGATCGACGATGGCGTCCTTGATACGCGTGGCGATAAAGCCGGTGTGACGCAGGGCGGCGTTGCCGCCGGTGGCCGAGATGGCCAGGCTGTCGTCGGCGTTCAGATGAGCCGACCAATCGACGCTGGCCACCCAATCATAGAGTGCGTCGGCATCGCTGACGTGACCACGAGCCACCGGCAGGTAGACCCGCGCGGCGATCAGGCTGTCGGCCAGGATCTGGTAGACGCCCGCCGATGACAGCTCGCCGCTCGCCCCGAAGGGACGATCGCTGATGGCCTCGCCGGTCAGATGGCGCAGCTCTTCGGCGAGCGCGGTCTCGAGGCCGGGCGGGGCGATGATCTCGACGCGCCAAAGCGAGTCGGCGGGCGTCGCGGCAGCAGTCGGGGCGGGGGCGTCTTGAACGGAATCTGTCATGTCAAAACGAGTCACTCTAACCGATTACCGTGGGTTGCGCGATGCTTATTCGGCGTGGCCGAGCGTGGGGCTTACCGCTCAAGTCGGACCTGCGAGACGAGGCGACCTTCGAAGTGCGCGCGGATGGTAACGGAGTGGTCATTTTGGGCCACCGCGTATCCCGGCTGTTCGGCGGGCACGGTCTCGACCAGTTCCAGCAAGCCGGCGGGCCATTCGATGACCAGTTCGACCTGCATGGGATAGTAGCCATCGAGAAAACGGCGCATGAACGGGCCGTTCTCCACTAGGAACCCGGCGTCGCCCGGTAGGGATTCGATTGCCTTGCTTTCGGCCTGGACGCAGAGAGTGGCGCCTTTGCGAATATCGCGCATCTGGACGCTGTCGCCCTCGACGACCGCCGTGCCGATGTCTTCACTCTTCGTGATTTCGATCGCCCGGGTCCGGTCGCCCCCGTAGACCACCTCGGCGGCAGGCACCGGATCGAGGTTGTAATGACACTGCTCCATCCGCGCCCACCCGGTCTTCAGGCTTACGGCTGTCAGGTGGATGCGCTTTTCCATTCGGGGCGCCCCCGGCTCGGGGCGGGCATCGAGAAAGACCAGATCGCCCTCGTTCACGTTGCGGGCCTTCTCCAGCAACCGTTGCTCTTCACGTTCCCGTTCCTCGGCCTCTTCCCAGGCGGCCTCCCACGCGGCTTCAGTATCTTCGGCCGAGGCCGGCATGGCGGCCAGGGTGATAAGGGGCAGGAGGAACGCGAGAAGCCGCCTTCGAGCTTTCGTCAGCGCCGGCGTCCGTCGAGCGGTGTTGGCGTATGGGGTGGTGATCGGCTCTCTCATGAATCAAGACCTCGGCTGGTTTTGCAGGCTGCCTCACTGAAAAATAGCTGAAAATACGCTGGAAGACCGAAGTGGACCCGCCTATCCTCAAAGGATGGTAGCCATTCGCTTGCCAACAGATTCCCTTTCGGGAGGAACACGGTATGAAGAACTCGATGATATCAACCGCCGTTGTCGCGGTGTTCTCGCTGGGTCTGGCCCTGCCCGGCATGTCGCAC
The DNA here is from genome assembly GCA_011389965.1 of Halothiobacillus sp. GTDB lineage: Bacteria > Pseudomonadota > Gammaproteobacteria > Halothiobacillales > Halothiobacillaceae > Guyparkeria. The sequence continues at coordinate 24,416 of JAABTF010000018.1, forward strand.
GCCCAGGAGTCGGTTGGTCAGGGGCAGCCAGCGATGCCCATTTATGGCAGCCAGTTGATGACCGAACAGGAGCGTCTCGAGTACCGGGAACGCATGCGATCGGCGCAATCAGCCGAGGAGCAGCAACGCATTCGGTCCGAGCATCACGAGCGCATGGAGCAACGTGCCCGCGAGCGCGGCGTGGCTTTGCCTTCCCAGCCGCCGAGAGGCGGTGGCCAAGGCATGGGCGCCGGCGGCGGCATGAACCAGATGAACAACCAGCAGCGCATGGAAGAGCGTGAGCGCCTGCGCGATTCCCGCGGCGATGGCGATCGGTCTCGGATGCGCGAGGAACACCAGGACCGCATGCATGAACAAATGCCCGGCCCCCACATGGATTCGGACGACCGGCGGCGAGGCACGGGCATGGGTTCTGGCAGCGGGGGGTCGCGCTACTGAATCCAGACGTGTTTGGTGGACCCTGAAATCCCCGGCGAATCGCCGGGGATTTTCATGTGGGAGTGTTCAGACTCGCGCAGACGGCTGAAAATGCTTTAAGGTTCCAGCGGCCGTAGCCGCCCGCGGCTGCCAACCAGACGGGAGCCGTGATGCGTTCATGTCTCCCCCGATTCGAGGACTGCCGATGGCTTCAGCCGCCCACCCCCGCCGTGATTCTTCCCACCCGACCGAGTCGCCGGGGATGTCAGCGCCTCTTGAAATCAAGCGACTGGATGTGATCGTCGGTGACACGGTCATCGTCCGCGACGTTTCCCTGCGGGTGGAGCGGGGTGAGCGGGTGGCGCTGGTGGGCGAGTCGGGGTCAGGCAAGACCGTAACGGCATTGTCCATCCTGCGGCTATTCGATGCCGAGGGGTTGGTGACGCGCGGCGAGATCCGCTTTGAGGGTGAGAATGTGGTGACCATGAGCATGCCGCAGGTGCGCCGTCTGCGCGGTGGTCGCGTCGGCATGATCTTCCAGGAACCCATGACCGCGCTCAATCCGCTCAAGAGCATCGGCGCCCAGATCGCCGAGGTCCTCGTCCGGCACGAGGGCCTGCACGGTGATGGGTTGAAGAGCCGAGTGCGTGCCTTGCTCGACGATGTGCACTTGCCGGATCCGGAGCGGGTGATGCGTGCCATGCCCCACCAGCTTTCGGGTGGGCAGCGACAGCGGGCGATGATCGCCATGGCCATCGCCTGCAATCCCACGCTGCTGATCGCCGACGAGCCCACCACTGCCTTGGATGCCGGTCTGCGCAAGACGATCATGGATCTCCTGGTCGACCTCCAGCAGCGCCGTGGTATGAGTCTGCTCCTGATCACCCACGACCTACCGGTGGTTCGCCGATATGCCGATCGCGTGCTGGTGATGCGAGACGGAGCGGTGGTGGAAAGCGGTCCGACCGATGCGCTCTTCGCCCAGCCGAAGGATGCCTATACCCGCACACTGCTGGAGGCCCGCCAGGTCGAACCCATGATCGATCCGGCCGACCCGCAGGCAGCGCAGCGGTTGCGTTGCCGCAATCTGGGGGTGACGGTGGGCAAGCGCCGCTGGATCGGTCAGGACACGCTGAGTGAAATCATTCACGGCATCGATCTGGCACTGCACGCGGGCGAGACCCTGGGCGTGGTCGGCGAGTCCGGGTCCGGCAAGACCACGCTGGCGCTGGCGCTGTTGCGCCTGATCGATGGCGCCAGCGGGGAAATATGGCTGGACGGCCATCGAGTGGACGGCTACGCCGAAAAGCGGTTCCGCCAGTACCGTCGCGACCTGCAGGTGGTGTTCCAGGATCCCTTCGGTGCCCTTTCGCCACGGATGAATATCGCGCAAATCGTCGGCGAGGGACTGGACGTGCATGCCCCGGAGCTATCCGCGGCGGAGCGCCAGCGACAGATCGCCCAAGTGCTGCGTGAGGTGGGACTCGACCCGGCGGTGATGTCCCGTTACCCCCACGAGTTCTCGGGAGGCCAACGCCAGCGCATCGCCATCGCCCGCGCCCTGATCCTGCGTCCCAAGGTACTCATCCTCGACGAGCCGACCAGCGCCCTGGATGCCGCAGTGCAATTGCAGGTACTGCGCCTGCTGCGCGATTTGCAGCGGGCCCACGGACTGACCTATCTCCTGATCACCCATGACCTGGCCGTAGTTCGGGCGCTGGCGCACCGTGTGCTGGTGATGCTCGACGGCGAAGTGGTCGAATCCGGACCCACGGCGTCCCTGCTGGCGAGTCCCGGTCATGATTATACCCGCCAGTTGATCGACAGTGCCCTGATGGCCTGATGGCCTGATGGCCTGATGGCCTGCGTGTCGGAGGTCGGAGCACGTCTCCTCGTTTGGCAGCCCCAGAACGTCAAAAAGCCAGGCCCACGGGCCTGGCTTTTTTGCTGTTGGTGGACAGCCTGCCGTGATCAGTCGTTGAAGCGCTGCATCACCAGCGAGGCATTGGTGCCACCGAACCCGAAGCTGTTGGAGAGCACCGTATTGATGGTGGCGCCTTCCCGCTTTTCAGTGAGGATGTTCGCCGATTCGGCCTCGTCCTCGAGGGTTTCCACGTTGGCGGATGCGGCAATGAAATCGTTCTGCATCATCAGCAGCGAGTAGATGGCCTCATGCACGCCGGCGGCGCCCAGGGCGTGGCCGGAAAGCGACTTGGTCGACGTGACGATCGGCTGGTGGTCGCCGAATACCTCGGTCATCGCTTGAAGCTCGCGCAGGTCGCCGACCTTGGTGGAAGTGCCGTGGGCGTTGACGTAGTCGATGGGGGCATCGACGGTTGCCAGAGCCTGCTGCATGCAGCGCACTGCACCCTCGCCCGAGGGCTGGACCATGTCGTAGCCGTCGGATGTCGCGCCGTAACCGGTGACTTCGGCGATGATGTTCGCGCCGCGGGCCTGAGCGTGCTCCAAAGACTCGAGCACCACCATGCCGCCACCACCGGCGATGACAAAGCCATCCCGGTCGACGTCGTATGGGCGCGAGGCCTTGTCGGGCGTGTCGTTGAAGTTCGACGACAATGCGCCCATGGCATCGAACATCGCCGACAGCGACCAGTGCAGCTCCTCGCCGCCACCGGCGAAGACCACGTCCTGCTTGCCGAACTGGATCTGCTCGACGCCGGCACCGATGCAGTGCGCGGAGGTCGAGCAGGCCGAGCTGATCGAGTAGTTGATGCCCTTGATCTTGAACGGCGTCGCCAGGCAGGCCGAGGTGGTTGAGCCCATGGTGCGGGTGACCATGTAGGGGCCGACACGCTTGATGCCTTTCTCGCGGGCGATGTCGGCGGTGGCCACGATGTTCTCGCAGGAAGAACCGCCGGAGCCGGTGATCAGGCCGGCGCGCGGGTCGGAGACCTGCTCCTCGCTCAACCCGGCCTGATCGATCGCTTCTTTCATCGCCAGGTAGTTGTAGGCGGCCGCCGAGCCCATGAACCGCAAGAGTTTGCGGTCGATGTGCTCGGAGGGGTCGATCTTGAGCGTGCCGGCCACATGGGACCGGAAGCCGTGCTCGACCTGCTCGGGGTTGCGCTCGATGCCCGAACGACCCTCTTGAAGCGAGGCGAGAACCTCTTTGCAGTTGTTGCCCAGGCTGGACACGATGCCCATGCCCGTGATGACGACTCGGCGCATTGAGTACTTACTCCGAAAGTGCTTCTGTGCTGGTGAACAGTCCGACCCGAAGATCCTTGGCCTCGTAGATCACGACGCCATCGCAGAGCATCTGCGCGTCCGCGATACCCATGGTCAGTTTGCGCATGATTACACGCTTCATCTGAACACGATATTCAACTTTCTTGTTCTTCGGCAAGACCTGTCCCGAGAATTTTACATCACCCACGCCCAAGGCGCGCCCGTGACCTTTGCCGCCGCTCCACCCGAGGAAAAAGCCGACCAACTGCCACATGGCATCAAGGCCCAGGCAGCCCGGCATCACCGGATCGCCTTCGAAGTGACAGGCGAAAAACCACAAGTCCGGATGCACGGCCAGCTCGGCATGCATCTCGCCCTTGCCGAAGTCACCACCTTCGTCGGTGATCTTGTTGATGCGGTCGAACATCAGCATCGGCGGTAGCGGCAGTTGCGCATTACCGGGGCCGAACATCTCCCCCTTGGCGCAGCGAATCAGATCATCGTATTCAAAGGCGGCTTGGGTCATGGTTTTCCTGGATCAAAAACGTGGATGGTACCGCAATCCCGCGATGGACGCAGCCCGTGCGCGGGAGCCTGCGTGGTGCGTTACTATGAGCAAGGGTACAAGGAATGAGGGATGAAAGAGCATGATCAGCGCATTCAAGACACTGACGAGCCATAGAGGCTCTCTTGCGGTTGTCGCCGCGGCAATCCTGCCCCTGACGTTTGCCGGACCACTGGCGGCAAGTGGGGAGGAGGACGATCACGGGGGCGTGCACGAATTCCACGAGACCATGGAGGAACTTGGCGAGCATACCCAGCGGATCGTCTCGGCGATCAATCACGAGAACTGGGAATGGGTGGCCCGGGAGGCCGAGGCCATCGCCGAGCATCCCCGCCCTCCCATGGAAGAACGCCAGCGGATCATGGCGTTTGCCGCGGAGCGCAAGGCTGAGTTCCAGGAGTATGACCACGAGGTGCATGCTGCAGCGGCCGAGTTGTCGGATATCGCCGCCAAGGGAGACGGGCGTGAGGTGATCAATGCCTTTGCGCGCTTGCAGACCACCTGCCTCGATTGCCACGCGAATTTCCGTGACGACTTTCGTCAGCATTTCTACATGGACAAGGATGCCCACTGAGCGGTTGCGGCCCCAACCGCTCAATCCAAAGTTCGGCTCCAAGGCAGGGCGACCAGCCAAGCGAGCCAACCGAGCATCAGCAACAGACCGCCGAGGGGCGTGAGGATGCCGGGCCACGGGGCATGCATTAATGTCTGCGCGTAAAGACTGCCGCTGAACAGCGCGATGCCCGCCAGCCAAATCCCCGCCAGCCCGTGACGCAGACGCGGGGGACCGGGCCAGAACGCCAATATCATCAGGGCGAGGCTGTGGAACAGGTGAAAGGTCACGGCCGTGTCCAGTTGCCGGATGGTCTCGGGCGCCGTGGGGGCGAGTGGTCCGTGGGCCCCGGCCGCAGCGAGGACGATAGCGGCGAGCGCGCTGATCAGCCCCAGACCGAGGGTCAGTCGATGTGGCATATAGGCCTCCTGTCGGTCGGCCGATGAGGGCCCTGGGTTGCGAATGACGCGCGGTAGCGGTAGGGGTCAGAAGTCTTCGACCATCTGCTCGCGCAGGCGGCGTTCCTCGAGCCGGTCGTCAAGGCGGCGGCGAGCGTCCTTGTGCCCCTTGATGCTGTCAAGCAACCGATCACTGTCCGGCGCGTCGTCCTCACCGTCGTTTTCCCAGGCATCGTCGAGATCCGAATAATCATTTTCCTTGCTCATGGGTCACCTCTTGGATCAATACGTTCCGGTGGCCGCATGGCCACGGGGCATCGATCGACGGTCATGGCAAGGACGTGTGGCGTCCGTATCCTTTTACAAGGCCATAGTGCATCCCGGATTCCGGCTTGCGCGGTGCTCGAAGGGCAGGAAAGGGCGCTTGTCCGGTCCGGGTGGGCTCCCCGCATCCCGGGGTGACCTGCCGATTTTCCGCCGCGTTATAACCCGTTTTCGGGCAAAGGCAAAGCGGATTTTTTCACGGACCGAGCCGAGAGGGGACGCGGTGTTGCAGCAAGGTCCCGGCAGGCGGGTGAGGGCAATGAAAGAGCGGCAGGACGGGGTTCAGATCAAGTCGTGTTCGCGCAGTTTCTTGCGCAGCGTGCTGCGGTTGATGCCCAGGCAGGCGGCCGCCCGGCTCTGGTTGTGGTCGCAGCGTTCCAGCACCCGGGCGAGCAGGGGACGCTCGACCTGGCCCATGACCAGCTGGTAGAGGTTGCTGGGTTGGTCTTCCTCGAACGCATCCCACAACCGGTCGAGCGCATCGACGACGGTCTCGTGCACGTCCTGGTGGCACTCGGCGGCTCGGCGCGCCGTGCCGTTCAATGTTGACTCGGGCATCAAGGCGGCGGATGACGTGGATGGTTCGGTCATGGCTTGGGACACAACGCTGCAATGCTGGGGCGGATCACTTTGAAGTCGGCCCCAGGGCATCGCGATGCTCGGGGCGGAAACGAACTCGCCAAGGGCAAGGTCGTTTGCAGGATGCCGGATGAGGCCGCTTGCCACAGTTCACCCCGTCTGGACGTCGGCTTCCCGCCGGTCGAGCCACCGGCGCTGGGACTCGATTGTCTCCAGCCGGTTGAACTGCTTGCGCATCCCTTCTTCAAACGGTAGCTGGGAAGAATACCACCCCCAGTGCTTTCTCGCGATGCGAACGCCCATCAGATTTCCGTAATGGGAATAAATATTCTCGAACTGCGCGCGCACGAACGACATGACATCGATCGGCGCGGGATCCTCGGGGACGGGCTGTCCTTCCAGGGCGGCCCGCAGTTGAGCAAACAGCCAAGGCCGGCCGAAGGCCGCCCGACCCACCATCAGCCCGGCAGCCCCCGTGGTCTCCAATACCCGTCGGGCGGAATCGATCGAGTCGATATCGCCGTTGGCTAGGACCGGGATGCCGCGCTCCTCGACCACCCGGCGGATGGTGTCGTATTCGGCCATACCGTTGTATTTCTGTGTCCGGGTCCGGCCGTGGATGCTCAACATGGCGATGCCGGCTTGTTCGGCAATCGCCGCGATCTGCGGCGCGTTGCGTTGGCTCTCCTCCGGCCCGGTGCGTATCTTCAGGGTCACCGGGCAGGGCACGGCCGCGACCGTTGCCTCCAGCAGGCGGGCCACCGTATCCGGTTCGGCCATGAGTGCCGAGCCCGCCGCCTTGCGGCAGACTTTTTTGGCCGGGCAGCCCAGGTTGATGTCGATGATCTGTGCGCCGTCGGCATGGGCCTGTCGGGCGGCGGCCGCCAGATCCGCCGGGTCATTGCCCAGCAGTTGCACGGCGCGTGGCTCCGGGTCGTCGGGATGGATGCGCCGCAGTTTGCTCTTGCGGGTGTCGCGCAATTCGGGCTTGCTGCTGACCATCTCGTTGAAAACGAGGCCTGCGCCCTGGGCGTGGCAGAGCTGGCGGAACGGGCGATCGGAAACCCCGGCCATGGGCGCCAGGGCAAGTGGGAATTCGATGCGTACCTGCTCGTCGCGCCCCTGCAGGACGATCGGGTCAAGCGTGGGGGCGCCGCCTTGGCGCGCCGACTGGTCGAACCCCGCCATCATTTAGGGACTGTGGCTCACGTTGAGCATGTCGGGCAGGGCGGTGACCAGGTCAGGGAAGAGCACCAGCAGGGCCAACACCCCGATTTGAATCGCGATGAACGGCAGTACACCCCGATAGATCTGGCCGGTCTGGATGCTCTTTGGTGCCGCGCCGCGCAGGTAGAACAGCGAGAAGCCGAAGGGCGGGGTGAGAAAGCTGGTCTGCAGGTTAACTGCCAGCAGGATGCCCAGCCAGACGGGATCGATGCCCATCATCAGCAACACCGGCGCGACAATCGGCACCACGACGAAGGTGATCTCGATGAAGTCGAGCATGAAGCCCAGCAGGAACACGATCACCATCACCAACAACAGGGCCGTGATGGCCCCGCCGGGTAGCCCGGAAAGGAGATCGTGCACCAGTGCATCGCCACCGAAGCCGCGGAAGACCAGCGAGAAGATCGAGGCGCCGATGAAGATCATGAACACCATCGCCGTGACCCGCAGGGTGGCCTGCAGGCTCTCGTGCAGCACGGACATATTCAGGCGCCGCTTGAGAAGCGCGAGCAGCAAAGCGCCGACTGCACCCACCGCCGCGGCCTCCGTGGGGGTGGCAATCCCGCCCATGATCGAGCCGAGCACCAGCACGATGAGAGTGACCGGCGGGGCCAGTGCCAGCAGCAGCCGGCCGATGGGCGGGCGTTCGGCGAATTCGGCTGCGGTCAGGCCGGGCACTCGCTCGGGCTGTCGCCAGGCGACGAACAGGATGTAGGCCACGTAGGCGCCCACCAGGATCAGGCCGGGGATCAGGGCCCCGCTGAACAGATCGCCGACCGATACGGTCTCCGGGGCGAAGATGCCCTGTTCGAGTTGGGCCTGAGTGTAGGCATTGGACAACTGGTCGCCGAGCAGCACGAGGATGATCGAGGGCGGGATGATCTGACCCAGAGTGCCGGCTGCAGCGACCGAGCCGCTGGCGAGTCGGGGGTCGTAGCCGCGTCGCAGCATGACGGGCAGGGCGATCAGCCCCAGTGTCACCACGGTGGCGCCGACGATGCCGGTGCTCGCCGCGAGGATGGCGCCGACCAGGATCATCGACAAGCCCAAGCCGCCGGGTCGCTGTCCGAAAAGGGCCGTCATGTTCTCGAGCAGATCGTCGGCCACCCGGGCCTTTTCCAGCAGCACGCCCATTAGGACGAACAGGGGCACGGCAATCAGGGTCTGGTTGAGCATGATGCCGAACAGGCGGTTGGGCATCGCGCTCATCAGGCTACTGTCGAACTGGCCCAGGGCCGTGCCCAGTCCGGCGAACAGCAACGAGACGCCCGCCAGGGTGAAGGCCACCGGGAAGCCGCTCATGAGCGCGGCGAACACGGTGATCACCATCGCGAGGAGGAGCCATTCCATCGTCTATACCCCTTCGCGGATATCGCCGCGGTCGGGGTGGGTGGGGCGCTCGGCCCGCAGGGTGGCGATGGCACGCAGCAACTCGACCAGCCCCTGCCAGAACAGCAGGGCCGGCATGATCAGCAGCAGCGTCTTCAACAGGTACAGCATGGGAATGCCGCCCGGCTCCGGGGAGCCTTCCCGGATGGCCCAGGCATTGGCAACGTAATCGACGCTGGCAAGCCCGATGAACAGGCAGACCGGCCAGAGCAGCAAGAACACGCCGAGGATCTCGACCCAGGCGCGTTTTCTGGGCGAGGCGTTGCGCGACAGGACGTCGACACGCACGTGGCCATCATGCCGGTAGGTGTAGCCGATGCCGAGCATGAACAGCATGGCGAACCAGTAGTAGATCGACTCGGAGAGCCACTGGTTGCTTTCCCCCAGGGCATAGCGCAGCACCACGACGGCAAACACCGTCAGGGCCAGGACCAGCCCCAGCCAAGCGACGCCGCGTCCCAGCCATTCGTTGACCCGGTCGAGGCGGTCGACCAGCCGGGTCAGTGGTGATTGCGCGGGGTTGGGGGTCACGATGCCGCCTCTGGCGCCTGGTTGACCTTGATCCAGTCGGCTTGGCTGCCGTCTGCCGCCCGGTGGGCGAGCAGGATGCGGCGGAACGGGGCGGGGTCCTTGATGTAGGTCATCTCCGCGGCCCGCGGGAAGTGGTGATCCTGCAGGCGGGACAGCCAGAAGCGCAGGGCGGCGGCCCGCAACAGGCCGGGCCAGACCCGGGTCTCCGCCGTCGTGAACGGCCGCTCGGCCAGGTAGGCGCTCAGCAGCGCGTCGCGTTCGTCCGGCAGACTCCGGCCCTGTTCGTCGACACACCAATCGTTGAGGGTGACGGCCAGGTCGTAGGCGAAGGCATCCGTGCAGGCGTAGTACCAGTCGATGATCCCGGTCAGTCGGCCGTCGTCGAACAGGACGTTGTCGCGGAACAGGTCGGCATGGATCGCCCCGCGCGGCAGGTCGTCACGCGACTGGCCGCGTTGGAAGGCCAACTCGTCGAACAGCAGGTCCCGTTCTCCGTCGTCAATTGACGTGTCGATTTCGCCGGCGACCCGCTCGGCCCAGCCGAGATCGCGATCCGGGGCGCGGTATTCAGGGAAATCGCGGCTGACGCGATGACAGCGGGCCAGCGTGCGGCCGATCTCGGCGCAGGCCGCAGGGTCCGGATGGTCCAGTGAGCCCCCGGAAAGCCGCTGGACCAGCGCGGCTGGCCGGTCATTGAGCTCGGTGAGATAGTGACCGTGGCGCGTGGGCACAGGGTGCGCGGTGGGAATGCCGTGCTCGGCCAGATAGGCCATCAGGTCGAGAAAGAACGGCAACTCGTCCGCGGTGTGGTTCTCGAACAGGGTGAGCACGAAGCGCCCGCCGGTGGTGGTGACGAAATAGTTGGTGTTCTCGATCCCGGCGCTGATGCCGCGGTGCTCGACCAGTTCGCCGCAGTCGAACTGTTCCAGGAACGTGCGGAGTTGATCGGTATCGACTTTGGTAAAAACCGACATGACGGTCTCGTGCGGTAGTGGTGACTTGAAGGCGACGTGACTAAAGGTCGAGCAGCTTTTGCTGCTCTTCCTCGGTGGCACTCACGCCGCGGTTGCGATAGAAGTCGAAGATGGCGTCGAGTGCCTCGTCGGCGGTGTCGCAGAGCGTGAACAGATCCATGTCGTCGGGCGAAATGGTCTCTTCGGCCAAAAGCTGATCACGGAACCAGTCGATCAGGCCCTTCCAGAAGCTCGTACCCATCAGGATGATCGGGATGCGACGTGACTTGCCGGTTTGCACCAGCGTCAGGATCTCCGCGGTCTCGTCGAGCGTGCCAAAGCCGCCCGGCATCATGACGTAGGCGGAGGCATACTTGACGAACATCACCTTGCGGGCAAAAAAGTGCTGGAAGTGTAGCGACACGTCCTGGTAGGGATTGTCGTTCTGCTCGTGGGGCAGGGCGATGTTCAGTCCCACGCTGGGAGCGCCGCCGGCCTGCGCGCCCTTGTTGGCGGCGGCCATCAGGCCCGGCCCGCCGCCCGAGATCACCGCGAATCCCGCCTGGGAGAGCTTGTCGGCGATTTCGACGGTCAGCTCGTACCAGGGATTGTCCTCTTCGAACCGCGCCGAGCCGAATATGCTCACCGCCGGTTCGATGCTGGCCAGCGTTTCGTAGCCCTGCACGAACTCCGCCATGATCTGGAATATCTTCCAGGATTCATTGGACAGACGCTGCTGGTGGTCCAGACGGGTAGGGTGGTTGGGTAGCTTTCTGCTCATCGGGGACGAGTACTTGCGCCGTTGTGAATAGCGTGAGGGGCGAGGCGCCCGCTTGACCGCCTGTGGCATAGTAGCCGCAGCCATTCCAAGGGGGTAAAGCCTACCATGACCGACCGAGCCGGGCCCGTGATTCTCGTCGACGGAAGTTCGTTTCTGTTCCGCGCCTTCCACGCCTTGCCGCCGCTAAATGCGCCGGACGGCACGCCGACCGGGGCGATCCACGGCGTGGTGAACATGTTGCTCAAACTCCGCCGCGAAGCCGATCCCAGCCACATGGCGGTGGTGTTCGACGCGCCGGGCAAGACCTTTCGCGACGATATCTACCCCGAATACAAGGCGCACCGCCCACCCCTGCCCGACGATCTGCGGGTGCAGATCGAACCGGTGCATGCCCTGGTCCGGGCGCTGGGCTTTCCCCTGCTGTGCATCGAGGGCGTGGAGGCCGACGATGTCATCGGCACCCTGATGCACGAGGCGCGCGAACACGACGACGAAGTGATCGTGGCCACGGCGGACAAGGATTTCGCGCAACTGGTTTCGCCCCGGGTGACCCTGGTCAACACCATGAGCAACAAGGTGACCGACGAGGCAGCCGTGGAGGAGAAATACGGTATCAGCCCGGCACAGTTCCTCGACTTTCTCGCCCTGGTCGGCGACAAGGTGGACAACATCCCCGGGGTCCCCGGTTGCGGGCCGAAGACCGCGGCCAAGTGGATCAATCAGTACGGCTCGCTCGATGGCATCATCGCCCACGCCGACGAGATCAAGGGCAAGGTGGGCCAGTCGCTGCGCGACTCGCTCGACCTCCTGTCGATCAGCCGGCAACTGGTGGCCATCCGTACCAACTGCGACTTGGCGGTACGACTCAATGATCTCGTGCTCGAGGCCCCCGACGTGCAGACCGGTCTGGCCCTGGCCGATCGTTACGGCCTCAACAGTCTGCGGCGGTGGCTGGAAGAGCAGGCACCCGAGGCGGATACGCTCGATGTCGACGTGGCTCGCCCGGAAGTCGACTACCGGAACGTGACCGATATCGCCGAGCTGGAAAACTGGATCGAGCGCATTCAGACCGCCCCGCGCGTGGCCTTCGACACCGAGACCAATTCGCTCGAGCCAATGCAGATGGCCGTGGTGGGGCTGTCGATTGCCACGGCGCCCCACGAGGCGATCTATGTGCCGTTGTCTCATGTCGATGCCCATGGGGAACGGGTCGAGCCGCAGTTGGATCGCGACACCGTGCTCGCCCGGCTCAAGCCCTGGCTGGAAGACGAGCGCCCCACCAAGGTGCTGCAGAACGCCAAGTTCGACATGCATGCGCTGGCCAACCACGGCATTGCGCTGCGCGGGCTAGTCGACGACAGCATGCTCGAGTCCTATGTCCTCGACCCCACCGCCTCGCGGCACGACATGGACACCTTGGCGAGCCGGGAACTCTCGCGCCAGACCACCACCTTCGAGTCACTGGCCGGCAAGGGGGCCAAGCAACTGCGCTTTGATCAGATAGAGATCGACACGGCCGGCCCCTATGCCGCGGAAGATGCCGATATCACCCTGCAACTGGCCGACCGGCTGCGGTCGCGTCTGGCACAAATCCCAACCCTGATGAGCGTCTACGAGGAAATCGAGCGTCCGCTGGTGCCGGTGCTTTTCACCATGGAGCGGGCCGGAGTGGCCATCGATAGCGAACAGCTGGCCCGACAGGGTGCGGCCATCGGCGAGCGGATCGCCTCGATCGAGACAGAGGCGCGGGCGATTGCCGGCGAGGCCTTCAACCTGGGATCGACCAAGCAGCTTAAGGAAATTCTCTACGAGCGCATGGGGCTGCCGGTGAAGGTCAAGACCCCCAAGGGCGAGCCGTCGACCAATGAAGAGGCCCTGAGTGCCCTGGTCGAAGAACACCCGCTGGCGCAGTTGATCCTCGACTACCGGGGGCTGACCAAGCTCAAGACCACCTACATCGACCGGCTCCCGGAGCGCATCGATTCCGACACCGGTAGGGTGCACAGCATGTTCCACCAGGCCGTCACGGCCACCGGTCGCCTGTCGTCCTCCAACCCCAACTTGCAGAACATCCCCGTGCGGACGGAGGAGGGGCGCCGGATCCGCAAGGCCTTCGTCGCCTCGCCCGGTCACAAGCTGATCTCGGCGGACTACTCGCAGATCGAGCTGCGCATCATGGCGCATTTGTCAGGTGACGAGGGGCTCTTGCAGGCCTTCGCCCGCGGCGAGGATATCCACCGTGCCACGGCCCGGGAGGTGTTCGCCGAGGGACGTGACGAGGTGACGGACGACCAGCGGCGAGCGGCCAAGGCGATCAACTTCGGCCTGATCTACGGTATGTCCGCCTTCGGCCTGGCCCGGCAGATCGGGGTGGGACGCGGCGAGGCGCAGGATTACATCGACCGGTACTTCACCCGCTATCCCGGCGTGGCCCGGTACATGGAAGAAACCCGGGCACGCGCCCACGAGACCGGCTTCGTGGAAACGGTCTTCGGCCGCCGGTTGTACCTGCCGGAGCTCAAAAGCCGCAATGGCCAACGTCGCCAGTACGCCGAGCGCACCGCCATCAATGCCCCCATGCAGGGCACGGCCGCGGACATCATCAAGCGGGCCATGCTCGCGCTGCACGACAAGCTCGTGCTCACCGGCCGGGCGCGGATGATCATCCAGGTGCACGACGAGTTGATCTTCGAGGTCCCCGCCGAACATGCCGAGACGCTGGCCGCCGAGATGGAGCAGAGCATGATCGCAGCCGCCTCGCTCAAGGTTCCCCTGGAGGTGGGTATCGGGATCGGGATGAGCTGGGACGAGGCCCACTGACCCATCGGGTAGGCATCAACCCATTAAAAAGCCCGCCTCCGGCAATCTCTGCCGAGGCGGGCTTTTTCGTTTCCACTTGGATCGGCGGCGAGTTAGTCCGCCGACTTGCCGGAGGGGAGTTCCGGAACCGGATAGCGCGCCGGTTTGCCGTGCATGAATTCGCCGTCCCAGTAATCCTCGTCGAATGGCCGGGAGAACACGAATCCCTGGACTTGCAGTCGGCTGCCGAACTTGCGCAGTTCGACCAGTTGCTTCGGACTCTCGACCCCCTCGACCACGACCTCGAATTCGAGCTTTTCGGCCATGGCGAGGATCGAGCCAAGTAGCTTGCGGGCATCTTCGTCGGCCACGATCTCGTCGACGAACTGCTTGTCGATCTTGAGCTTGCTGATGGGCAGGTTGTTGAGATAGGCCAGCGAGGAATGTCCGGTACCGAAGTCGTCGATGGCGATGGAGAAGCCCTGCATTGCCAGTTGATGCAGGCGGCCGGCGAGCATGGCCGGGTCGTTGCCGAAGTCGCTTTCGGTGATCTCCAGAATGATCGACGAGGTCGTCAGGCCGGCCGACCGGGCCAGTGCGACCAACCGCTCGTCGATCTTGTCCAGCAGCAGGAGCTGCGGCGGCACGTTGATCGAGATGGTGAATTCCTCTCCGGCCTGGCGCTGCCAGTCGGCCGCTCGGCGGCAGGCCTGACCCAGGGCCCATTCGGTCAGCTCGCCGATCATGTTGTGTTCCTCGGCGATCGGGATGAACTCCGCCGGCGAGATCCACTCCCCGCGGTAGCGCCAGCGCATCAGGGCCTCGAAGCCTACCAAGGCCCCGCTGCCGAGGGCTACCTGCGGTTGATAATGCACGCGCAATTCCCGGTTGCCCAGCGCCTTGCCCAGTGCCTGCGTGAGATCGAACCGGCGTTGAGCGGCCTGCGTATGGCCCTCGGCATGGCCGACGATCTGGTTGCCACCCTCGGCCTTTGCCTGGGAAAGCCCGTTGTCGACGATGCGGAGCAACGTTTCGGCGGTCCGGCCCTCGTTGGGGAAGTAGGCGGCGGTCACGCTGGCGCGGATGTCGAGGCGGTAGCCTGCCAGCTCCATCCGCCGCGTGACCTGTCGGAAGCAGGCCTGCATGGCGTCGGCCGCCTGCTGCTCGAGTTCGGCGGGATTGTCGGGGAACACCAGATACGCGAACTCATCGCCGCCGATACGGGCAACCAGCGAGCCTGAAGCGGTGATCTCGTTCAAGCGTTCAGCGATCACCCGTAGGATCCGGTCGCCGAACCGTCGACCCAGGGCCTCGTTGAAGGCGGTGAAGCCATCGAGACCGACGGCGATCAGGGCGAAGGGGCGATCCGGGTGCGTCTGGATCTGCGAGTCGACCTGTTGGATGAAATAGCTGCGATTGAGCAGGTCGGTGACCGAATCCTGTCGGGCCAGTGCAAGGATTTCGCGTTCACGCTTTCGGATCTCGGTGTGGTCATTGATGACCACGATCACGTGACCCCGTTTTTCGCGGGGCTCGCCCACCAGGCGAATCGAGACCAGCGCGATCAGGGTGCGTTGATCCGATGGGCGGGTGAACTCGATCTCGCTGCGCCATTCCCCTTTTTCCAATACATGCTTCCAGATCGGTGCGACGACCTTGCTCGGTTGCGCCAGCAGTATCTCGAGCAGCGGGCGCTCGCCGAGCTGGACCTCCGTGAGGGCAAGCAATTGGCGTGCGGCGGGATTGGCGCGAGTGACGATGCCCTGGATGTCGGTCACCAGGACGGCCTCCTGCACTTCGTCGAACACCGACGCGGTCAGGCGCAAGGAATCCTCAGCCCGGCGACGGTGCAGGGATTCCTTGTCGTGTTTCTTGAGCATGGTCTGCAGTTGCTCGCGGGAGTTCGACAGGCTGACCAGAGAGCTGCGGAACTGCTGAACGGCGCGCGCGATGCGTCCGAGCTGATCGCGGCGCTTCTGCTGACCGCGAGGGCTGGCCATCTCACCGGCCACGATACCCTCGGTCACGTCCGCCAGTTGTCGGATCTGGCGATTGACGAGCCACAGGACGATGATCAGCAAAAGGGCCTGCAGGGCGACGAACAGGATCAGGATCAACTGGTAGTTGTCGATCACCGCCGAGTTTGCCACCCGGATGGAACGCATGGTGCTCTCGAGCTCGCGGTTGGCCGCGTCGATAAGCTCGCCAAAGCCGCTGGTGGTGATGCGAGCCCGTTCCTCGGCCAGACGAGCCTGTATCCGGTTGAGCTGGTCGCGATCGGCGGAGGCCACCTGCTGACTGGCCTGGATCAGGGCCTGC
Source organism: Halothiobacillus sp. (assembly GCA_011389965.1). Lineage (GTDB taxonomy): Bacteria > Pseudomonadota > Gammaproteobacteria > Halothiobacillales > Halothiobacillaceae > Guyparkeria. The sequence continues at coordinate 40,440 of JAABTF010000018.1, forward strand.
GATTGCGCCTCGATGTCATCGGCGAGTTGGCGGACAGCCCCGGGGTAATCCTCCCGCAGCGGAGCCAGGGCAACGCTGTTTCGGACCGCCGAGGCCACCTGCTTGAGCTCGGTGGACAGGTCGCTGACGTCCGCACGGCTACCGGGGGACAAGCCCGCGGTTTTCAGCTCCACCTTGGCGGCGATGCTGGCATATTGGTTGCGGATCTGCTCGATCGACTTGTGGGTCTCGACAAACCCCTGACTGGCCTCGGCGAAGGTTTCGACGTTGGATTGGGCCAGGTTGCCCAGGTAAAAGACCAGGGCCGCGCTCAGGGCGAGCTGGACGAGGATGAAGAGCAGAAATTGCAAGGGGAGGGGGAGCAATCGCATGGGCGCAGTAGTTCCTTCTGATTCGGCTTCCGGTGGTCGGTGGGACTGCCTCGGGGATCGCTGTCTGCCTTCCTGGCAATCGGGCCCGACTCATTAGGTAAGGTCTGCACGAATCGAATGACGCTCTGCGCGTCTTGAGCCGGGTAGATGCAAGGCATTCGTCCGCCGCGGAAGAGTGATTCTCTTTCCGAGGACAGCAACGACCCAGATGGCGGGCTCAAGACGCGTCCTGTGGGGCTCGCCAAGCCAGAGTGCTATCCGATTCGTGCAGATCTTCCTTAAGATTCAGAGTGTCGCGCAAGCTTGGTGGTGAGTCCAGCGGCAATTGCCCGCACCCGGGCAAGTGATTCCAACGGGCCGAGCGGTTGGCGTTCCCCCGAGCCCCAGACGACGCCGGGCCAGGCCGGGTCGTCGGTCGTGCGCGCCACGCAGTGCACGTGGAGCTGATCGACCAGATTGCCGATCGCCCCGACATTCAAGCGTTTCGGACGATAGCACTGCTCCAGGGTTTCGCTGACCGCCTGCAAGGCCTGCAGGGTGCTCTCGCGCAAGGTCGGCGGCAGACGATGGAGCTGCTCGGCGCCGGGATGCATGGGAACGATCAGGACCCAGATAAAGCGGCGATCGTTGACCAGACGAAACTGGAGACCGTCGTGCTCGAGGATGGGCAGGCTGTCGGCCAACAGACGGGGATGCAGTTGCCAGTCATCGAGGGAGGAACTTGGCGATAGGCCTGACGATCGGCGTGGCTCATGAGTCATCGGGTCGGCGTCCCTTCGGCGGGCAGTTCGAGGACCAGGTCGACGCGCCGATTTTCCGCACGTCCCTCGGGATTGTCGTTGCTGGCGATCGGCTGGGTATCGGCCAAGCCCACCGCGTTGAGCCGCCCGGGGCGAATGCCGGCCTCGATCAGCCGCCGCACCACCGCTGCGGCACGGGCGGCCGAAAGCTCCCAGTTGGACGGGTACCGCCAGGTCTGGATAGGGCGGTCGTCGGTATGGCCCTCGACGGTGATCGCGTAATCGCTGTCCCCCAGCCGCTTGGCCAGTTCGCCCAGTACGTTCTCCCCCCGGCCGGACAGGCCGGCCTCGGCCGTTGGGAAGAGGATGTTGTCTTTGACCCGCAGTTGCACCTTGCCGGCCACGGCCGATACCTCGACCTGGTTGCCCATGTCATCGAAGCGCCCGGCCAGCGCCTCGGCGTTGGACCGGGATTGATCCGCCGGCTCGCTCTGGGCGGGGGAGGCTTCCTCGCTGGGCAGCGTGAGGCTCTCGACCTCGCGGCCGATCAGCGCATCCCCGCTGGCGGTGCGGGCGTCGGGATACGGCTTGTTGCCGCCTTCCAGCGCCTCGGGCGGGTCCATCTC